>JBGZBU010000019.1:0-9969 GCA_041844835.1 Anaerovoracaceae bacterium
ATGGCGGGAATTTGACTGTTGCGGTTGCGGGCAATAATTTAAACCCCGCTTCTCTTGCGGCGATTCCGAGCGGTGACAAACTGCTCAAAATAAAACTGGGAACTCTCGGAGAAAAGAATGCTGCATGGGACGGAGGCAAATACACGGCATCCTTTGTTCTGCCTCGCTGCGACAGCTACGACACGGATGCGGTTTATCCGTTTGCGGTGACGCTTTCCGGTGAAAGGCAGACGCTTACCGGACTCGACCGGGTGACCGTTCCCCGGCAGAAAAAGCCGCGCGTGACGGGCGTCGTCGTGCCGGCGCCGTTTGAATATGAGGGCGGTACATGCACGCTTGAGCTTACGGGTGAAAACTTTGAATATATAGCTTCAATGTGGCAGGCGGGGGATAAAAAGGTGACAGTTTCCCTTGCAGGACTTGCGGGCGGCACCGATCGGGAGGCTGTGCTTGATGTTTCGCAAAACAAAGCTTCCGTCTCGTTTGATTTGCCGAAAAACAAGAGCTACACGGAGGATAAAACATATCCGGTAACGGTCAGATTAAACGGCGAGCCGCAGACCGTGACTATGACGGGCGGGGCGATTCCTACGGTGAAAAAACAGCCTAAGCCCGCCGTAAATACGGTAGCGCTCACTCTTCTTGAGCCATATGCGATAAATCCGAGCTTTTTGCCTCCTGCCGGCGGCAGGGTGAAAGTGGAGCTTACCGGGGTACATCTGGACAAGCTGGCTGACGCGCCGTCAGGCACCCCGGCGGTTATCAGAGTGGGCGCGGATGCTGTAGTTGGCGGCGGCGTAGTAGGAACGGTCAGCCCCGTAAATGCGGTTCCTAAAACGGGCGGTGTATGGGAAGCTGAGCTGACTGTTCCCGGCAATACCGATTTTCTGAAAAACAGCATATACAGAGTGTGGGTCAAAATAGATGATGAAGTGCAGAGTCCTGCCGGCTTGAATACCGTGACGGTAGCGCGTACGCTTGAGGGGAACAACGCAATCGAGTCGATGGTCGTGGATAAACAGGTGGGTGCAACGATAATAGATCATGTCAAGGGCACAATAAGTATTTTGCTGCCGCGCGGCAGTAATTTGAAAGCCGTGAAGCCGGTGATCACGCTTGCGGGTGTAGATGCGAGTGTTTCGCCGCTGTCGGGCGCGGAAGTCGATTTTTCAGCACCGCCCGTAAGATATACGGTAACCGCCGGCAACGGAAGTCAAAAGACATATGAAGTTACGATTAATGTCGAGAGCGGCTCGCGCAGGTCGCCGGAGAAGGTCTACCGAGTAGAATCGGGCGTTGAAGTCGAGCGAGCGCCGTATCTGAAAGGATATGCGACAGCCGACGGGAAAATGCTGTTCATGCCGTCACGCAACATGACGCGCGCTGAAATAGCGACCGTTTTTGCGGCGCTTTCCGGGGATTATGATCCAAAGGCATATAACGCGCCGTTTGCGGATGTTTCGCGGAGCAAATGGTATGCGGGCGCCGTCGGCTATGTGTACGAGCACGGGATTGTAACAGGGTACAGTGCGGAGCGTTTCGCACCGGATGCACCGATTACGCGTCAGGAGTTTGCGGTCATGCTGATTCGCTACAGCGCGGCAAAACTGCTTTCCGCGAAACTGGCGGAAGATGTCCGTTATGCGGATGAGCGCGAGTTGATTAAAATTGTTCGCGATACGAGGGCATCATTTAATGCAAATATGATTTCGGATAATGATATATTGCTTGCCGTTGAAGAGCGCGTAAATGCCGAATTGAAGAAGAGACGCGAACGTTCGGATGCCGTGCGCGTGCCGTTTTCGGATATTGCGGGCGCATGGGGTCGCGCGTATATCGAGGAGATGTACAAGAGCGGTTGGATCGGCGGCTATGAGGATAATACCTTCAGACCGGATGCTTATATCACGAGAGCTGAGGTTGTAAAGGTGATCAACGCATTTTTGGGAAGAACGGCGGATGGATCCGCGTTCAGCGGAACGAGCGAATATTTTGCCGATGTGGCTGAATCGCATTGGGCGTATTATGATGTGATGGTTGCTGCAACGCCGTTTAAGTATAAGAGGGATGTACTGAAAATAGAGAACGGAATGTAGGGTTTTGCCGGGAACGCGCCGACTCCGGGAGAGCGGCGCCGGCGAGAACGGCAGTAGGAGAATAGAGATGGCGAGAACGAGGGTAAGAAGAAGAAACAAAACAAAGGTCAGGCTGAATGTGAGACAGCTTATCAAGATCGCGTTGCTTGGATTTGCGGCGCTGATGCTTTTAGTGCTGCTTTATTCCGCCATTGTAATCATCAAAGCTCCGAGGATCGACACGGATAATTTGTCGGCAATGTTGTCCGAAAATTCCATATTGTATGATGACAAGGAGCAGGAGGTCGATACCGTTTACGGCGCCAATGCGGGGTTGCGTACCATGGTTGAGTATAACGATCTGCCGGAGGACCTCGTGAATGCAGTAATCGCAATCGAGGATAAGACTTTCTGGAAGCACAACGGTTTCAATGTTATAAGGATGTTCGGCGCAATTAAGGATACTTTGGTTCACGGAGAACGGCTGGGCGGTACAAGTACCATCACGCAGCAGCTTGCGAGGAATCTTTATTTGCGGGACGATATGAGCAAGAGGACTCTTCGCCGCAAAATTACGGAGGCGTATTATACTGTGATTTTGGAGCGCAGCCTCAGCAAGGAAGAGATAATAGAAGCATATCTGAACACTATTTCTCTCGGTTTTAATTCTTTCGGTGTGCAGGCGGCGTCTCAGGCTTATTTCTCAAAGGATGTAGGCGAACTCGATTTGGTTGAGTGCGCGGCGCTCGCGTCGCTGCCCAAGGCTCCGAATACATTTGCGCTTGTCAAGAGATTTTACACAAGTGATGTGCGCGAGGATAATAAAAATATATTGAAGCGCGACGGAGATTTTACGTATGTGTATAACGGCGATGCGTCGTCGGACAGGCGCAGCCGGACGATTAAGAACATGCACGAGTACGGGATGATAGATGAGTCGGAAATGGAGGAGGCGCTCGCGGAGGATTTGAAACCGCACGTCGTGCCGAATATTTCAACATTTACCGGGAAATCTGCATACTTTTCGGATTATGTGATACAGCAGGTGATAGCCGATCTCATGGAGGAATATAATGATGACGAGCAGGAAGCTACACAGCGGGTGTATAACGGCGGACTTAAGATATATACCACGATGAGCAGTCAGGCACAGCAATCCGTCGAGGATGCGTTTGCGAACAACGCGAATTTCCCTAAAGTCGGCAACATCAGAAAAGATGCAAACGGTAATGTGCTGAGCGGAAAGAGCGGAAAAATTCTGCTTTATGATTTCAATTCATATTTTGACGCGGACGGCGGATTTACGGTGCGTCCGGATGAGTATTCGGTGAAATCCGGGGGGGACGTACGATTCGATAAGGGCAAGCGCTTGAATTTCTATAACGTGACGGTAAACGGCGGCAGGGATGTGAGCGTGGAATTCAAGGATCTTTATGTCGTGGAAAACGGCGTATTCCACATCATCGGGGGCGGATATATATCCGTTCCTGCAGAGTTTAAATCGCGTGACAAGGACGGAAATCTCGTGATTGCAAAGGAATATTTCGACAAGAATTCATCTCTTGTGCAGATGACCGATCGCGGGATAAGATTTTCGCCGGATTCGTATGCGTTGAGACAGAAAGTCGTGCAGCCGCAGTCCGCCATGGTGGTGATGGACAATAAGAACGGGCAGATCAAGGCGATGATCGGCGGCAGGAATACCGTGGGCAGGATGCTTTATAACAGGGCTGTGGGGCCGAGACAGCCGGGATCTTCAATCAAGCCGCTTGCGGTTTACGCGCCGGCGCTCCAGAGCGGATATGAGGCGGTGGAGAGTGGCAAAGAGCAGACGTTTAAATACCAAAAGGAGGGTGATTTTTACGGGCAGTACTGGACAGCTGCGAGCGTGATCAATGACGCTCCGCTCACATATAACGGAAAAGTGTGGCCTAAAAACTGGTACTCAGGCTATCGCGGTCGTCATACGCTGAGAAAATCGGTGGAACAGTCGGTGAACGTGAACGCGGTCAAGGTTTTTCAGGAGGTGGGCACGGAGCGTTCCATGAAAACGCTGAAAGCTCTGGGAATCACGACCCTCGTGGATTCCGGCGAGACGAACGATCTTAACGCGTCGGCTCTGGCGCTGGGCGGTATGTCGAAAGGCATATCTCCGCTCGAGATGGCTGCGGCGTATGCTGTATTCCCGAATGAGGGGAAATATGTGGAGCCTACGTGCTACACGAAGGTGCTCAACCGCAAAGGAGAGATATTGCTCGAAACTGCGCCGAAATCAAAGGAAGTTTTCGATCCCGGCGTGGCGTTTATAATGAATGATATTCTGCGGACGACGGTCTCGGAGGGAATTGCCTCCGCGGCGGCGGTCGGAACTCAGCCCGTTGCGGGCAAGACCGGAACGACGAACGATAAGTATGATATATGGTTTGTGGGAAATACGCCGCAGTATTCCGCGGCGCTGTGGATAGGAAACGACGTAAATCTGGAGCTGTCACAAGGCTCAACTGCGGCTGCACGTCTCTGGGCAAATACCATGCGAGGAGTGTGCAAAGGACTGCCTGCAGGCAGTTTTCCGAAAGCGCCGGGGAATGTAACGAGCATGACGATAGATTCTCAAGGGGGAGCGGCTCCCGGAGAAAATGCGGATCTTGCCGGCATTTCCACGCGCACGGAGTATTTCATATCCGGGACAATTCCGAAAGGCGGGTCTCCGGTCGAAATAAAAGAGGTGAACATATGCTTGGATACGGGATTCCTTGCTACGCCGAGCTGTCCGCATGTGGGAAAAGCTTTTGCGAGCGCAGCGGAAGCTCCTAAGTATTATTGTCCTTTGCACAATCCTAATCCGGACAGGTATCCAGTGGATCCTGACGGTGCGAGTTCTTATACATGGCCGGGCAGAGAGCATGCGACTCCTGTGGACCCTTCCGAGAACGGCGGCGCTTCCGGAGGTAGCGGAAGCACGCAGCCGGGCGGCAGTTCAGGAGGGAGCGGCGGTTCGGGAGGCTCGGGTAGCGGCGGATCCTCAAATCCCGGAACCGGCGGCTCTGACGGAGGCACCTCGGGCGGCGAAGATCCTCCATGGGTGTAAATTTGCAGATTCGATTTGATATACTCGCCGATTTGATGTGCTCGCTGAGTGTATACATCAGGGAGAGCAGCTCTCCGGTTTCTTCGTAAGTATAATTGTCTGCGAGGCTGCGCACTTTGTTCAGGTGCGCAACTTGCGGCATTTTTAAAATTGCGGTATAATGCAAACACACTATGGATTACCGCAAGGAGGGCGATATGAACTATATAAAACGCGAACTGGAGCGTAAATTTCTGGAGGCTGATCAATTTTTCAAGGCTGTACTTGTAATCGGTGCACGTCAGGTTGGGAAATCCACGATGCTTAAAACTATGGCGGAAAATTTGATGGGTATAAGCATAAAAACAAAGTTGAGAGCAAGTTTCGATGTGTAAAAATTTTATGCGATATAGTGCTGATCAATTCTTGTAATATTAATAATATTAAAATTTTATAATATTAAAATTTTACTTTGTGTGTGATGACGGGCGGGGCGGAACGATCATGCGGGAGAGCAGGAGTTCTATTGCCAGCGAGTTCGGCAGCAGCCCCGATTTGATGTGATCTCCGAGTGCATACATCAGGGAGAGCAGCTCCGCGATTTCTTCATAAGTATAATTGTCTGCGAGACTGCGCGCTTTGTTCAGGCGCACGATTTGCCCCCCCATTCGTTTTTGTATTTCCGGCAAAGGGTAGTTGCCGCGATGCATTTCTTTGTATATCAGCATGTCTTCAAACTGAAAAATAAAGATCGGAAGTATGGAAAAAGTGCTCTGTTTTCGCGTGAGCATGTTGTGCAGTATGCGATAGGTTTCATCGCAGTTTTTTGATTTCACCGCATTTGACAGCGCGAAAACATAGCTGTTGTCGTCGTCAGCCATCAGTTCCGCTACATCCGCTCTGCTGATTTTTCCGCTGCGGGAATATGCGGCTATTTTTCGGAGTTCGTTTACAAGATCGTGCAGCCCGCTGCTCGATTCGTTGTTCAGATAGCCGCTCAGCACGGCTATTTCCTCGGCAAGTCGCTCGTCAAAATCGCATTCCATTGCGGACAGCTGTTTTGCGATGAAGCTTTTTAGCTCGTCATGTGTGAGCCGGCGCATTTCATAGGGTGCTCCGCTTTTTTTTACGGCATTGTTTATTTTTGTTTTTGATTTGCCCTTGGAAACGAGGATGAGGACATTTCCCGCAGGCATATCGTTTATAAGCGCAATCAGTCGCTCCTCTGCTTCTCCGCGAATGACGTCGTGACCGTGTTCTTTTTTGTCCACATCGCTTAGCATGATCACTCTGCCGCGCGAAAACATTGTAAGCGTAGCGGCGGCTTCCGCGATTTCTTCAATACTTGATTCGCCTGCGGTAAAGCGCAGAAAATCAAGCGGAAGCATCTCGGGTTCCATGTAATGCCCCGTTACGGCTTCTATCGCCATGTCCGTCAGATAATCTTCCGGCCCGTGCAGCAAAATTACATTCGGCGCCTGATTTTTATTGAGTTCGTTCAGCAATTTGTATAAATCGTGCATATGTTTTTCCCGCTTATCGTTTCAGTATTGCCCGGTATGATTCCGTTGCGTCCCGGGCTGTTCGTCGTTTCTATTATACATCATAGATTATGCATTGTATCGATCATGGGCAGAAATATATTTTTGAAATTGCGCCGGTTTTATGCGCGAAAGAAACGGATATTATTTTAACTCCCTGCAGATGAGAAATCTCGGGATTTTATCGTGTGGAGGGCAGTTCGTAATCAGCTCAGTGCATGCCGCATCGGTACATGCTGTAAAAGTTGAGTTTGTGATTGGCGGCGCGGAACCACACCGCGCCGTTTATATCATTTCTGTAATATTTGATCCCCTGCTTTTCGAGGCGCTCAAGAGTGTCGGGGGAGGGGTGCCCGTAGAAATTTTTGCCCACTTGTATGACTGCATATTGCGGCGCGGCGGCGGCAAGGAATTCTGCAGTGCTGCTGAATCTGCTGCCGTGGTGGGCGACTTTGAGTACGTCGGTTTTGAGGGTTTGCGGGGTGGCGGTAAGCGCGCGCTCCTGAGGTTCGCCGATATCCCCGGTCAGGAGCAGGGTGTAATCCGCGCAGCTCACGCGTATTACGAGGGAGTTGTCATTGTTGTTTGTCCCGGCGGGAGCTGCAGCGCGCGCAGGCTCCGCCGCCCCGCGGAGCCGCGCCGTAGGCGAGGCGGATTCCCCCGCCGACGGCGGTGACAGCACTTCAAACGTGAGCCCGTCGATCTCAAGGCTGTCACCGGCGCGCAGCCCATGTACAGGCTCGTAGGGCAGCGCGCCGCGGCTCCCCTCGAACATCGCCATCTCCCGAACCTTGAGCATATCGGAAATGCCGTCAAGCCCGTCGCAGTGATCCAAATCAGGATGACTTATCAGGCACAAATCCACACAATCTATCCCGTTTCGCAAAAGATACGGCGCCACCACTCGCCGCCCCACATCAAAATACCTGCTGCCCCCCGTATCCATCAAAATGTTTCGCCCGTGCGGCGTCCGTATATGGATGCAATCCCCCTGACCCACATCCACGAAAACCACATCAACCCCGCTCAGACTTACCCAAAACAGATGTCCGCACAGCAGTGAGGCGGCGGCGATAAACGCCGCACCTCGGGCAATCCCGCTTCGCTTCGTATGCCACAATATAAAAGCGCTCTCCGAACAAATAAAAAAAAGCAAGCCGTAAAACATCAGAACGGCGGGCAGGGGAGGGCTCGCGACATATTCAAATCCGCCCGTGCGATACACCGACTCATTCAGCCCGACCATCATTTCACACAACTGCCCTGTCACATTTCCGAAAAAATTCTCAAATCCGTCCGGCAGAAATCCGTTCGGCAGAATCATCTCCGCCGCCGAAAAAATCGACATCAGCAGCCCCATGGGAACGAGAATTCCCGCCAGAAATATAATCGGCACATTCAAAAAACATCCTACCCATGAAATATGGCAAAAATGAAATGCGGACAGTGGAAATAATAGCGGCTGAACGACAAATGTCGCCGCTGCGGCGCGCCACAAAAAAAATTCCAAAAATCTCACAACGATTCCGATTGCAGCTATCGCCGTATATGAAAATTGAAAATCGGCATTAAACATTGAAAGCGGATTGATCATCAGAACGAAAATAGCGCTGATGCCCGCCGCATTCAAAAAATCATATCGCCTGTGCAGCCCCTGTGCAAGAATATGCAAAAATATCATAGATATCGCCCGCATGGCCGATACGGCAAATTCCGCGAGCATTAAATAAAATAGCAGACATGTAATAATTACAAAATTTCCCGTTCGCCTTCGCCGTCCCCTCATCAGCTGCGTCAGACACGCATATAATATTCCTACGTGGATCCCGCTTACCGCGAGAATGTGCGCAGTGCCGTTGAGCCGGAAAATCTCCTGCACATCATCCCCCAGCCGGCTCTTATCTCCCAGCAGCAGCCCGAGCATCAGCTGCGCGTTTTTCTCGCCCGCGTACGCCGCTATATATTCATAGCTGCATTCGCGCACCGCAAAGCAGGCGCGAAAAGGCAAATAGCGCAAATGATTCTTTCGTCCGACGGAAACAATTCGGGGCTCTTCTATGATGAGATCGATATTTTTTGTGTACAGAAATTTTGCGTAATCAAATGTATTGGGATTGCGTGCCCCCTGCGGGAGATGTATACGTCCGACAATCAACAGCTCCTTTCCGATCAATTCTTTAGCGGAGATTTTGTCTTGCGCGCTTTCAAGATAGCCGTTATCAATGTTGACAATGGCTCTGCAATTTTTTATCATCTCGCCGCAGTGTGAGATGTCCGTAGCTTCGGGCGGTCCCGTTTGTTTAACCTGACACAGCAGTTTGTCTGCACTCTGCGCCCTTTCAACGACGAGGACTGCCGCCATTTTATCGGCTGTCTGTTTGCCAACACCCCCGCCGTCAAATAAAAAGGCATGCGGATCGCATTTGTGTTCAATTGTCCATGCCGTCCGCATACCCCCGAACAGAAGCATGAAAATCATCATAAAAATCGCCGCTCTGCCGCTCAATCGGCCGCCGTTTCTCCTGCGATTTTCGCTTAGCTGCCTACCGCTTCTTCCGCCATTGTCACTTAATCGCCGCATCGCCATGCGGGCACCTGAGCGCCTGATTCCTGCCATTCCGCTTCCCGGCAGCCCGCTTCCTGCCAGCCCGCTTTCCGATAGCCCGCTTTCCGACAGCCTCTCGCCGCGTTGCAGCTCAAAAAAACATAGAAAGCAGGATAAAATACATCCCGCGATCAGCAATACAAGAACGTGCGCACCGGTCGCAAGCCTCATGACAAAATCCGGTACAGTCGCACCGCTCGCTCGCGGCACATCATAAAGCCGATATATAAAAACAATCCCGCTCATCATGCAGATAGCCAGCATCACCGCGGGACGCCGCTTCATAATCACCATTGAATCAGCATGTGTACATTCCCCGTGTAAAACCATAATAGCATATATGGAAAATTTTTACAATTGGAATTTCGGCGCAGAAATGCTATACTGGCGACAAATAAAGGAGGATCGTTTATGTGGCTTTTATTCGGAATAGTAGCGATAATGACGGCAATATTAAATATGGCGTTCGGCCTCGGCGGCAAAAAAAATTCAAAATGGTTCGGCTTCACCAGTTTGTCGTCGACGGCGCTGACGGTTTGCGCTTTTTACAGTGACGCCGCGCACCGCGTCATAAAGGAAGACTGGGCAGGGCTTCTTGACATACTCCCGCCCGTTTCCAAATTTTTGTGGGTATGCGTCATTTCATCAATTCTTATAAACCTCTTTCCCATGGTGCTGAAA
>JBGZBU010000020.1:0-6138 GCA_041844835.1 Anaerovoracaceae bacterium
AACGGAGATGTGCATGCCTGGAGACAACATTACGATGACTATTGAACTGATCACGCCTATTGCGATTGAAGAGGGACTGAGATTCGCGATCAGAGAGGGCGGAAGAACGGTAGGCTCCGGCGTAGTAACCGAGATTCTCGGCTAGGCCTGTATGAAGGATTTACAAAGCAGGACTGCGCTGCAGGAGCCTGCGGAGAGCAAATCCGCAAACTGAAAACAAAAAAACAAACTTAAAATCCCTGTTCGGCATGTGCCGAACAGGGATTTTTGCTATCACCTTGCTTTCCGGAAAGCGGAATATCATTTCCGGTGCTACAGATGATGTTTTGAGTTGATTACGAGGAGATCTCCGCTTTCTATGACGGTATCCCCGCTCGGGATTACGAGTTGATCATTTCTGATTATCATGATGACCAGTTCGCCGCTCATGGGTGAAAAATCCTTGATTGTCAGCCCTATCCAGTGGCTTGTGGGTTTTATTCTCAGCTCTTTAAGATATATCGAGGCATCCGCCTCAAATTCATAGGCGGTCAGAATTATTCGGTCATTTTCGCATATCACGGTATCCCCGTCCGGCACGAGTTCTCTTCCGCTGCGCAGTATCATAACGATCAGACTTTCCGGCGGCAGCGAAATGTCCTTGACCCTGGCGCCCGCCCAAGCGTGTCCGCTCGGCACATTCACCTTGATAAATCCGATCTCAAGCTCATCCGAGTAATCCGTGAACGTTTTCATGATATCGGACCCGCCTATCATTTTCATGAATTTTGCGACGAGCGGCAGAAATGAGCCCTGAAAAGCTATCGACAGCATTACGATACAGAAAACGATGTGGTAAAAATCATAAGTAAGACTTGGGATGCCGACGGTAGCGGTGACCGCAAAAACGATGGAAGCCGCTCCTCTGAGTCCGGCAAACGACACGAAGCTCATCTGGCGGAGAGGGCGTTTAAATGGGATCAGTATAGCGAAAACCGGGATCGTTCGGGCGACAAATGTCAAAAACAGCATGAGCGCCAGTGCAGGCAATATTACGCGCGGCAGCATGCTCGGATATGCCAGCAAGCCGAGTATGAAGAAAAGAAGCATTTCCATAAGTCCGGTGATGCCGTCAAAGAAATTTACAAGGGCGCGCTTGTTGCCGATTTTGGAGTTTCCGAGAATTATACCGCAGATGTAGGCTGCCAGATATCCGTTGCCGTGCATGACCGTCGCCAGCGCATATGAGAGCATTGCGATGCCCAGCATAAACGACATGTCAAACCCGGCATTCGTAAAATTGAGTTTCGACAGAATAAAATTGGCAAAAAAGGCCAGCCCTATACCGACAATAATCGCAAACAGGAATTGAGCGATCAATATTCGCGCGATGGAAAACACGCCGCCCTCGCCAGCAATGATGCTCATCAGCATTATCGTGAGCATGTAAGCCATGGGGTCATTGCTGCCGCTTTCGACCTCGAGCATTGAATCCGTGCGATATTTCAGTCCCAATTTTTTTGAACGCAGTATCGAGAAAACGGTAGCGGCATCGGTCGAGCTCAGCACCGCGCCCAGAAGCATGCTCTGCCAGAAATCCATATGAAGCACGAAATGCGAGAAAAGTCCGGCGAGTGCAGCGGTTCCCGCGACGCCGAGCGTGGCGAGCAGTCCGGCTTGAAGCGCAACGGGCTTTGCCGCACTCCACTTGGTTCCGAACCCCCCGTAAAACATTATGAATATGAGCGCAAAAGTGCATATTCTTTCAGCACTCTCAAAATCCCTGAAATCGATTTTAAGCAGACCGTCCGCGCCGAACAACATTCCCAGCAGAATAAAACCCAGGAGCACGGGCACGCCGACCTTGTGTGATACCGTGTTCAATATCACCCCCGATATTACCACTATCGCAACTAATAATATGCTTGTCGCCATTTTTCTCCTCTATCCCGGGCACTCGCGCCCTGTCATTACACCGACGTGCAAAATTTCGCGTGCTGCTTCTTTCTGCTTTAGAGGCAAGCAAGTTCAAATTTCTGCTTACTTGACACTGTTTTTATCTTCCTCGCCTATAGTTTTTGTAACATCATCAATCAACTTCCCGAAGTCGATTGCATTTTTTGAAGTGATTACCGGTTTGCCTGTTTCTGCTTCAATCTCCTTTCTGGCATTTCCTGCAATAGTTCCACCTCTCTTTGCCACCTCTTTATTTTCTTCCAATCCATGTGGATTCGTAGATTCGGTTATATCCTTTGTGGCTGTTTCTGCGAGCATGTTTAATATCAGCTCTGTTGTCGACATATTGTCTCTTAGATTTTCCTTTTTTAATCCTTTATAGTCTTTATACTGTCTTGTGTTCATTCCGCTCCAAGCCTTTGAGATTTCATTTGTAAGAATTGCATATTCCTTGCCCTCTGTTACTCCATGATCCGCCCAGGAATCGGTCAGCTCTTTTCGGACCTGGATAGCTTGCAGCCTTTGGTTGATCCATTCCCGTGTATAACCTTTTTTAATGTAGGTTGACAAAGCGCGGTCTATTGTAAGCTCAGGATCTATGGTTTCATCAATTCTTTCTTTGCCGACCTCTGCTAACCACATTTTAAATGGTTCGGCTTTTGGAGATGGTACCGACTGAATAATGCGAAAAACCCCTTGCATATCAGCAACATCCGTTTTATATAGTTTGCCGTCTTTTGGAGACTTCATCTTGAGTTGGCTACAAATTGTAGCCAACTCATTTCCTTCTTTTTTTAGTCTTGTTTTTAAAACGCTCCAATATGTTCTTGGATTTTCACTTTCGGTGAGGACCCCTAAAATATCAATAATCGAAAAATACCATTCTTCCTTTTCGTTGTCCCAAGCAGAACGGATTTGATTTCCTTCAAATAATTTTATTTCATTACTCATAATTTCTGCTCCCCTCCCTTGCATCCGAAGATACATATAAAGACAGCTATATTCTATCATGGCAACAGATTCCGGCATGATCAAATGGTTGTTTCATATCGGCAACGCCGCACTACTCAACACCTATCGTTGAGCGTATAGATTGATGCAACCATTATATCATGACAACAGATTCCGGCATGATCAAATGGTTGCTTCATACCGGCAACGCCGCACTACTCAACACCCATAGTGTTGAGTATATAATGAATGCAACCATTATAACATGATTTCGTCAGAAATTATGCATAATCCGCCATGTGCTTTAGTGAGTTTCTGCAATATTAAGCGATAAAATTATCGCGCGGCATATAATTAATTTTAATTTAATTATATGCAATTGCCTATAATATGCAATTGCCATATCATGATGCGAGGGGCTGTTAACAAAAACATCGAGACATGTATTGCATGCCTCGATGTTTCTTGAATTTAGCCTTGCTGCGAGCTTTGTAGTGATTTTAGTTCACAGCGATATGGCGTGTTATGGTGTGTGCGGTTACACCCCGAGATTTATACTTTTCTTGCGCACCTTTACATTTATGAGATAGTAAACTATTCCCACGGCAACCCAGATCATTCCGAGCATAAATGCCTGCTTGTGCAGGTGGATCCATACGTAAAAAATGATTGCGAGCCCGATAAGCGGCAAAATAAGGTGCTTGAACACCTTTCCGCTCTTTTGCTTGAAGAAAAAGTGATAAATAACGGCGAAATGCAATACGAGGAATCCCGTAAGCGCTCCGAAATTTACAAGCGAGCTGAGGTATTCGATGTTTGCTGAAAACGCCAGCGTCAGCGCGAATGACAACACTGCGATAAATATTGTTGCCACATAAGGCGTCTTAAATTTAGGATGCACCTTATTCAGTGCTTTCGGCAGCAAATTGTCACGCGACATTGAGAATATTATTCTTGAAATGGCAGCCTGCGCCGCGAGGGAGTTTGCGATGCCCCATGCAAATCCGGTGGCGATGGAGCATGTCCACATCAGCTTGATGCCTCCTGCTACATAAGCCACATCATAAAATGCCGTATCCAAATCTTTAAACGAAGTGTAATCCGGCCACACCAGCGTTGCGATGTATGTCTGCGTTATGAAAAGTACGCCCACGCCCAGCAATGCGAAGACGCAAGCTTTGCCGACTCCGTGACCCCCCTCTTTTGCTTCTTCCGCCAGAGTGGAAATTCCGTCAAATCCGAGGAAGCTGAGAACCGCCACGGATACGGCGCCCATTACCAGTTCCATATTGAAAGTATCCGGATTATATATAGGCTTGAGCGTAAACCCGTTGCCTGCCGCTCCGCTTGCTACAACAACGATTCCCGCCGCGCAGAAAACCGCAAGAACGATAAGCTCAAGCACCAGTACGATTTTATTGAACTTTGCGGTGAATTCAATTCCGACGATATTAATTACAGTATTGATGAGGATAAATCCTATGATCCACACCAGTCCCGGTACCCACGGAATGATTGCGCCCAGCGCAGCCGCGCTTACCACATAAAGCAGCGTAGGAACAAGGATGTAATCTGACAGCATAGTCCAGCCGGCCACAAAACCGACCGCATTTCCGAGCGTGTGCGTCGCATATGCGTAAACCGAGCCGGCAACAGGCACCGCCTCCGCCATTCTCCAGTAGCTGAAAGCCGTAAAAATCATCCCCGCCATACCTATCAGATATGCAAGAGGCACCATGCCGCCGGAGTTCTCGGCAACGAATCCGTAAATGCCGAACGGTGCGATAGGAACCATAAAAATCAGACCGTAAATCACAAGATCACTTGTTCTGAGAACTCTGTTCAGTTGCTGACTGTACCCGAAATCCTCCAGCGATGCCGTATGCCTGGCTGCGTCTTTGTTGTTTGCCATTTCAAACACCTCCATTTGTAACATGTTGAATTAATATGCAGCTGTAAAATTGTTCTAATGTTGCCCCAATATTGTTTTAGAACCCGATCTCGCCCACGACCGCCTTGTCGATCACAAAACGCATGGTTTTCAACGGATCCACGACCTGACATACCTCCAGATTGCCTGCGAGACTCATCAGCATCGCCACCTCGTTCGGTTCCATGGACATTCTCTTACTGAGGAATTCATGCATCTGAAGTGTTGCCTCTTTAGCCGCCTCATCCAGAGTTTCCGCCGAAGCTATAACCGACCATTTT
The DNA here is from genome assembly GCA_041844835.1 of Anaerovoracaceae bacterium. Taxonomy (GTDB): domain Bacteria; phylum Bacillota; class Clostridia; order Peptostreptococcales; family Anaerovoracaceae; genus CAUUCX01. Next base: position 5,098 of record JBGZBU010000020.1, read on the forward strand.
TTGTCGTTCTCAAGCATCGGATGTTTGGTCGCTTTTCCTTTGACGAGATCCGTGACTACCGTGACCTTTGCCGGTATTTCCAGTCCGGAAACGCCGATCTCGCCGTCGCCCATAGCAGCGTGCACATCTCCCAGCCCGAAAAGAGCTCCCGGAGTATTTACGGGCAGATATAAAGTGGCTCCCGGCGCCACCATGGTGTTATCCATATTGCCGCCGTGCATTCCCGGAGTCCCGGTATTTACAGCGCCTTCCGCCGGCGCCACGCCGATGACGCCCACCATTTTCCTGAGCGGGATTTTGATATCATCCGTGAAATTTGCCATATCGCCGTCAACGGGCACGATCTTCGTCGATACGCCCTGCAGACAATCCGCGAGAACGCCCATGCCTTCCCCTGCGACCATGGTTCCCTTTTCATTAAGATCGATCGCCTTTATCTCCACTTTAAGCATATCCCCGACTTCCGCGCCTTCGATAAAAACGGGTCCCGTAGCGGGATTGATTCGATCCCAATCGAGCGCTTCCATCCGATCGCTCTCCGAACGCAGCTGATTGCAGAAACAGTCGAATGTCTCGAAAACCAGTTCGCTCCCCGGCGCAACCGTTGCCGCAGGTTCGTTTTCAGATGAAAAAGCATAGATCACGTAATTATTTGAAATGTTCACTTTTTTCTCCTTTCCCGTTTCCCTGCAATCATGAGAATTTCCGCGCATTCAGCGCATCTCGCACAGGTAAAACAAATTAAATATATAAGAAAAATTTTACTAAACAAACACTCAAATGGCAATAGTTTTTTTGAATTATATGCAGATTATATGCAGATTCGATAAATGTTTATGCAGACCTTTTCCGCGATGCGCTAGGTTTATCCGGATTCATCCCGCCCGTCTCCGATGCATAAAAATTCAAAAATGGTGCAAAATGGTGCAGGCGCTGGAAAGGCGTAATTTCGTAATAAAGAAACTTTAAATAACAAAAATTCTTGAAGCGAATTATGACAAAATGCTATATAATGTAAGATGTTGTATGCCGTGTCACAAT
>JBGZBU010000021.1:0-3287 GCA_041844835.1 Anaerovoracaceae bacterium
AAGTGAAATCTCCGAAACCGAAACTCACGAAGTCGAATAAAATATTTGTCCCTGAGAAAAGTAAGGCGTGTTTGATATGGAGGATTATGATATAATGGTTGCATTCATCATACACTCAACACTATGGGTGTTGAGCAGTGCGGCGTTGCCGATATGAAGCAACCATTTGATCATGTCGGAATTTGTTGTCATGATACAATAAATTCTTGGGCTTTATGTGCACGCGCAAAGTAGATTTTCGCGAAATGCGATTACATAAACTGCATGTGCATAAATAGCATGAGCGAGTAAGTCACATGGGAGTGAATCACATGAGCGTGAATCGCATGTACGAGAATCGTGCGCATCAGGGCATTGGAGCAATATTTGCATAAATTGCGTGCATGCCGCACTTATACGAGTCACATGTGCCCCAAATGTAAATTGTGACCGAAAATAAAATGAAAGATTAAAAATCACGGATAAATGGGTAAAAACTAATAAGATAAAGAACAATAGCAAAATAAAAAAAACAAAAAAATAAAAACATCAAAACAGAAATAGGGGGAAATTGGCTTGAACAGACTGATAAAAAATCTCGGAATATATTTAATGATCTTCATGGTCGTCATGGCGATGGCGTTCTTCTACCAGTCGAACTCCAAGAAAATGCAGGAACAGACGACATTTTCGGATGTCATGCAGTATCTTGAGGACGAAAAAATCAGCGAACTGAATCTTTCGGAAAAGACGATCACCGCGACGCTCAAAGATGGTAAAGAGATAAAGGCGTACCTGCCGTCACAGGTGGACTGGGCATTTGTCAGCAACGAGTACGTGCTGCCGCAGGTTGCGGAGGGCATAATAAAGGAATACACATCGGATCCGCCTAAGCGCACGCCGTGGTATGTATCCATACTGCCGACGGCGATAATGGTGCTGGTACTCATCTTTTTCTGGATGATGATACTCAATCAGGGCGGCGGTGGCGGCAAAGTCATGTCCTTTGGCAAGAGTCGCGCAAAAATGCTCAAAGACGGTGAAATGCCGAAAATAAAATTTGACGATGTGGCGGGACTTTATGAAGAAAAAGAAGAGCTTGAAGAGATTGTGGATTTCCTAAAAAATCCGGGCAAATACAGAGAGCTGGGGGCGCGGATGCCGAAAGGAATCCTGCTGTACGGGCCTCCCGGAACGGGAAAAACATACATATCCAAAGCCGCGGCAGGCGAGGCGAATGTGCCGTTTTTCAGTATAAGCGGTTCGGATTTCGTGGAGATGTTTGTCGGCGTGGGCGCGTCGAGAGTGCGAGATATGTTCAGCGAGGCGAAAAAGAATTCTCCATGTATCATCTTTATAGATGAGATCGACGCCGTCGGCAGGCGCAGGGGCGCGGGTCTCGGAGGCGGGCATGATGAACGCGAACAGACTCTGAATCAGCTGCTTGTGGAGATGGATGGATTTTCGGACAATCAGGGCATCATAATCATGGCTGCGACAAACCGACCGGATATACTCGACCCGGCGCTTCTGAGACCGGGCCGTTTCGACAGGCAGGTGGTAATAGGTCTCCCGGACATCAGGGGGCGCGAAGACATATTCAAAGTTCATGCAAAAAACAAGCCGCTGTCTGATGAGATCAGTGCAGATGTGGTGGCGAAAAGAACTCCCGGGTTTTCCCCGGCTGATATCGAAAACATGCTGAATGAGGCAACATTGCTCGCCGCCCGTAAAAATGCGGACACGGTGACGATGGAAGAAATAGAGGAGGCAATTACAAAGGTGATCGTCGGGCCGCAGAAAAAGAGCCGCGTGATTACCGATGATGAGAAGAAACTCACCGCGTACCATGAGGCGGGTCATGCCATAATCTCAAGAGCGATTCCCGACAGCGATCCGGTGCATCAGGTGACAATCATTCCTCGAGGCAGGGCAGGCGGATTTACGATGACGCTTCCGCGTGAGGAAAAATATTACGGCACAAAAATGGAGATGAAAAACGATATCATCGGGCTGCTTGGCGGGCGCGTGGCGGAAATGCTGAAACTGGATGATGTCAGTACCGGAGCGAGCAATGATATCATGCGCGCCACTGAAATTGCCAGAGATATGGTGACGAAATACGGATTCAGCGAAAGACTCGGTCCCGTGAATTACAGTTCGGATGATGAAGTCTTCCTCGGCAGAGATTTCTCCACCAGGCGTGATTATTCCGAGCAGACGGCTGCGGAAATCGACTCCGAAGTTAAAACCATAATGAACGATTGCTTTGTGGCTGCGGAAAAGATATTGAAGGACAATATGACGAGACTGGAAGCAGTTGCCGAGGCGCTCTTAATCGTGGAAACCTTGGATGCCGAGCAGTTTGAGAAGTTGTACAATGGGGAGCTCATGCCGAGCGACCTCGCAGAAGAAGCGGAAGAATAAGAAATAATTCTTTCATTCAGAAAGCGGCTGGGAAACAGTAAAGCAGAGAAACGGTAAAAACAAAGGGTAGTTTGCGTATGTTGTTTACGGCATGTGCAAATTACCTTTTATATATCTCGCGCCGATGTCCCACGGTTAGAGCAAGAATAATCAATTCGTTATCCCGTATATGGCAAATCAGCCGGTAATCGCCGATACGATAACGCCATTGCCCGCTTCGATCTCCAAGCAAGGCTTTACCGTGCATTCGCGGGTCCGTACAACCCGCAAGATTTTTATCTATCCAGGCGCGTATCATTTTACGAGTATAACTATCAAGCTTGCGAAATTCTTTTTTGAAGCGCTCCGACAGCTCCACCTCATAATTCTTCATCCAATTCCCTCCAGAAATCCGAAACAGGGGTGGATTTGCAGCCGCTGTCCAAATATTCTTCGTACGCTTCGGCGGCTATTGCAATGTCATATTCATCTTCTATTTTTTCAAACAGCGCTCTTTTGAATGCCTCGCCGATGGAGAGCGAATGAAGTTTCGCATAGCTTTCAGCCAAATTTCTCTCTTCTTCAGTTAATCTTATCGAAAAAGCCATAGCAATATCTCCTTTTTTTCACTTCTTCTATCTGCACTGCTTACTTTATTCTAAATATAAACAGCTATTCTCCTATTACTTTTTTCTTTCTGATTCTAAGCGACTATTCTCCTGTCAATCAATTCATCCATCCATCTTATCAATTCATTTATCAATCTATTTATCTATCTACCGATTAATTCTCTATTCTTTGCGCGCCCCTGTGTAGTACATAGTACTACACAGGGGCGCGTATGTCAAGTCTAGATCCATGCAGCCGCGCAGCATAAAAAGTGCAAAATAAGAAAAATAAGC
>JBGZBU010000022.1:0-14545 GCA_041844835.1 Anaerovoracaceae bacterium
CTGCGGGAGCATCTGAAGTGTACATGCGCAATATCGGAACTGTCGATGCTCTGTCGTCACTGCTTCTGACTGTAATATTTTTTCTGTTCATGCGCAAATTATTTTCGGATAAAGGCGCGGATGCACTTACGCAGCTCGACCGAAAACAAAAAATATCGTATGGCCTTGTGATGGGTTTCGGAGTGGGCTCTTTAAGCACAATTTGGCTCTTTTTCACAGAGCATATTCTTACGGCGATACCGTATATCGAAAAACAAATCGATATATTCACTCATGCGTTTGATGATATTGAAGCCGGACCATATATTTGGACACTTTTATCCATTGCGATAATGGGCCCGATCGTTGAAGAATATCTGTTCCGCGGCCTCATTTTCAACTGCTTGGAAAAAATATGCGCAGCGCCGTGGTTTCCCATCCTGCTGTCCGGCCTTATGTTCGGAATATGGCACGGAAATTTCATACAGAGTGTATACACCGCGATTATCGGGATGATTTTGGGATTTGTATATTACATGACAAGAGATATAAGATTGACCATATTTATGCACATCATAAATAATGCCGCCTCAGCGCTACCGCCGCCGATTGATACGGAGCCGGGGCACATGGCGGTAACGATTTTGTCATTTGCAATGCTTATTCCTACCGTTTATTTGCTTTACAAATTGCGTAAAAACAGCAGCAATACTCTCTTGACGCGGATTGAATCTTAAACCCGATTCATTGCATAATTACCGCTGTTTGAGATATAATTACAATTGAGGTGAAAACTGATGAAAATATTGGTAGTGGAAGATGAAAAAGATTTGCTGGAAAGCATTGCAGACGGTCTCAGATTATCAGGCTATATAGTTGATACAGCTATGGACGGCGAGACTGCCGAAGACATGTGCTATGTCGAGGAGTATGATCTGATATTGCTTGATGTGAACCTGCCGAAAAAAGACGGATTTCAGGTTCTTGAAGAGATTCGCCAATATAATAAGAATGTTAACATAATTATGCTGACAGCCCGCTCGGAGATTCCGGATCGGGTGAAGGGGCTGGATCTCGGCGCAAGTGATTACCTCATAAAACCGTTTCACTTCGCGGAGCTGGAGGCAAGAATTCGTTCACTTCTGCGGCGAAAATCCATTCATAAGGATACACTGATAGTTTGTCGCGACCTGGTATATGACACGCGCAGCAGGACGGCATCCGTACATGGAAATGAAATCAAGCTTACAGCAAAAGAAACGGGCATACTTGAATATTTGCTGTTAAATGCCGGGCGCCATGTTTCACAAGGGGAGCTGCAAGAACACATATGGGAAAGCGATTGCAATGATTTCAGCAACTCCGTAAGAGTGCACATGTCCGCGCTCCGACGAAAAATAAAGGAACATACAGGTGAAAGTATAATTGCCAATGTTATCGGAAAGGGGTACATCATAAGTGAAGAGTAAAAGGATTTATCCTGTTCACAAATCTATTATTTTCAAACTGATCATTTCCATCATCTTGCTTTTTATTGCGATGACGCTGGTTTCAAATTTTGCGGTGGCAAGACATCAGGAAAAATTAATCAATAACTTGTACGAGCAATTGGGAGACTCTTTGCCCACAGACAAAATAAACGATGAGGTCTTGTTGATTTTGGATGATAAACAGCTTAAATTAAGCTCGGTGCCCACGGTCGCCGAGCTTAATGCGGACTTTATGATTTATTCCATATGCGTCGTTACAATCACGATACTGTTGGGGACTTTGATTTTTTTCTTCATAATCCTGCATCTCATGCGTCCCCTCAAAACCCTGACCGAGAAAGTCTCGCAAATAGATATGGATACGCTCGATATAATAAAAAATCAGTCGCTTCTGACAAACAGCAGTTATGAACTTGAGCAACTTTCCAGAAATTTTGATATCGCCTTCAAAAAAATATACGAAAACTATGAAAATCAAAAACAATTCAGCAACAACGTCGCTCACGAGCTGCGCACTCCTATAGCCGTTTTGCGCACAAAAGTCGATGTGTATAAGAAAGAACATCAAAATCTGAATGAATACACCGATGCCTTTATAGAAACCATGGACTCCAATCTGATACGGCTGTCGAATCTGGTGGAGGGCATGCTGTTGCTCAGCAGGAATTCACTCGGAGATGTCACATCCGTCGATCTCAACGAATTGATTGAAGAAATACTGCTGGATCTGGAAGATTCCGCCGCGGAAAAGGATGTAAGCTTGTCAATATCCGGTGATGACATAAAACTGACAACGGATGACATACTTATTGAACGCGCGTTATTCAATCTGATTGATAATGCAATAAAATACAATGTACGCGGCGGACATGTCGCTGTTCACCTTTCGGATTCCAAAAACGATGTGGAAATCAAAATATCGGATACGGGAATCGGCATTTCCGATGATGACAAACCACATGTATTCGATCTCCTTTATCGTACCGATGTTTCGAGAAACAGGCAGACCGGAGGATACGGCATCGGATTGGCACTTGTTAAAAACATTCTTACAAAGCTCGGCGCCACCATCAGCATTTCCGATAACGCGCCGCAGGGGAGCATATTTACGATAATGATTCAAAAATAATTGAAAAATAATTGAAAAATAATTTTTCTTAACAGAATCTTTATCTCGCTTCTGTTAATATGTGCATGTAATGAGGATTAGGGAGGATTATATGAAAGCGGAAAATATAAAAGCGCGCAGAAAATTCACCTCAAAAGAACTGAATTTCTTGCGTATTACCGCGCTTGCGGCGGCGGTGGCGTTCATATCTTATGGGGCTTATCGGGGGGAAGTTGGAACGGTTTTTTCAAAAGCGGTAAAAATATGTTTGGAGTGTATTGGAATTGGTTAAGAATAAAACACATAAGATTAAACGAGGATATATACAAGCCCTAAGCACATTGCTCACTAATCCTCATCTGGGGAATTTTGCGAAAGGCACTATATACACGGGAAGCGGAAAGAATGTCTGTACTCCGGGGTTGAATTGTTATTCATGTCCCGGGGCGACGGGGGCATGTCCCATCGGTGCGTTTCAAGCCGTGGTCGGCGCCTCAAAATTCAATTTTTCGTATTATATAACCGGAATATTGATATTCTTGGGGGTAATGACAGGGCGTCTGATCTGCGGTTTTTTCTGCCCGTTCGGCTGGTTTCAGGATCTGCTGCACAAAATACCGACAAAAAAGTTCAGCACGGAAAAATTGCGATATCTTCGCTATATGAAGTACGTAATCATGGTACTGGTAGTGTGGCTTATGGGGATAATTCTCACGAACAAAATGGGACTTACCTCACCGTATTTTTGCAAATACATATGTCCTCAAGGAATCTTGGAGGGAGCAATTCCGCTCTCAATTGCAAACAGTGCCATACGGGCGACCCTGGGCAAGCTTTTCACATGGAAATTTATAATATTGATATCAGTCACAATATTGTCAATTTTCTTTTATCGTCCGTTCTGCAAATGGATCTGCCCGCTGGGGGCATTCTACTCACTCTTCAACGGGATATCATTTTACAGATACTCCGTGGACCGCGACAAATGCATATCATGCGGCAAATGCAAAAGAGTTTGCAAAATGGACGTTTACATGGCACAAACGAACAACTCGCCGGAATGCATCCGTTGCGGGGAATGCCTGAAGGCATGTCCTACGGAAGCGATAAGCACATCATTGTCGCATATTCTGTCTTCTGATAAACAGTTGCTGACGGACGAAACGAAAACGGGCTAAAGCTAAAACCGATTAAATCAAAAGGAGGAATTGAAAATGAAAGGAATTATGAAGAAATTATCAGCGGTATTTGCAGTTGTAATGCTGATGGGAGCGCTAGCCGCCTGCGGTCAGAATTCAACACCGGCAGATTCAAAAGATACTAAGGGAGAGATGTTCCCGAAGTTTACGGCACAGGATCTTAACGGGAATGATGTATCACAGGAAATATTTAAAGATCACCCCGCTACGGTGATAAATATCTGGGCTACATATTGCTCCCCATGTGTGGGCGAGATGCCGACTTTGGAGGAAATGTCAAAGGATTTGGCAAAGAAAGATGTTGCATTCATCGGAATTTGCTCGGATGCAAGCAGCAGCCCGCAAACACTTGCGGAGGCGAAAAAAATCGCAAAAGATACGGGCGTCACATTCACAAATCTTGCCATGAACAGTTCCAAACCTGTCGACGATTTCCTGAGCAGCGTTGTAGCGGTTCCGACAACTATCATTGTTGACAGAAACGGCAACATAGTAGGTGACAGAATCTTTGGAGCGTTTAATTCACAAAAAGCGATAGACAATTTAAACAAGCGTGTAGACGAAGTGATCGCAAAAGACAGTGAAAAATAAATAAATGACAAGCAATAAAATGAGAAATAAAGTGTAGTATATAGTTCTGCCATGAAAGAAAAGCGTCATATTTAGATATGACGCTTTTCTTATTTTACGTTTATCCTGCACACACTAGATAAAAAAATTATCCCACGGCGGGCGCGGGTTTCCCTGATACAACAAGCGGGGGACTGACATAATCAGTCCCCCGTGTTAAAGGATAGTTATTATAAGAGGGCTAAAAGCCTGCTCTTGCAAAATAATAGTATTCCCCCGGATTATTCAGCCTCATTTTCAGCAGCCAATCTGCGCTGGTTATTCTTCTTGATTTTAAGAATTCCGAGAGCCGCGATTATACCGAGTATCAAGATGATCGTCTGATATATGAACATGAATGCATACGCCTTTCCGCCAGGGAAATGATCCAGCCAGTATCCGAACAGCGTAAACTGGAAGAGATCAGGCGAGAATCCCACTGCCGCTGCAAGACCGATCGTGGAAGCTGTGTATTGACGAGGCACACCTGTCTCGGTGATAGTCGCATAGTAAGATCCTCTTGCCACATATACTGCACCGGAGAGCACTATCGTGAGGATAATCAGGAATGTTGCCGATATTCCCTTATCAGCTACCAAAAGATAAACAAGCCCTGCAATACCTATCACGTACACTCCGATCAATACCTTTGCAGGTGATTTTACTTTGTCGGTCAAAATTCCGCCGATAGGCGCACCTATCAGAGTCATGCCGTGTTGTCTCAGAATTGCCACCCATCCTGTAAATACTACGGTTACGCCTAGTACCTCCGTGAAATACGGCGTGAAATACGACATAGTAGTAAGGAATGAATATACCGAGAAAATTGTAACTGCTATGCAAAGCGTCGCAGGTGTAAGGATGTATTTAAGATCCTTTCCGATGCTTGATTTTTCTTCGTCATTATTATTTGAAATAAGCTGATCCTTTTTAGGATTGTCCAGAACGAAAGCAACGATTGCAGTTAGAATGAATGAGCATACGGCAATCGAAATAATAGCAGCTTTCATACCCGCAATACCTTCCATGAACTTAACGAAGAAGAACATCATTATTACATTGAATATAATGTTCCAAAGACCGATACTTGTTTCGTTAAATCCGAAGATTTTACCCTGATTTTCATCCGTTGTAAGGTTTCTTACGATTTTAATGTGAGTAGGGTAGTTCATAAACAAGCTTGCTATCGCAAAGCCTATCCACATCAATATCGCAAAACCGTAAGATGGGTTCAATACAAATAGTAATGAGAAGAGTCCGTTTAGGAAAACTGACAATACGTAAATTATTTTGTAGTTAAATCTGTCAGCAAACCATCCGCCTACAGGACAGCCCAGCACATTTCCGATGCCGTAGATTGTTATAAGCATACCCATCTGCATGTTTGAACAGCCCAGAAAATCATGAAACGGATCATACCATATATACTGTACAAACGGTACAATATACACGATTGACCAACATGCTCCGAGTACAATAAGCGTAATCGGAAGCTTTAAAGGATTTTCTTTTTTAATCATTTCATCCTCCTAAAAAAATAAAATAAGTAATAAAAAATAAATTTTACAACCAATGTGCATTGGTTTTATTAACCCGGCATCTGCAAAGAGGAAAATCGCAAAAGAAAAAACAAAAGCAAAATCCAAATTCCGCAAGCAGACGCCGATATTAATCTTGGTTCTAGTTGGACGACAAGCAAGCCAAAGCGATCGAGTTGATTTTAATCTCAGGGGTGTCGGATCTTGAACCGAGTATTACAGGCGCTGTAGCGCCCAGCACGATACCCGCCCATTTTGCGCCGTTAAAGCGCAGCCACGATTTGCCCATGATATTTCCCGCTTCAATATTAGGGAATATCAACAGGTCAACATCTCCTGCAATCTTACTGTCTATCCCTTTATGCGCAGCCGCATCTTTATCAAATGCCACATCAAAAGCTATAGGACCCTCCGCTACACATTTAGGGATCTCTCCCTTTTCAACCATTTCTACCAAGGCTGCAGCATCAACCGTTGATGTAACTTTCGGGTCAACCATCTCATTTGCGGTCAATATCGCGGTCTTCGGCGCATCAAAACCGATATTTTGCATAGCTTCAAGAACATTGATCATTATATCCTTCTTCTGCGCCAACTCCGGAGCCACATTGATCCCGCTGTCCGAACAATAAATCAACTTATGATACTGCGGAAGCTCATATACCGCAAGCAAGCTGAGAAGCCGCCCTTTTCTGAGACCGTATTCTTTGTTTAAAACGCCGCGCATATATACCGCCGTATTGACAAGACCTTTCATGAGAACGTCCGCTTTTTTATCGTGCACAAGTCTGACCGCCTGTTCCACGGCTTCAGCTTCGTCCTTTGCATCTACAACTGCATAGTCTTTAAAACCGATAGCTGCGGTAATCTCCTCAATTTTCGCAGCATCGCCTACGAGCACGGGCTTCACAAAACCGAGATCGGTCGCGTTCTTTACAGCTTCCAATACAGCCTTGTCCTGTGCAACGGCTACGCTCACCGTGCGAGCGGGTTGCGACTGAGCTTCTTTTATCAATCCGTCAAAGTTTGTAAACATTAAAACCTCCCATAGAAATCAAAACAAAATTCGGGTTTTACGTGTTGCCGCAATTATCCGTATACCTTAGCATCTTCCTTGCCGCTCAGCACTCTGATCGCACCGAGCGCGAGCGCCTCCATTTCCATTTCTCCGGGAACGACGGCAATATCGGCGAGGTATGAAACACGCTTGCTTACCTCTTCGACCACAAGTTTTGAATACGATATACCGCCCGTAAAGATAATACGATCAACTTTCCCCTTGAGCGACGCTCCATAAAGTGCAATTTCTTTTGCAACCTGATATATAAAGGCATCCAAAATCAACTTGGATTTTTCGTCACCGTCCTGCGCCGCCTGCTCTATAGCAATCATATCTTTCGTGCCGAGATAATCGTACATCCCGCCATATGCGCTGACTTTGCCGACCATTTCGGCTCTGTCATATTTGCCGGAATAGCAGAGCTCAATCAACTGATACGTCGGAAGCCCGCCGGATCTTTCGGGCGAAAACGGTCCGTCCGTCCTACCGCCGCTTCCGTCTATCATTTTGCCTTTTTCATGAGCTACAATCGAAATTCCCGAACCGAGATGCGCGACTATAAAATTGTAATCCGCGTACTCTCCGCCCATTTCAGACGCTATCTGTCTTGCGACCGCCTTATGATTGAGAGCATGGAACCAGCTTGCCTTTTCTATATCCGCCATTCCCGTAATCCTCGCCTCGGGGATCATCTCATCTACCGACACCGGATCGACCACAAATGACGGTTTCCCGATCTCATCCGCAATATTTCTGGCAAGCACTGCACCCAAATTGGATGCATGCTCACCGTTAATTGCATTTCTAAGGTCATCAATCATCGCATCGTTAACCGCGTATGTACCGCCCGGAATAGGTTTCATAAGTCCGCCCCTCCCGACCACGCAGTCAAATGATTCAATAGTATGACCTGCCTCTTTCAGGGTTGATACTATGAATTCTTTCCTATACTCATACTGATCGAAGACGCTTTCAAAAACTTTCAAATCCTCTCCCGTATGAGTAATGTTTTTCTTTAGTATCTCCTCAGTATCCTCAAACACGGATATTTTCGTCGATGTTCCACCCGGATTTATTACTAATATCTTCATAATCATCTACCCTTCTTTAATTTCTATAATTTCTACGCCTCAAAGTCGAAACCCACCTCAAATGCTTTTGTATTGCTGGCTTCAAACTTCTCTTTCCCTTTTCTTTTAAACATTTCGTTCATTCCGTCGATTGCATCCTGCTTAGGAATATCTCCGCACGCCTTGACGATCGCGCCCGTCATGATAATGTTTGCGCCCCTCGGATTTCCTATCTCGTTTGCAATAGTCAGACACGGGATAGGCAGCAAAACCACATCGTCACGGGAAGCGGATGAAGTGTCCACCATGTCCGTATTAACGATAACTGTTCCGCCCGATTTTACCATAGGGAGAAATTTATCAAATGAGGACTGATTCATCGCCAAAAGGATATCCGCCTCTTCACGTCCCGGATTGTAAATTCTCTCCTTGCCGAATTTTACGGTACAATTCGCGTCGCCGCCGCGCATTGCCGAACCGTATTCCGGCACCCATGTCGTGTTCAATTTGTTGTGGATGGCAATTTCAGAAAGAATCAAGCCCGATGTTAGCACACCCTGTCCGCCTGCGCCTGCAAAAATTATCTCTTTCATTTATTTACCCTCCCTTTTCTTAAATTCTCCTACCGGGAAATAGCTTGTGATAAGCTCATCCTCAATCCTTTTCACTGCATCTACAGGCTGCATACCCCAGTTGGTAGGGCAAGCCGAAAGGATCTCAACTACGGAGTACCCCTCCTTATTCATCTGTGCCTCAAGAGCATTTTTGATGTATGTTTTTGTCTTATTGATGCGTGCAGGCGTAGTTATCGCTCCTCTTGCCGAATACGCCACATTGAAATTCTCGGCAACGAGTTCAGGGAATTTTATAGGATAACCGGTAACGCTGCAATCCCTGCCTTTAACGGTCGTACTCGTCACCTGCCCCGGCATGGTGGTATGACTCATCTGTCCGCCTGTCATACCGTAGTTTGTATTGTTTACGATGAACACTGTCATGTTTTCGTTTCTGTATGCGGCGGCTGTAGTCTCCGCAAGACCGATACTGTACGCATCTCCGTCGCCCTGATATGCAACAATCATCGTATCCGGGTTAACTCTTGTCATACCGGTACATACAGCTCCGGCTCTGCCGTGCGGGCAGTGTCTTCTGTCAGTATTCATTATTCCTCCGAGCAAGCTTGAGCAGCCCACTCCGATTCCATATATTATATTTTTGTCCTGACCGAGTTCCTCAAGGCACTCCGCGATCAGTCTTATGATAACGCCATGTGAGCAGCCCGGACAAAATCCTGACAGTTTATCTATTGATTCTGGGAATTTTTTTGCTTTTGCCATTTTAGTAGACCTCCTTCATTTCGCCATTCACCATCTTTTTGAAGTCCTCTATAATCGTCTTTGTTGCAGGCATACCGAATACATAAGGATTCGTATAAACCGGAACTTTCGCATATATCGGATCCCCGTTTTTTCTGATTGTTTTGAGCGTAAGCGCCACGTCATCTATCATCTGTCCGGTCGCATTGAGTTCCACGGTCATAAACCCTTTTACATTAGGATTTACTTCTTCAAACGCTTTAACCGGGAACGGCCAGGCAGTTATAGGTCTGATATATCCCACTTTATAACCCTCGGCTCTAAGCTGCTCCACAGCTCCGATAGTGGTTCTGCCCGCGATACCGTATGCAACCATGACATAATCGGCATCTTCAAGATAATTTGATTCCCATCTCTGCTCATTTGCTTTTATGGCATCATATTTTTCGTTCAATTCAACCGCTTCTTTTCTGCTGTCTCTGTCAAATATACCGATAAGAGGAGTCGTAGCGGCGCCGTCAAATCCCCAAGGATATCTGTGAGGTTCCCTCATCTCAGGAAGTTCGGCAGGCTCTCTCATATGCGCAAGATCGGCCTCACCCATGATAAGAACTACCATTCTGTATTTTTCGGCAAGCTCAAATGCGAGGACTGTGAGATCTGCAGCTTCCTGAACGCTTGAAGGACATAATGAAATCACCCTGTAATCTCCGTTTCCGCCGCCGCGTGTCTCTCTCAGATAGTCGCACTGCGCGTTGAGAAGAGTTCCGATTCCGTTTCCGTATCGCACCATGTTTACGATTACAGCAGGGATCTGTTCGTCGGAAAGAACCGAAATTCCCTCCTGCTTGAGACTCATTCCGGGACCGGATGACGCCGTAAGCGACATAACTCCGCAAGAAGCAGCACCGATAATCATATTGATACCGGCGAGCTCGGATTCCGCCTGAACAAAAGCGCCGCCAACTTCTTCAAGCCTATGCGAAAGATTTTCCAATATCTCCGTGGAAGGAGTGATAGGGTATCCCGCGTAGAACCTGCAACCGGCTCTTACAGCAGCTTCAGATACCGCATCATTTCCTGTAAGCATTTCTAACATAATTTTTTCCTCCTAATTTCAAAAGCGATCTTGCCAATTAATTATCACCGTTTATCAGATACACGCCGTCAGGACATACGAGATAACATACCCCGCAGGCGATGCATGTCTCGTCGTTGATCACGGTATGCTTGTAACCGGAACTATTCATATTTTCACCGAATGAAATGGATTTTGTAGGACATGCGGCTACACAAAGTCCGCATTGCTTACAACGCTCCGTTCTCGTTGTTACTTTAGTCTTGTTCTCTTCGCTCATCTTATTCCTCCTCTTATCTTTTATATATTATGAACCCTTTGATTATTGAAGCAATCAAATTGCGGGTTTAATAGACTGTGCGGCTTTGCACCCGTGCTATTTCTTCACGGCTTCTTTTAAAAGCTCCGCGAGAATATGCGTACCCTCCTTGATCTTATCAAGCGGCATCATTGAAAAATTCAATCTCATTGCGGATTCACAGTCGTTGTCGGGATAGAAAGAACCGCCCGGTACAAAAGCGACCTTTTGTTTTACAGCTTCTTCAAGCAGCTTTCTCGTATTGATGTGCTCCGGCAATTCAACCCACACAAACATACCGCCCCGCGGATAGTAATATTTAGCCTCCGGCGGAAATTCATTTTTGATGATTTCAAGCATTGCATCTCTTCTCTCACCGTAAACTTTCGCAATTTTTGCAATCTGTGAATCCAATCCGTATTTGTCGATAAACATCTCGGTCTGCATTTGCGCCATTTCCGCAGATTGGAGATCAAGACCGTATTTAATAAGTTCAAGTTTTGCGCAAATATCGGCGCTTGCACAGATCCAAGCCACCCTCAAACCCGGCGACAGAATCTTTGAAAACGAACCCAAATATATAACTCTACCATCCGGATCCATTGATTTTAGCAACGGGAGCTTGTCACCTTCATAAATCAACTCGCCGTATGCATTGTCCTCAAGAACCGCCACATCATACTTATTCGCAAGCTCCATGAGCTTCTTTCTTCTTTCGAGTGTCCATGTTCTTCCCGACGGGTTCTGGAAATTAGGAATAACATAGATCATTTTGATTCTTGAATCACTCTTAAGCTTGGATTCGAGCTCATCCATGTCCATACCGTCCTCATCTCCGCCAACGCCCGTATACTGAATTTCATGCGGCGCAAACGCACTGAGAGCGCCCAGATAGCTGGGTTTTTCAGTGAGAATCACATCTCCCGGATTCACACAAAGCATAGCGCCGAGAGTAATACCTTGCTGCGATCCTGTAGTTATGATGATGTCTTCAGCAGTACAATCAACTCCTTCAATCTTCATGCGCTCCGCAATTTGAGTTCTGAGAGTCAATCTTCCTCTCGTAGGACCGTACTGCAAAGCTTCATCCGAGTGTTTCTCAAGAATTTCTTTTGCTATGGCCTGCATTTCCTCCTTCGGGAAAAAATCGGGATCAGGAATGCCTCCGGCAAAAGATATGGTCCCGGGATTGTCGCTCACCAACTTGCCGACAACTCGAATGTCCGATGGCTGCAATCTTTCCATTCTCTTTGAGTATTTCATTTCTCTTTCCTCCTCCACAATCTTGCGATTGTTTATATGTAGTAATATAAATTTAAATGATAAGTTATAAAAAATTTGGTCGCAAAAATTTAGTTATAATATAAATTGTTACAAAACTAAATTATATGAGTTATAAAAATATCTATATTTTCGGAACAGCGTTCCGATTTTTAGGCATAATACGAAAACGTCTCCCCCAGTGAGCTGTTTTACCAGTATAAGGCCTTTGCTATCTGATGCGCGTACAATTTGACCGCTTTGATCTTATTCTCCATATCCTTTACTATGCTGCTGCTCGCGCCGGATATGCTAAGCGCGTATTCCGCATTTCCATTTTTGTCTAAAATCGGCGCTCCTATACACGTAAGTCCGTATTCCCGCTCTTCACTGTCTCCGGCGTAGCCGTCGCGTCTTATCCTTTCAAGCTCCGCCACCAAAGCGTCCGGCGAAGTGATGGTATGTGACGTAAAAGCACACAGCTCGCTTCGCATCAAATGTTCCACATCCACGAGCGGAGAATGCGCCAGCAAACACTTGCCGACCGACGAAGCGTGCGCCGGTGTCATAGTTCCCACATGCGGATTGACGGTAAGCACCTTTTCGGGGCTTGATTCTTTCATAACCACAACGCTCACATAATTGCCGTTTATATCCGTATCAAGCATGGAAACGTTGATAACTTCATTGTACTTCTGCCCGAACTCCCTGATGTACTTTCCGATGATGATATTGGGATCCATCTTTTCTCCGACGGCAAGCCCCATCAGGTATATCTTCCTGCCCAGCCAGTAGCGGTTTGTCGCATAGTTCCTATACACGAGCCCTCTCGCCTCAAGCGTCGCAAGTATTCTGTGAACCGTACTCTTTCCAAGCCCGAGCGCCCTGGAAATCTCGGACACCCCCATTTCATCAAAATTGTCATATAGCTGCTGCAACACATCAATCGCTCTGTCAACACCGACTATTTTTTCAGACACACGCTACTCCTTTATCAAGCCGTTTGACACATAATCCTAAATGCTGTCATTCATATTTGAATGACGTCTGAGATCGACTTTATCATAAGGGATCAATCTCGATTTCGTAACAACCTTGTATCCCACCCACAGCACTATGAACAAAGGCACACTGCCGAAAGTCACAAGCATCCCCAGCCAATCAATCGATCCGCCGGATATCGCAAACGATCCCTGTCCTATAATTACGATCATGCAAAGCACAAATGAAAAAATAGGTCCGAATGGGAATCCGAGCGCTTTAAACTTCAATTCGGACAGCGGCACGTTCTGTGCTTTCATCGCTTTTCTGAATCTGTAATGGCTGACTGCAATCCCGAGCCATGAAATAAATCCGACAAGGCCCGAAGCATTGATCAACCAGTTATATACCTCTCCCTCGCCCGCAAACGATGTGAGGAACGCCAAAAGGCCGATTGCCGCGGTAACGAGAAGTGCATTCAGCGGCACGCCTTTTTTCGTGATTTTACCTATGCTCTTAGGCGCTTTCCCCTCATTTGCAAGCGCGCACAACATTCTTGAACCCGCGTAAAGCATTGAATTGCCGCAGGACAATACCGATGTAAGAATTATAGCATTCATAATTCCGGCGGCAGCAGTCAGACCGGCTCTTTTAAATACAAGCGTAAACGGACTTACCGCTATGTTTTCAAGATCCGACGTCAACAAATTCGGATCGTCATACGGAATCAAAAAGCTTACAACGACTATGGAACCTACATAGAAGAGCAAAATGCGCCAGAATACGGACTTGATCGCCCTCGGCACATTTTTCTCGGGATTTTCGGACTCCCCGGCGGTAATGCCGACCACTTCCGTTCCCAGGAATGAATATCCCGCAATCATAAAAATTCCGAGTATCGACCCGGTACCGCCCACAAACGGCGCCTCGCCGCGCGTCCAATTTTCAAACCCTACCTGGTGATCTCCCAACGCTCCGATTATCATAAAAAATCCCACCACAAGGAATATGATTATCGTAGTAACCTTTATTCCCGCGAACCAGAATTCCGACTCGCCGTACATTCTCGCGGAGAATAAGTTCAAACCGAGCAGCAATAACCAAAAAATCCCCGACCAGAAAAATGCATGACTGTCCGGGAACCAAAATTTCATAACAAGCGCGGCTGCGACCAATTCAGAAGCGAGCGTTGCCGCCGACATATACCAATAATTCCAACCCAAAGCAAAACCCAGCGCCGGATCAACAAATCTCGTGGCATATGTCTCAAACGAGCCTGAAACCGGCAAATAAGTCGCCATTTCTCCAAGACTCGTCATCAGAAAATAAACCATAATCCCGATGACTCCATATGCAACCAAAGTGCCGCCGGGACCCGCCTGGCTCAGAGATGAACCGAGTGCTACAAAAATACCGGTACCTATCGAGCCCCCTATCGCGATCATATTCACATGACGAGGCTTCAGCTCTCTCTTAAACTGATAATTTGGTTTGTCTCTTCCGAGACCGTTACCGCTATTATTCATTTCCACTTCTCCAATACTTTAATAAAATAAATA
>JBGZBU010000023.1:0-11703 GCA_041844835.1 Anaerovoracaceae bacterium
AACGGAGATGTGCATGCCTGGAGACAACATTACGATGACTATTGAACTGATCACGCCTATTGCGATTGAAGAGGGACTGAGATTCGCGATCAGAGAGGGCGGAAGAACGGTAGGCTCCGGCGTAGTAACCGAGATTCTCGGGTAAGCCTTTATAACAGGATTTACGAAGCAGGTTTGCGATGTAGGAGCCTGCGGAGAGCAAATCTTCAAACTGAACGGAAAACAGACTTAAAATCCCTGTTCGGCATGTGCCGGACAGGGATTTTTGTTATATCAGGGGAATAATTTGCGGGCAGTTAACAGCTCACTTTTGCTGCTTTGATTCGTTTTGCTATTTTGATTCGCAAGTCTGATTCGCAATGCCGCATGAAGTTTTGCATGCTGACTGGCATGAAGTCTGGCATTCACCGCATCCGCCCTTTGCTGCGCTCTCTTTAGGATTGTTCGTTGTGATTGTTTTAATGCCTTTCATGTATATGACCTCCGTTTCTAACTGTTCTCAATATTTACACTTCCTAAATTATATGAAAAATATGTGATAAAAGCAAGAGAAAATAAGATGAGCAGGATGTGACCGCGTATAGCATATTTCAATTGATTTGTGCTATAATGGCGGTGTGATATATGTTGTTAATTTTGCAATTATGCTGTTATTTTCAAAGGTTTGTTTTATTGGAGGAGGATAGTATGAGATTCGGGAAGAATGTAAAACTTATTGTAAGCAGCGTTCTCATAGTGATACTTGCAGCGCTCCCGCTCACTGCATGTGACAAGGGAGATGTCGCCTCAAAAGTTCCTGTAATGCGCCCGTTCGGGACATATGAATTGGAGCCCGTAGAGATTGCCAAGGCAAAGGTGCCCGCATATAATTTGAAGCCCGATTTGTCCAATGTGAGTGACATTGACAAATATGTTATCGGAGAAGATTTGAAGGCGGTATTGGCAAAAAATCATTTCGCGATTATTCCGGGCGGATATGATGAATTCTTTGAAATTTATGAGCAAAATCGCTATTCCAGCATGCCCAATTTCGTTACGGTTGATTCAATGCTGCATACATACCACTTATATTTTAACTACATCTTGAGAACCGTTGAAGAGGAAGAACTTTATCCGGAGTTGCTCAACATGAGCAAGCTGCTTGTAAATGCCGCTCGTGAGCAGCATAAGCAGCTTAAAGGTACTGAATGGGAAGCTGCGGCAAAGATGAATCTCGCGTTTTTCAGTGTCGGCGCGGCATTGCTCGACGACGATATAGAGATTGATCCGGCGGTTTACGATCAAGTGTCACGTGAATGCGAGCTGATCAATGAGCATGAAAAATTGACCTATTCCCCTGTAATGACATTCTGGACAAGGGGGGATAAAGAGGATATGACTCCCGAAGATTACACCCAATACACACCGCGCGGCCATTATACGAAAAATAAGGAGCGCAGCAAATTTTTCAGGGCAATGATGTTTTATGGAAGACAGACATTCCGTTTCAGCAATGACGATGAACTGCGTGCCGCAATACTGATGAGTTATGCACTCATGAATTCGGATGCGGTCACAAGCTGGCTGCCCGTGTATGAGACAACCGCATTTTTTTCCGGCATATCCGACGATATCACTCCTTTTGAAGTCATGACATTGATCGAAAGCGTATACGGACAGGATCCTGACTACAAGGCTCTTGCGAAGGAAAACGCGGATAGTAAAAACTTCAAAAATGTGCGCAGTGAGCTGCAAAAGATGAACAGATCCAAGATAAATTCAATTCCTGTCTTTGATGAAGCAATACAGCCGGACAGAGAAAAAGTAACGGTAGGCATGCGCCTGATGGGACAGCGCTATACACTTGATGCGGATGTATTCCAGCGACTGGTCTATCGTGAAGTAAAGGAGAATGCGGCGGGGGATAAACGTATGCTGCCTAAGGCTCTCGACATCCCTGCGGCTATGGGCTCGGATACGGCACTTGATATACTCAAGAAAGAGGGCGAATTCGCGTATAAGAATTATGAAGAAAATATGACCGGCATGCGCAAAAAGATTTCCGAAATAAAGGAGAAAATCTGGCAGTCGAATTTATACTGGGGATGGCTTTATAATTTGAAGCCGCTCACGGAAGAGACCCCGGACGGATATCCCGAATTTATGAAAAGCAGAGCGTGGGCGCTTAAAAATCTGAACACATTTATCGGGAGCTGGACCGAGCTCAAGCATGATACCGTTTTATATTCCAAACAAGTCATAGCGGAAATGGGCGGTCCGCCTGAGCCGATGAAACCAGACGACAGAGGGTATGTGGAGCCGCAGCCCGAAATATACGCAAGATTGGCGGCGCTCAGCGGTATGACACGCACAGGTCTTAAAGAGCGTGATTTGCTGTCGGAAAATATCGAAGAGGCGCTTGAAAAACTTGAAAAAATGGCGTTGAAGCTGAAGAAAATTTCCGAAAAAGAACTTGCCGGAAAAGATCTGACCAAAGAGGAATATAAATTCATAAAAACAATAGGCGGTGACCTTGAGCATATGTGGGCGGAAACCGTGGATTTGACTGACGATGATGAAAAAGAATATATATTGGCATATGAGCATCCGTCCGCGCTCATAGTCGATATTGCCACGGGTGACGGCGAAGTTTTGCATGAGGCTACGGGCTTTGTCAAGCAAATAGTTGCGGTCGTGCCCGTTGCCGGCAAGTTAAAGCTGGTCTCCGGTCCGGTATTTTCCACATATGAATTTACAATGCCGGGAAGGCGACTTACGGATTCCGAGTGGGTTGACTGGATGCGATTCGGGGAGGATATTCCCGAGATGAGAAGCTGGCTGCGCGATATAGTTTTCAGCGGTGACGGTTTTCAGTTCTTCTTAAAATATGAAGACTACGAGGAATATGAAGAATAATAACGGAAGTGGTAATTAAGAAAAATGTTTATTAACAGATCTTTCTTGATTGTTTTCGTTTCCTGCGCTATGCTTGTGCTCCCGAACGCTTTGTCGGGAGCACATATTGCTTGCGCTTACTCCGCTTCGAATGAACCCGATTTTACAGTGGGCTCTAAGCATAACAATGTCAGGGGAATGCTGCAATATATGGCGTATAGTGTCGAATGCGCTCTTGTACGATGCGCTGCGGAGAACGCCGGCGCAGTCGGGTATAAGCTGGAAAAGAAAGGTTCGGCGGAAGTTTTGCTGAAAAACGGCGTGCTTACCACGGCAATAAAGAATGCGGGCGGCTCAACAGTTTCAACGTTCAAAACGAAAAGGAATCACTATATTTGTGATTTTTTACTCGCGGATATTGATGATGACGGCAATCCCGAGCTTTTGATGTCGCTTTGGAAACGCGGCAGTTTCGGTCGCGATCGTCCGTCATGGGTCGATGAACACGTGCAAAGCGATGATGAAATAAGTTCGCATTTTTTTATATATGCGATGCGCGGCGGAGCATGGCATGCGATTTGGTGTTCATCTGAAGTAAAGCCGCCGATCAGCAAAATAGCCGCGTGCGTCGTGGAAGAGCACGGCAAAATTCGCGAGGCGGTTACAATCACGCGCAGCAACGGCAGCAGCGTCGTTTGGGTGTGGCGAGGCTGGGGAATAAAAGCCCTGTAAAATCAGTAGATAAAAAATTACAAGGCGATCAAAAAAAACTGGAGTTAATACGAAAATTGTAGTATACTTTTACAGTATTTTTTATTGCACCGCGTGCGCGTATTACGGATTCCGCGCAAAATTTTGTCGCATCGTGATTCGACAGAATTTCAAAAAGGATGGTATGTGCTTATGGAAATCGGAAACACTAAGGATATGCTTGCAAACTACGATGGCATTGCTATTTCAAAGGCTGGGAACAGCTTGAAAAAAGCAATGCTTTTAGGTTTTTTAGCGGGGATGTTTATATCGCTCGGCGCGGTTGGATTTATAACCGCGACGGCAGCGGCGGGATCTTATTTCGGGCGTATAGTGGGTGCTATGGTTTTTCCGGCGGGCTTAATTATGGTAGTGCTCGTGGGCGCCGAACTGTTCACGGGTAATGTGCTCATGCTTATTTCAGTGCGCTGTGGAAAGTTGAAATTCAGCGAAATGCTGCGTTCATGGGCGGTGGTATATATCGCGAATTTTTGCGGCGCTCTTTTCGTTGCGGTGGTCATGAGTTTCAGCGGGCAGTTTAACGGTTTTGACGGAGAGATAGCTCGCATGACAATGGTGATTGCCTCCGCAAAGACAGGGATTCCTTTTCTAAAGGCGTTCCTGCTGGGAGTATTGTGTAATTTCCTCGTTTGCGTGGGAGTATGGATTTCCTTGCTCGGCAGAAGGATGATCGATAAGATCGCAGGGATGTTCTTTCCCATTATGTTGTTTGTGCTCTGCGGTTTTGAGCATTCCATTGCGAATATGTATTTCATTCCGGCGGGGATATTTGCGAAGATGAATGCGGATTATTCCGGCGTGCTTTCCGGCGTTTGCGGAATAGACGGTCTTGATTGGACAGGATTTGCGGGCAATATTATTCCGGTGACTTTAGGTAATATTATCGGCGGCGCTTTGATTTTCGGATTGACGCTTGCCGCTGCGCATAGAGTAAAAGAGTAAAGGAGAAGTTATTATGGGAAGAGTAGTTGGAACTGTGACCAGGGGGTTGCGTACTCCTATCATCAAAGAGGGCGATGATATCAAGCGTATCGTGATAGATACCGTGCTTGGTGCCGAGAAAGCCGGAGAGTTCAAAATAGACGATAGAGATATAATTGCAGTTACGGAAGCGGTAGTTGCAAGGGCGCAGGGAAACTACGCAAATGTGGAACAGATCGCATCTGATGTTCGCGCAAAACTGGGAGGCGGCACAATCGGCGTTGTATTTCCGATTTTGAGCAGAAATCGTTTCGCGACATGCCTTGCGGGAATTGCAAAGGCGGCGGAGAAACTGGTGATCATGCTCAGCTATCCCAGCGACGAAGTGGGCAATCATCTGGTCGATATAGATGAGCTCGATGCAGCTGGCGTAAACCCGTATACGGATCTTCTTACGCAAGGCGAATTTGAGGAGAGATTCGGCAAATCGCGGCATCCTTTTACGGAGATGGATTATTTGGGATATTATCGCGATATCGTTAAAGCAGCCGGTGCGGATGTGGAGATCCTGCTTTGCAATGATCCCCGCAAAATTGCCAAATATGCGGATTCCGTGATTGCATGCGATATCCATACGAGGGCGAGGACAAAGAGACTTCTAAAATCCGGTGGAGTTGCGAAAGTTCTCGGCCTTGACGATATTATGACTTCAGCCGTTGACGGCAGCGGCTACAACGAGCAGTACGGTTTGCTCGGTTCAAACAAGGCAACGGATGAAATGGTAAAATTGTTCCCGACGGGGTGCCAAGAGTTTGTAGAGTCGATTCAGTCCGAGATCTTCAGTGCAACCGGAAAAACGGTTGAAGTTATGGTCTATGGAGACGGGGCATTCAAGGATCCCGTCGGAAAAATCTGGGAACTTGCCGACCCCGTTGTTTCTCCCGGCTTTACAAAGGGGCTTTTGGGACAGCCGAACGAGCTTAAGATAAAATACCTTGCAGATAATGATTTTAAAGATCTTAAAGGTGAAGAGCTCACCGCGGCAATCAGCAGCAGAATTAAGGAAAAGAAATCCGAGGCTATGGGCGACGCCATGGAAGCGCAGGGAACTACCCCTCGTCGTCTGACTGATTTGATCGGTTCACTTTGCGATCTGACTTCAGGCAGCGGCGATAAGGGGACGCCGGTTGTGTATATTCAGGGGTATTTTGATAATTATTCATCATAGGAAGGAGGCAAAATGGCTGTTTTTTTTAATGAACCATCGAGAACTTTCAGTGAGTATCTGCTCGTACCGGGCTATTCTTCAACGGAGTGTACAATCGACAATGTGAGCCTTAAAACGCCGGTTGTGAAATTCAAAAAAGGCGAGAGTCCGTCGTTATCGATGAATATACCGCTGGTTTCGGCTATCATGCAGTCGGTTTCGGACGATCGCATGGCGATAGCTCTTGCAAAAGAGGGCGGGATTTCGTTTATCTTTGCGTCGCAGAGCATTGAATCGCAGGCGGAGATGATAAGGCGCGTGAAAAGTCACAAGGCGGGCTTCGTTACCAGCGATTCAAATGTTCGTCCGGATCAGACACTTGCCGATATCCTGGCGCTTAAAAAGAAATCCGGGCATTCCACTGTCGCCGTGACGGATGACGGCACCGCGCAGGGCAGAATGGTGGGGCTTGTGACATCGCGTGATTATCGTGTAAGCAGGCTGGATCCCGACACGAAGGTGGCGGATTTTATGACTCCGCTTGAAGATATCATTTATGCCGAAGACGGCGTTACATTATCAGAGGCAAATGATATGCTTTGGGAGCACAAGCTCAATGCACTGCCGATTATTGACCGTGATGGCAGGTTGACGCATTTTGTGTTCAGAAAGGATTACGATTCGCACAAGGAGAATAAAAATGAGATTTTGGATGAACATAAGCGCTATATTGTCGGTGCGGGCATCAATACGCGCGACTATGCAGAACGTGTCCCGGCTCTCGTAGAGGCGGGAGCGGATGTTTTATGTATTGATTCATCCGAGGGTTTCTCCGAATGGCAAAAAAATACGATTGAATACATACGTGAAAAATATGGCGACGATGTCAAAGTGGGCGCCGGCAATGTAGTGGACAAGGAAGGATTTTTGTATCTTGCAGAGGCAGGCGCCGATTTTGTGAAAGTTGGTATCGGCGGCGGATCAATCTGCATAACTCGTGAAACCAAAGGCATCGGACGCGGGCAGGCTTCAGCGCTTATAGACGTGACCGAGGCTCGCAATGAATATTTCGAGCGGACGGGGATATATGTGCCGATATGCTCCGATGGCGGGATCGTTTACGATTATCACATGACGCTTGCGCTTGCCATGGGCGCCGATTTCATCATGCAGGGCAGGTATTTCGCCCGTTTTGACGAATCTCCGACCAATAAATTGAGCCTGAACGGAACATACGTAAAGGAGTATTGGGGCGAAGGTTCAAATCGTGCCCGCAATTGGCAGCGTTACGATCAGGGCGGCGAGGCATCCCTGAAATTTGAAGAGGGCGTCGACTCATATGTGCCGTACGCGGGATCACTTAAAGATAACGTTCAGCTTTCTCTTGCAAAGGTAAAGGCGACCATGTGCAATTGCGGTGCGCTTTCCATTTCGGAATTACAGCAGAAAGCAAAACTCACGGTTGTCTCCGCGACCAGCATAGTTGAGGGCGGCGCACATGATGTAATTCTTAAAGACACATCCACGAATGTGAGGTAGGCGGCGTGAGGCGTGAGCGAGGGTCAAGTGCGCGGGTTCATTTTATCGTTCTTGTGATTTTTTGCGTGTTGTGCGGTTGCTTTTTTGCGTGCAAGCATTCGGGTGACGCCGTTCGCAGGAGTAACGGTCCCGGGTTTTTCCTTGGCGCGGAGGCAAGAGATCTTTCCGCAATTTTGGAACGGTCCGGAGAGTCATATGGCATGATTTTTTTGGAACCCGAGCTTTTCGGCGCGGACGATATCAAGAAGATACATGCGTCGGATACGCAGGTTTTCGGGTATTTGAATCTGGGGGCAATAGAAAATTTCAGATCGTATTATTCGACATATGAGGATTTGACGTTTGCACCATATGAGAATTGGGAGGAAGAGCGCTGGATAGACGCGTCTGATCCCGCATGGCAGAGGTTCATGCTTGAAGATCGTTTGCCGATGTTCGTGAAAAAAGGATTTCACGGCGTTTTCTTCGACAATCTCGATGTGTACGCGATGGTCACAAACGATAAAAAAGCTGCGATGTATGAGGCGCTTTCCCGCATTATAAGGGAAGCGGATGCCCTCGGATTGAAAGTTGTAATCAACGGGGCCGACGAATTTCTTGCAAAAGCTGCGGAAATTGCGGAGAATGGGGATGCCGGGGTGCTTCCTGCGATATACGGCTATAATCAGGAGTGCATTTTTTCCGACATACTTGATTATGCGAATGATGAGTTCGGCAGGCAGGATGCAGGCATGTCCCGCCATTATAAAAATCTTGCGGCGAAATTGAAATCACACGGAGTTCGGATTTTTCTCCTGGAATATACGAAAGATGCGGAGCTGATTCGGGACATAAGCGAATTTTGTGAAGAAAACGGGTATTATTATTTTTGTGCGGATAATGTGGAGCTCAAAATTTGAAATATGATTTGCAATGCGATTTGAAATATGCGTGATTTTATTGATTGATATATGAAAGAAAGGATAGGGGGAGGAGAAAATATGTTTAACAATGTGAAACGTCCTGAGAATATGGAGCGAATAACGACTGAAGCGCTTGCAAAGGCATTCGTTGATGAACAGATACCGCTGCTCAGGGAACGGATTGGAGATAAGAAAGTGCTGCTCGCCCTTTCCGGCGGCGTGGATTCTTCGGTTGTTGCAGCGCTGCTCATAAAAGCGGTGGGTACACAACTTGTGAATGTGCACGTGAATCACGGTTTGCTGCGCAAAGGCGAGCCTGAGCAGGTAATCAGCGTTTTTCGCGATGAGCTGGGTGCAAACTTGATTTATGTCGATGCTGAAGACAGATTTTTGGCACGTCTTAAAGATGTGACCGATCCGGAGGAAAAGAGGAAAATCATAGGGGATGAGTTCATCCGCGTGTTCGAGGAAGAGGCGAGAAAGCTCGATGGAATAGAATTTTTGGCACAAGGGACCATATATCCCGACATTTTGGAGAGTGACGGAGTAAAAGCCCATCACAATGTCGGTGGCTTGCCGGAAGATTTGCAATTTGAGCTTGTGGAACCGGTAAGGCTCCTGTTTAAGGACGAAGTGCGCATGGTCGGCAAAGTCCTGGGGCTTCCCGACAATATGGTGTATCGCCAGCCTTTTCCGGGGCCGGGACTGGGAGTCAGATGTCTCGGCGCCATAACAAAGGACAGATTGAGTGCTCTGCGTGAGGCGGATGCAATCCTAAGAGATGAATTCGACAAAAATGGACTCGCCGGTAAAGTGTGGCAATACTTCACAGTCGTGCCCGATTTCAAATCGACCGGAATAAAGGACGGGCGGCGCTCATTTGAATGGCCCGTAATAATTCGCGCTGTCAATACGATTGACGCCATGACCGCAACAATAGAACCGCTCTCATACGACATTTTAAGCCAAATAACATCGCGCATAACCGCCGAAGTCCCCGGCGTCAACCGTGTCCTCTACGACCTCACCCCAAAACCCACCGGCACTATTGAGTGGGAGTAGTTAAAAACAGGCTATAAAGCCTTATAAATAGGCGTTTTGTGAGTGTTGTGCTTGCAAAATGCTTGCAATTTTTTTGTGGGTACATTATATTGTTTGATTTTGCCAGTTAGGAGGTGATTAGTATTTTTGGCAATGTTATATATTACGATGATAAAAAAATATCTGAATATAGTTCTATAATACTTGGACAACAAAGTTTAAAAGTAAAGGAATATGAAGTTCTCAGTGATAAATCTGCTAAACTAGATTTGAAATTTATTGGAGGAGATTTAAAAGGTTCAGAAAAATATACTGCAGAAGTTCAAGAAAGTCTTTTGTATAACTGTGATAATTTTGAAAAATTGCTTAATGATAGAGACGATTTTTTTGACTTTACAACAAAAGAATTTGATATCAAAACAATTGGCAGAGGTAGTATTATTAAATTTAATGGATACATGCTGGTTCCAGCAGAATTTGATGTTACTCAAACAATACAAAGGTTTAAACCTTTTCTGATGGATTCTATTTCTTCTGAAATTGCGAATGAAACAGAGAAAAAAGTATTTAAAACATTTTTTGAATCCGCAGATACAAAAATACCAATTATACTGGAACTTGATGATGCTCTAATGTGTTCAAAATTAATATCTCCTAATATGTTAATAGAATATGAGGATTTAGAAGAATTTGAAGAACTTGAAACTACTATCGTTGCAAGAGTTACATCAACATCATTAGTTGGCAAGAATAAACCTTTTTATGATCCATTAAAAGATTTTGTGAAGCTTAATAGATCGTTGAGAAGAAGCATGGGCGAAAGAACAGAAGGTTTATATGAGATACATGCAGATCAAGATTATAAAACAATAGAAGTTCTTGCTATATACCAATAAGAAAGAATGCTATGGGAAAAACCATAGCATTCTTTCTTTTACAGTAAATTATTTTCTTTCAGGTATTCAATTCTTTTTTTTAGAATCTCATCTCTTGAAAGTTCTTCAAACTCTTTCTGTGTTAGTGGTAAAGAATAATACTCTATAGATCTATTTTTCATAGAATCAAACTGTTCTTTTGTAATGGAGTAGGATTCCAAGTCAAACAGGTTATCAGACAACTCTTTTAGGATATTGCATACGTCAGCATTAAAAGCGTGTTCTTTATCATTACCATAGAACACAAGCTTGACATTCCATTTATTTTCATCAGTTTCAATGTCATTATTGGGGAATTTATCTTCCACAATTATTTCAAATCCGATTTCTTTTTTCATTGCCAGTTCATACATAAATAATACAAAATCTCTCATGCTTGAAAGACCTAAAGTATAGTCACTTCTTCCGGCAAGCCAATCTAAAGATACTTTGCATTTATCGGCAATATCTATCAGCACATCTATTGTAGGATTATTTTTGCCATTTTCGTAAGCAGACATTGATGGCTGCGGTATTCCTAAAAATTCTGCAAACTCCTTTTGTGTTTTTTTATTTATAGAACGAAGATATTTCAATCGTTCTGATACAGTTTTGTTATTCATATTATAATCTCCTATATTTATTATTGCTTATTATATCAAATCGTATACTAAAAATAAAGAAGAATTCTGATAAAAATTAGAAATAACTATTGACTTCCGCTATATAAATTACTATACTAATATATATCGCAAGTTCATATAAACGAGAAAGGAGGAAAAATATGAGAAAGATGTATGTTGATGCTGAAGAAGTCAGCAAAGATTGGGGAGTTTCCAAACCTAAAGCATACAAAATGATAAAAGAATTAAATGAGAGAATGCTAAAAGACAATCCGAACCTGATAGTGATTGCAGGTAAGGTTAATCGAAAATTTTATGAAGAAAACTGCTATGGACAAGGGAAAGAAGTGTAGGAGGTGAGGACGTGTCAGCCAGCAAGGATAAAGAAAGAGGTACATGGAAAATCTATTTAAGGTATGTTGATTGGCAGGGCATTAAGCAAATTCATACTAAACGTGGATTTGCAACAAAAAGAGAAGCTTTAGAATATGAAAGAGAATTCTTAGCAAGCAAGTCAAGAGATTTAAACATGTTGTTTGAATCCTTTGTTGAAATCTATTTGAGTGATTTAAAGCCGAGGATTAAATACAACACTTATTTGACAAAGGTTCATATTATAGAAACGAAAATAATACCATACTTTGCCAAGAAATCTATGGCTGAAATAACGGCTCCGGATATTTTACAGTGGCAAAATGAATTGCTTAAAAAATCTGATAGTGAAGGAAAGTCATATTCTCAAACATATTTGAGAACAATTCAAAATCAATTAAATGCAATTCTTAATCATGCCAATAAGTATTATGGCTTAACAAGTAATCCTGCTCATAAAACTACTAAGATGGGGAAATCAAAGGCACAGGAAATGTTATTTTGGACTAAAGAGGAATATGAAAAATTCGCTGAAAGTG
>JBGZBU010000024.1:0-6199 GCA_041844835.1 Anaerovoracaceae bacterium
TATACCATCAAAGCGCCATGCATTGTATCTGAATTTTTTATAGCCTGCGACAGCATCAGCGCCCCGGCCGCGGTATTTTGGTACGGGTCAAGGAAATCCGCAAAGCCGTAAGCCTCTGATAACCACTCGTGATTGAAGCTGCTAATCTGCATAAGCCCATAATCTCCGCCCTCCGATATCACATCCGCTCTATAATCGCTCTCAACCTCTATCACCGCGAGAATCATCGCCATATCTATGTTGTAGTATGCCGCAAGCTCTCTTATGTGGTCTTGTAAGCTTTTATCAAGCGGTACATCGTAGTATCTTTGCTGCGCAACTTCTATCGCTTCTGTGGTTGGCTCTGCTGTTGTTTCAGCCGCAGTAGTAGCAGGCAAGGTCACCATAATAACCCCCGCCGCTTCCTGTGCACTCTGCGGCTCTGTCTTCGCAAATACAAGGTATATATTTATTAAAATGGACACTGCCAAAATCCCGAGCAGAACTACGGTTATACGCTTGTATTTTCTTACTAAGTCTGATATATTATGTATGTGTGTGATTGGAGCGTTTCCGATGTAGGTGCGCTCTTTTTTTGTATAAAATTTCATCTTTTTCGTATCTCCTTATACCGTTACTGCTGTGGTAATCGCTCCGTTGGCTTCAAGCTCCGACAGCATAGCAGTAAGCACTTCTCTTTTTTCTTCATTTCTAAAGCAAAGCTTTTCCAGCCAATCCTCATAGTCCAAACTTTCGTCGCCTCTTATCTTTCCTGTAATCGTGCCATAAATATCATTTGGCAAAATATATAGATCGTAGTGGAACCGAAAACAGTTGGTGATCTCTTTCCTAAAACCGTTTGGCGTTTCAACAAAGCCAGCCGCCTTTAGCTTTTCCTCGTTAATTGCTATAATTTGCAACATTCTATAAACCTCTTAATAAACTTTTTCGTTTTAGTTTCCGCCCCCTACTCCACAAATGCATCCAGGAATTCTCTGAGATGCTCCTTCTTGTATAAGACCTTCCCGGTCTTGGTCTTGTTGACTTTGATGATTTTCAGCCCCATATCCCTGAAACGGTCAAGGGCTCTTATACTGCAACCGGTCCATGCGGCCGCTTCCTCCGGCGTTAGATACTCTTTTTCGCCTATGCTACACAGTGTGCTGTTTTTATCTGCCATACAAGCCTCCTATTCTTCGCCGACATCTATCCCTGTTATTAGTCTAAATTTTTCCGGGTCAAAATTTGGGATCGCCTTAATGATTGCTTTTTCTTTATCTGTTAAGCTTTTCCACCATTCATTGCAGCAATCGCGAGTTTCTCTGATTTTGAGATAACCGCCCGTGGTTTTATATTCAGGATGATTTTCCTTTTCTTCATCAGTCATATCTTTCGATTCAACCCACGCAATAGACCCTAAATCAATGTTGTTCAGCATTTTATAAGCTTTTGACTTTCTCCATTCTTCCAGTGTGACGTTGGATAGTTTGTCAAAAAACATGATTGGTTTATCGATGGTGTTAAAGCAACCTACGCAATTTGAAGCCAGGTTCCAATCGCCGGTGTTGCAAAGTCCAGTGCAGGCTTTTCCAGTATTGACAAGATCAAGAACTTCATGCCAAGAGAGTTCACGAACAATTTTTATTTTATTTGTGCAGTGCTTATTTCCACCATCTTCAAAGTCAAGCTCACCATAGGCTTCAATTTCAGCGACTTTGTTATCAGAATCAAATCTGTAATACTGGAAACAATCAGCAGCTTTTTCACAAAAATGGAATCCTCTTACACAAATAACGGGTTTTTCTTCCATTTCATAAGTCTTTCCGACTTCATACTGCATATCTTTACAAGTCCAATCTGAATTGAATACTTTGTATCCTTTCATTTTTCCTCCTGTTTTTGTTTTTCATTGAAGTAATCCCAAATAAGCATCAGGATAAATCCCGTCATTGTGTGTCCTGTGCGTTCCGCTTCGTCTTTCAGCCGCTTTTTCAATTCTCGCGGTAGCCTAAGTATCAATGCTTCTTTCATTCTGCCGTCCTTCTTTTCGCAATTTAGATATCCATTCGATATATCTAATGTATCCTATTATGGATATCTTGTCAATATCCTTTTTGCACCTTTTTTTATTGATATATTTTTGATATCCTGTTTGTGTGGAGGTGCAATATGGGCGAAATTTATAGATATCCATTGAAGATCGACGCCGAAGTGATGGACGGCATTAAAGCTCTTGCCGAGGAGCATTCCCGTTCTGTGAACAAGGAAATTGAGTTTGCTCTGAAACAGTACATAAAAGCTCATACTTCTCAAGAAAAAGATTGATTCCTTTGATTATCCCCTCATTTACCGAGATTCCAAGTCTGTCAGTTACGGCTTCGAGTCTCTTCTTTAATTGTTCGGGGATTTGTAGTAAAACTTTCCTTTTCATTCCGCCTCCTTTGCTTTCATTGCATCTTCCAGTTTCATATTGATTAGTGTATTTAGGGTGAATCCCCTGTCTTTCGCCTCGGCTTTGAGTTTTTTGTGTAGTTCCTTACTCAATCGGAGCGTTGTCGTTATTTTCATTTGTCCTCCTTGCGTTTGTTATGTTATAATCTCCAAAAGGAAACTGTTATGATTTGGGGCGATTTGAAAAATTTTACTTGGGGCGAACTCAGATGCTTCACTTGGAAAGAGCTTGAAAACTTACAAACTTTGGATTTACTCATCAAGGCAAAAAACTCACCTGACATCCCTGCGGAAGTTGCACAAAAACTCGAAAATTTAGTAGCTTCAAAACTAAAACTTGCAGGGCTTGATTTATCATCCTCAAAAACCAAATTCCCAAAATTAGAAAAATCTGCGTCAATCATTGATTGGGTTTTGAGGATTAAAGGCTTTGCGGATTTATCCGAATGGATTACCCCCGCCATCCAAGATGTAATTGAATTTTTAATACAACACTTCAACTCTCTATGACTCTGGTATCCTCCAGCGCACTTTCAACAGCGTTATTTTCACCCCTCTCCCCCGATTCAGATCGTTGCGACCAAGTGTCTTTCAGCAGTTTGAATACAATGTATCTCAATACGCGTTCTTTGAAAGGCACGTCATCATCAAAGACCTCCCCAAGCTTGTGGAGCACCGCTCCATCAACAAGCGAGTAATTCCTTTTGAGTCGCTCCTCATCAAGTAGTTTTACTGCCTCGTCAGTCAATTCGATTTTCATTAGGCCTCCTGTCATTTTGTGAATTCAATTCACTCGTTAGCTAAAAAAAATAATTTGATTTGCTCTGATGTCAAACTTAAAACATCAGATAATATTGTGATTTCAGAGGCTTTAAATTCGGATTTGTTGTTAATTTTCGCCGACAAGGCTTCTCTTGTAATCCCAATCTGTTGAGCGATGAATTCCAACTTCAGACCTTTTTTATTGATAGCATCTTTTAGTCTTATTGTGTCTGTAATAGTATCCCCTCCTTTTGTTGAATTTAGTTCACTATCGAGATTATACTCTCGCCGTGAATTTGTGTCAACACTTTTCGAGAAAAAAGTTGAAAATTTTTCGCACACATTGTATAATTGCGGATGAAAGGAGGGAAAATGCTTAAACTATATGAGAACATAAAAAAATTAAGAATCAAAAATGATATGTCACAAGGTGATTTGGCTCAAAAAGTTGGTTACAAAGACAGAACCTCCATCGCAAAAATAGAGGCTGGAAATGTTGATTTGTCTCAAAGTAAAATTGTTGCTTTTGCCCGAGCCCTCGGCGTTTCCCCCGCCTACCTGATGGGATGGGATGAGGAAGCCCATAATAAAGCCTTCGCCGATGCCATCCTCATCGAAATGCCTGAATCCGTTCTTATTCCTGTGTATGGAAAAATTAAAGCAGGAGTCCCCCTCGAAGCGATCGAGGACGTCGAAGAGCATATCGATGTGCCAGCGAAGTGGATTGAGTCAGGGCGAAAGATTATCGGTCTGAAAGTGGACGGCGATAGTATGTACCCGAAGTATTTCGACGGCGATATTGTCGTTTTAGAGTGTGATATTGACTATTATTCGGGCGATGACTGCGCTGTGTATGTAAATGGCTACGAGGCTACCATCAAACAAATTAAATGGATTGATGACGGGATCGAGCTAATCCCTATCAACACGGTATATCCGCCAAAAAAATATAAAAAAGAAGATTTTTCAATTCTCGGTAAGGTGATCGAGATGCGAAGACGATTTTAATATTTGGGAGGGTTTTCATGAAAAAATTTTTTATCGGGCTGTATTACTTTATGTCTATTGGGTTCATATTATTGGTCGGGCAGGACTCCTTTCCGAAAGATAGCTTCCAGGTTGTAATTTTAATTTTGATGATTTTTGCGTCTTTGGCATTTTTTTTAGGGAATAAGCCACAGCACGTTCAAAAATCCGAATCGCCTTCCGAACCTGTTATAGTTGATGGTCATGTACAAGGCTTGTATGATAAGCTTTCAAAATCAAACACTGATATCAGTTTGCTACAAAGTGAAAATGCGAAGCTAAAAGATAAAAATAAAGATCTAAAACAAGAAATCAAAACGTTAACGCTTACCGCATTAATAGAGTATAACAAGCTTATAGTCGAGGAAAACCTTAATTCTGAAGAGGTTAAGTCTAAAATTGCGTTATTAGAAATTGAAGAAAAGGATTTGATTGAAAAAGGACACGCTCTTGAGTCAAAAAACACTCTCGATTCCAAAGTGGGAAGATCTAAAGCAAAGCAAATACTTAAAAGTTTTAATTCTGACGTAAATTCAATTCTTATTAATACGACACTTTCAAATTCGGAGGCCTCAAGGGCAAGAATAATAAAGGCCTTCGAGCAAGCTAACAAAGCTTTTGCAGACGAAAGTGTTGCTATTTCAAAAGATTATCTTACCTTGAAACTTCAGCGCCTTGATTTAACACTACTTGCATTACAACGCAAACAAGATGAAATAGAGCAACAAAAAGCTATAAAAGAACAAATGCGCGAAGAAGAAAAAGTTAGACGAGAAATAGAAGCCGAGAAAAAGAAAATAGAGAAAGAAGTATCTCAATTTGCAGCTGAAAGTAAAAAGTTGATGGACTATCTCGCTAAAGCAAATTCAGACATCGAACGCAATCTATATGCGGATAAAATCAAAGAGTTGGAAGAAAAAATCAAACTTCTTGAAGAGGATAAAAAACGTGTATTTGAGCGAGAAGCAAACACGAGAGCGGGCTTTGTGTATGTCATTTCAAACATAGGCTCGTTTGGAGAAGATATATATAAAATCGGTATGACTCGCCGCCTTGAGCCGATGGATCGCGTAAAGGAGTTAGGCGACGCATCTGTTCCGTTCGAATTTGACGTTCACGCTATGATTTTTAGCGATGATGCCCCAGCGCTTGAGACACTGCTTCACCAAACGTTCAAGGATAAACAAGTGAACAAAGTCAATCCAAGAAAAGAATTTTTCAAGGTTTCTCTTACCGACATCGCCGAGTTGGTAAAAAAAGAGTTTAATGCTACTACCGAGTTCACTATGCTTGCGGAAGCAGCTCAGTATAGAGAATCGTTGCGTATAGCCGAAACTAGTAATGCTGCGACATAAAGGGATTCCTGAGAGAGATCATGGTTCATAATAAGCGCATTAAAATCATTTATGAGATTGTTTTTATAGTGTTGTCTTTAGTTGCTGTTACAATCACGATTTTAGACATCATTGAAACCATCAATCTCGAAACTGATTCGCTTCTCCGGACAGTCGATGAAGCAATTACGTATGTTTTTATAGCCGACTACATCATCAGATTGTTGGCGACAAAAAACAAACGAACCTTTGTGAAATCAAATATCCCTGACCTTATCGCGATAATACCGTTCAACTCTATTTTCAAGGTATTCCGAATCGCTAAAATTTTGAAAGTGGCCAGACTTGCAAAAATGACGAAGCTGCTTAGGTTAGTCGCGGTAGGCAGCCGGCTACTGAAAAGAACAAAAAGGATTTTGCGCACAAACGGCCTAAACAAAGCGTTGTGGTTCACGGCTGCAGTCATATTACTTGGATCCCTAGGTATTTATGTGGCAGAGAAAGGTCAGACAATTGATTCATTTTTTGATGCAATTTGGTGGTCGTTTGTCACAGCGACTACTGTCGGTTACGGTGATATATCGCCGGCCACGGCCACCGGAAGACTAATCGCTGGAGTGTTGATGATAACGGGGATTGGAGCGATA
>JBGZBU010000025.1:0-12356 GCA_041844835.1 Anaerovoracaceae bacterium
ACTATGGGTGTTGAGTATTGCGGCGTTGCCGATATGAAGCAACTATTTGATCATGCCTGAGTCTGTTGTCATGATATAATAGTTGCATTCATTATATGCTCAACACTATAGGTGTTGAGCAGTGCGGCGTTGCCGATATGAAGCAACCATTTGATCATGAACAAAGCTGCAAAGATGCACACGTTTGTGCTGGTTTTAAACGATACTCTAAAGAGCGCATATGGCGGAGGATGACGGATGTTAAACTTGGCGGATTATAAAAATATTCATTGCATAGGTATAGGCGGGGTGGGGTTGTCTGCCATTGCGCATATTTTGCTTGCAAACGGTCACAATGTAACGGGGTCGGATATGAAAGAAAGCGAGCTTACGGATAGTCTCATAAGAGAGGGTGCGCAGGTTTTTTTAGGGCACAGGGCAAAAAATGTGGAGGGCGCGGATCTGGTGGTTTATTCGGCGGCAGTCAGCATGGATAATCCCGAAATGGCGATGGCTGCGGAGTTGGATATTCCCATGGTGCCGCGTTCGGAAATTCTTGGGAGACTGATGGATCGCTACAAAGAAGGGATTGCAATATCGGGAACCCATGGAAAAACAACAACGACATCCATGATTGCAATGATTCTTGCAAACGCGGGGAAGGACCCGACCATATTGGTGGGCGGCAATTTAAGAGAGATAGGCGGAAACGTCAGGATCGGACACGGAGATTATTTCGTGACGGAAGCCTGTGAATACATGGACAGTTTTTTAAATCTGAGACCGAGGACAGAAATTATTTTAAATATCGAATCCGATCATTTGGACTATTTTAAGGATATCGATCATATCGTAAACTCTTTTAAAACATTTGCGCAAATGGTTCCGCAAGGCGGCAGAATCATAGCATTTGACGGCAATCCTTTTGTAAAGGCGGCTACTGACGGAGCCGAAAATGTGATCACTTTCGGTTTCAGCGAAGGTTCGGTTTACAGCGCTTCGGAAATCGCTTTCAGCAGCGAGGGGATGCCGGGTTTTAATGTTTGCAGAAAAGGGGAGAAGTTGTGTCGCATACAGCTGAGCATCCCCGGTGAGCATAATATAATCAATTCATTGGCGGCTTTCGCATGTTGTTATGAGGAGGGTGTGGATAAAGACGTAATTGTGCGGACTTTATCGGAATATAGAGGTACACAGCGCAGATTCGATGAGATAGGAATTACAAAAAACAGTGTGAGAATTGTGGACGATTATGCTCATCACCCCACGGAGATTAAAGCCACATTGTCCGCTGCCGTAAACATTCCTCACGAGAAATTATGGTGCATTTTTCAGCCTCATACATACACTCGTACGCTCGCGCTGTTCGATCAGTTTGCAGACGCATTTGAAAAGGCGGACGTTGTGATACTTGCCGATATATATGCCGCCAGGGAACCTGATGTTTACAACATATCTTCCGGCATGGTTGCAGATGAAATAAGGAAAAAATATCCTCTAAAAAGCGTATATTATTTTGCTACATTCGACGAAATCGCGGCATTTGTTATAGAAAATGCGTCTTCCGGCGACTTGGTGATGACGATGGGCGCCGGCGATATATATAAAGTCGGCGAATTGGTGCTGGATAAAGATTGGGAATAGCTGACGGTTTTTATGAATGGAAACCATGGTTTGTGAATAAAGATCATTAATGATGTAAAGAGGGCGGTGTACGGATATGAGAATTGATGAATATGAGTTGAAGAGAGAAAAACAGCGTCGGATTAATTTGCGTCTTCTTGAATCCGGAGTGGATTTTGTGGATATCGAGCAGGCATATATTGATGAGAACGTTGAAATAGGTGCCGGGACGATAATATATCCATGTGTCGTAATTAAAGGCGAAACCCGCATCGGACAAAATTGTCATATAGGACAAAACAGCAGAATAGAGGACTCAAACATCGGTGATGAGGCGGTTATTGAATCATCGGTCATATTGAAAAGTCACGTAGGGGATCAGACGACGATAGGTCCTTTTGCGTATCTCCGGCCGGATTCAAAGGTCGGTGCAAAATGTAAGATCGGTGATTTTGTGGAAATTAAAAATTCTTCGTTGGGAGACGGGACGAAAGCGTCTCACCTCACCTATGTGGGAGATTCTGACATAGGCGCAGGCGTAAATCTCGGATGTGGTGTGGTGTTTGTCAATTATGACGGTTCAAAAAAATACCGTTCGATTGTAGGCGATAACGCATTCATAGGCTGCAACGTCAATCTTGTTTCGCCGGTGAGGATCGGAAATGAAGCTTATATTGCAGCCGGAAGCACCGTGGTTGAGGATGTCCCCGCAGGGGCATTGCATGTCGCAAGATCAAAGGGCAAAACTCTTGAAGGTTGGGTGGCACGAAGAGGAATATTGAAGAAATAAACCGCATGTAAGGTTAAATATGTAAGATTAAAGGAGAAAGTATCATGAACAACAGTCCGGAAAACTACATGTTATTGTCGGCGAATTCAAATCCGACGCTCGCGCAGGAAATCTCGGATATTATGGGGCAGCCGCTGGCGGATGTAAATGTTGCGCGTTTCAGCGACGGGGAAATATCCGTGAATATCGGAGACAGTGTGCGAGGGAAAGATTGTTTTTTGATACAATCCACATGCCCGCCGGTTAACGACAATTTGATGGAGCTTTTAATTATGATCGACGCTTTAAAAAGAGCGTCCGCGGGCAGGATCAACGCGGTTATCCCATATTTCGGATATGCGAGGCAGGACAGAAAAGCCAAGGCTCGTGATCCGATTACGGCGAAACTGGTATCCAATTTGATTGAAGTTGCGGGTGCGGATAAGGTTGTCAGCATGGATTTGCACGCGAATCAGATACAGGGATATTTTGATATACCTGTAGATCATTTGCTGGGCGCGCCCGTGCTCATAAAATATTTTAAGGAAAAAGGGCTGGACGATCTTGTGATCGTATCTCCGGATCACGGAAGCGTGGTGCGCGCGCGCAACATGGCAGAACCGCTGAAAGCGCCTATCGCGATTGTCGACAAGAGAAGACCGGAACCGAACAAATCCGAGATCATGAACATAATAGGGGATATCAAGGGGAAGAATTGCGTTCTTGTGGATGATATAGTGGATACCGCGGGAACTATCGCAAACGCCGCGAATGCACTCGCGGAACTGGGTGCAAAATCCGTATATGCATGCGCAACGCATCCTCTTTTTTCCGGGCCCGCAATTAAGAGGATCGAAGAGTCGGCAATACTGGAAATGGTAGTTCTCAATACAATTCCGCTGCCTGACGAGAAGCGCATAGACAAGATCAAAACATTATCCGTAGCGCAAATATTTGCGGAAGCTATGGGCAGAATACACAAAAATGCGTCCGTAAGTGAAATGTTTAAATAGGCGGTATTTTTAATGTACGTAATTGTGGGGCTTGGAAATCCGGGCAGAGATTATGAAAATACGCGGCACAATGTGGGATTTAAGACAATAGATCTTATTTCAGCCGAAGAACACATAGAAGTTAAAAAGTTGAAGCATAAAGCCCTTATCGGTGAGGGGAATCTGGCGGGAGAACGGGTAATACTGGCGAAACCTCAAACATATATGAATCTGAGCGGGAATTCTGTGCGAGAAATCTTAAACTACTATAAGGTATCGACAGAAAATCTCATAGTTATTTATGATGATTTTGATACGATCATGGGAGGAATTCGCATACGGAAGAAAGGCAGCGCGGGCTCACATAACGGGATGAAATCCGTCATATACGATTTGCGCACTGACGATTTTCCCCGCATCAGAATAGGAATAGGCAGCACTGGTGCACGTTCGTGGAGAAATTTTGTGCTTTCCGGCTTTTCCGAGGAGGAAATGCCGTTGATCGTCAAGGGCATTGAAGCCGCAGCTGCAGCGGTCAGGTGTATTATAGTTGACGGAGCCGACAAGGCGATGAATCAATTCAATTTGAGGAAAAAAACCGAAAAAAACGGCGATAAAGATGAATAAGCGTACACTGATACAAGGAGCGTATGGCAGCGGGATAGCACCGATAATCAAAAAACGCTCCGAACATAAAGCTCCGATATTAATAATCGTTCCCACATATATCCGTGGTAAGAACCTCGCTGCGGATATATCTTTTTTTATGAGCAATAAAAAAGTGCACCTATTGGAGGAAGAAGATCCCCTTTTCATGGGATTTCAGGCTCGCAGCAATGAAAAACAAAATTTGTTTATTGCAGCATTGCGTTCTCTTGCTGCTCCCGAATCGGCGGCGGATGCGGTGATAATCGTTCCGTTAAGCGCTGCGATGAAGAGACTGCCTCCTGCTGAAATTTTTATATCATCCATACTTAAAGTCTCCGTCGGTGAATATTTTAGTCCGCATGAACTGATACGAAAACTGACGGATTTGCATTATGAGAGAACTGCAAATGTGGAAGCTCCGGGTCAGTTTGCCCTTAGGGGGGGAATTTTAGATGTTTTTGTTCCGGGAGATGAAGATCCGATTCGTATTGAATTTTTCGGTGATGAAATCGAAACGATAAGGCGTTATGATCCATTTACGCAGCGCTCCGTAAGAGAAGTTTCCACCGCTTGCTTATGCTCGCTCTCCCTGCTGCTCGGCGACGAGCATGATATGAATAAAAAAGGGGAGCGTCTGCTCGGTGCATATGAGTCTCATATTAATATGCTCACCGATGAAATCGCGTCGGAAGATGAGATTGTTAAAACGGAGGATGAGAGCCGGATTGCGCGTTTGCAGCAAAGGATGGGACTGCTGAATGACGCGCTTTTCAACGCGGTGAACCCCGGAATTTTAGATGAATATATTTGCCATTTCTATAAACATACCGAATTCATATGGGACTATGTGAACCCGTCGGGAGCCGTATTTGTTTACGATCCGGAACGCATAAAGGAGATGCTCGCTGCAAAAGAACAAGAGGATGAGAAAAGTTTTGAATCCCTGCTGCATCGTGGATATGTCCAGCCCGGTGATTTTAAAGCATATTCAAATTCACATGATTTTGAAAAACTTTTCAGATCCGTAAGCGACAGAAATCGCCCGGATATTACCACTTTTCAAATATTTGATCGAAGCGTCGATTTGATTTTCAGCGATGAAAAAGAAGAGATCAAAACAGCTCAAACTCCCGAATACCACGGCGATTTCGAGTTTTTTAAAAAAGATCTGAAAAGACTTGTTAAGGAGAACTACGAGGTGCACATTGTGTGCAGCGTTCATGAAAAATGTGAGGGCGTAAGAGAGCTCATATCCGAGGCGGGGCTTGATTCTCGCGTTCATATAGAAATCGGAATTTTGAGTGAGGGATTTGAAATCCCTCGTGAAAAAATAATTTATATCTGGGAAGATGATATTTTTATAAAAAAGCATCGCAGAAAACGGAGCAGGCGCGAGGCGAGCGGACAAGTCATAAAAAGCGTTGCGGATATCAGTGCGGGAGATTATGTAATACATGAAGATCATGGTATAGGGATTTATTCCGGCATAGAAGAACTCACTGTTGAAGGTATTACGCGAGAGTACATTAAGGTACAGTATGCCGGCGCGGATCTTTTGTATGTGCCTGTAAATCAAATGGATATCGTACAAAAATATATAGGTTCGGCAAGCGCACCTAAGATCAACAAACTTTCGGGAACGGAATGGAAAACCACCAAGGAAAAGACAAAAGCGGCGATTGCGGAGATGGCAAATGAGTTGCTTACGGTATCCGCAAGAAGAGAAGAGTACGGCGGATATGCATTCTCAAAAGACACGATATGGCAGAAAGAATTTGAAGATACTTTCCCATATGAGGAAACGGAAGATCAATTGCGTTCCATTGAAGAAATTAAATCGGATATGGAGCGAAGCAAACCTATGGACAGGCTCCTTTGCGGAGACGTGGGGTATGGAAAGACCGAAGTGGCGGCGAGAGCGATATTTAAGTGTCTGGTCGACGGGAAGCAGGCGGGGATTCTTGTCCCGACCACAATACTTGCAAGTCAGCATTATTCGACGCTTAAAGAAAGATTTGAAAATTTCCCGTTCCGGGTCGAAATGCTGTCAAGATTCAAAACCGCAAAGGAACAGCGCGATATATTAAAAAAACTGGAAAGCGGGGAGATTGATCTCATTATCGGAACGCACAGGATTCTGTCCGGTGATGTGAAATTCAAGGACTTGGGATTGCTTGTCGTAGATGAAGAGCAGCGATTCGGCGTAGGTGATAAGGAAAAGATTAAAAAAATAAAAAGCAACATAGATGTGCTCACATTGTCGGCCACGCCCATTCCGCGCACATTGCACATGTCGCTGGTAGGTATAAGGGATATGAGCGTTATAGAAGAACCTCCCGAAGATCGTATGCCCGTGCAAACATATGTGTTTGAAGAAGATGATTTGATCATTCGCAATGCGATAGAAAGAGAATTGTCCCGAGGGGGACAAACGTACATTGTTTATAATCGTGTAAAGGGGATCAGGCAGATGGCGGAGCGAATTGAGAAATTGGTGCCGGGGGCACGAATTGCCCTGGGACACGGCCAAATGCGGGAAACGGATCTCGAGCAGGTAATGCTTGATTTTGTCGAGGGGCAGGTTGATGTACTCATATCTACCGCGATAATAGAATCCGGCATAGATATTCCGAACGCGAATACCATCATTATAATGAATGCCGATAAATTCGGATTATCGCAATTGTATCAGCTGCGCGGCAGGGTGGGGCGTTCGGTGCGGACAGCCTACGCCTACTTATTCTATAAAAGTGAAAGCGGACTTAATGAAGTTTCAGAAAAAAGGCTGCGTGCCATAAGGGATTTTACTGAATTCGGTGCGGGTTTTAAAGTTGCCATGAAAGATCTGGAGATCAGAGGCGCCGGCAATGTACTTGGATCAGAACAATCGGGGCATATGGTGAATGTGGGCTATGAGCTTTACTGCAAGATGGTTGACAGTGCGATCAGAGCTCTCTCAGGCGAAATAGTCAGAGACGAGAGAACGGATGTGCCTGTGGATATCAGTGTTAGCGCATATATTCCTAATGAATACATTAAGGACGAGATTTTAAAATTGCAAATATATAAGAAAATTGCGGAGATCAAAGATGCGGGAGATGCCGAAGATCTGCGCGGAGAGCTTTGCGACAGATTCGGAGAAATTCCGGAATCGGTTGAAAATCTGATCAGCATAGCTTTTATCAGGAAAAAAGCGTCAGCTTTAAAGATATCGGCAATCAAGCAGGAGGGAAGTCATGTGCTCTTTAAATGCTCCGGCGGCAGGGTGGATCGGCGGATTTCAGCGGAACTTGCAGCCGTTTATCGCCGCAGAGTGAGTTTGCACCCCGGTGTGAAACCGTTT
Source organism: Anaerovoracaceae bacterium (assembly GCA_041844835.1). GTDB lineage: Bacteria > Bacillota > Clostridia > Peptostreptococcales > Anaerovoracaceae > CAUUCX01. Next base: position 7,355 of record JBGZBU010000025.1, read on the forward strand.
TTTAAATTCAGATATGATGAGGAAGCAGGGGCATTGCCTGAAATCCTGAATTTTCTTAGAATTATGGAAAAAGGGAGTTCCGTATGGTAAACTTTGGAGGATGAAATATGCTTTTTAAGAACATTTCCGTTTTGGATAAAGATTTTAAATTGCAAAGCCGGATGTATGTTGGAATTAGCGGAGATACGATAGGATATATCGGCTCTGAAAGTCCGCAAAACATCATGGAATATATGCGCGGCGGGGTGTATGAGGGAGACGGCCTGCTTTTGATGAGCGGCTTTTATAATGCGCATTCCCATTCGCCGATGACCCTTTTGCGCGGGTACGGCGAGAATTTGACTCTGAATAACTGGCTGAATCAAAAGATTTTTCCGTATGAGGCTGAAATGAACGGCGAATCGGTTTATTGGGGAACTATGCTTGCAATCGCGGAGTCTCTTAAAAGCGGAATAGTTTCAAGCAGCGATATGTACTTCTTCTCTCCGTCCTCTGCGGAAGCCGTACTTGATTCAGGTGTAAAAATGAATATCTCAAGAGCGGTGGTGAACATGGATGGAAGCGATCCGCATGAGCTTGCTTCGTATAAGGAAATGGTCGATTTTTGCGAAGAATATCATATGCGCGGGATGGGGCGGCTGCGCACGGATGTGGCAATTCACGCCGAATACACATCCGATCTTGCCACATGTGAAGTTGTTGCGGAATACGGTAAATCTAATAATCTGCATGCGCACATACATCTTTCGGAGACGCGCGCAGAGCATGAACGTTGCAAGGAAAAATATGGGAAGACACCGACGCAATACTTTGCCGAAGCGGGGATGTTTGATATTAAATGTACGGCTGCGCATTGTGTTTGGCTTGAAAATCATGATTTTGATACGTTGAAAGATAAAAATGTGACCGTAGCGAGCTGTCCGGTCTCTAATATGAAACTTGCAAGCGGCATTGCGGATACCGATATGATGTTGCAAAAAGGAATAAATCTCGCGTTGGGGACCGACGGGCCCGCAAGCAACAACAGTTTGAATTTTTTTGAAGAGATGAAATTTTTAGCATTGGGACTGAAAGTATGGAAAACGGATCCTGCAGTTCTCAGCCCCCGTGATGTTTTGCAAGCTGCAACGATCGGAGGTGCAAGAGCGCAGGGACGCCATGATTGCGGTTCCGTCCGCGTTGGGAACAAGGCTGATTTGGTGCTTGTGGATATCGGCGCACCGAATATGCAGCCGATCCATGATATTGTCGGAAATATAGTTTATGCGGCATCGCCTGCAGATGTGGTCATGACAATTGTTGACGGTAAGATTCTCTATGAAAAAGGGGAGTTTAAAACAATCGATATTGAAAATGCGACAGCTTGCGCGTGCGCGGAGAACAAAAGGATTTTAAATATTTTAGGGAGAGGCGGAGTCGGTGGATACTAAAAAAACATTTATTGAAGGAGCATTTGTGCTCGGAATTGCCGGAGTCATAATCAAGATGATGGGTTTTCTTTTCAGGATCCCCCTCGGAAATATGATAGGCGACAAGGGCATGGGATACTACCAGGCGGCATACCCCATTTACGTTTTTTTACTGCTGATTGCGATAGCGGGAATTCCGATAGCGATTTCAAAAATGGTGTCTGAACGTATAGCTGTAGGCGAATACCGCGAGGCGTATCGCGTCTTCAGAGTTTCATTCATACTGCTTTTGTGTATCGGTGTGGTTTCTTTCTCAATATGCTTTTTCGGAGCAGGATTTATAAGCCAGCACCTCCGCGTACCGAATGCGAAATATTCGATGATGGCCATTGCACCTGCGCTGCTTTTGTGCCCGATGATGGCTGCATACCGCGGTTACTTTCAGGGAATGCAAAACATGACTCCCACTGCCGCATCGCAGGTAATGGAGCAACTGTTCAGGGTTATTACGGGATTGACATTTGCTTTCATCTTTCTGACGCACGGAGTCGAATACGCGGCTGCGGGAGCCTCATTCGGCGCCACCGCCGGCGGAATTGCGGGATTGCTTACGGTTGTATACATTTACAGAGCAAACAGAATGCATATTCACGGTGATATTGCGGTAAGCGCTGATGCCGGGAAGTCGGCGGTTCCGACTAAAAAGATCCTGCGTGACATATTGATAATTGCGATACCGATTACCATAGGAGCGTCCATAATGCCCATAATGAACGTAATAGATGTGGGAATAGTTGTCAGAAGGCTCACAGCTACGGGCTGGACGGAAGCGGAGGCGACCGCTCTCTACGGACAGCTTGCGGGCTTTGTCGGACCTTTGATCAATTTCCCGCAGGTTTTGACGCAAGCCGTTTCCATGAGTCTGGTTCCTGTGGTTGCGGCAGCATATAAGAAAAATGATATGCCGTTTTTGCAAAAAAATGTGGAACTCGGTATGCGTATGGCTCTTTTGATCGGATTTCCCTGCGCTTTCGGAATGATTGCACTGGCAGAACCTATAATGCGCAGCCTTTATCCTTTGCGACTTGATGCTGCGATCTCTGCGGCTTCTCTGCTTATGATCATGGGAGGCGGGGTGATTTTTCTCGCTACGGTGCAGACGCTTACGGGAGTTCTCCAGGGAATCGGAAAACAGCTTATCCCCGTCAGGAATCTCGCTGTCGGAGCACTTGCGAAAATTTTCATCACTTACGGTCTAACAGGTGTTGAGAGCATAAATGTAAGAGGTGCGGCGATCGGAACGGTAGCGGCTTATATAATTGCGTCGACATTAAACATATTCGCCGTAAAAAAATATACGGGCGCGAAATTTAATTTAAAGCTCACATATATCAAGCCCATAGCTGCCTCATTAATAATGGGCGTTGCGGCATACTTTTCGTACACACTGACGATGTTGCCCGTCTCTGCTCTGTTGGGGCAGCATTTGCCGGCCGGCTCCACTATTTCGATCTTTTTGCCCACGGCGATCAGTACGGGCGTCGGTGTTCTTGCGGGAATGCTTCTTTATGCCGTGCTGATTTTAAAATTTAAAGCTGTAACGAAAGAAGAACTTAAAAACCTGCCGCAAAGAGGAAAAATCAGCCGCATATTGAAAAAATTCATTAAATGAGGGACTTATATCACATAAAAATGTATTAAAATATGTTCAATCGCTATAAATACAGTTGACAAAGTATTTGAAAAATGGGAAAATGTAGAGCAGTAGAAAGATAAGTACAAAGAGCGGGCGTGATGCTTTCTCTTTTGTGGCAGTCGGTCTATAATGGTCTATAAATGTCGATCCTTATTGAATCATATGAAGTTTTGAGAGAGTGGTTGAATACGGCTTGACATATTTGATTAGGCATAATTGTATATTTTTTTAAGGAGGGTTAGTTTATGAACAAGGCTGAATTGGTTGCAAGTGTTGCAGAAAAAACAGGTATGACTAAAAAGAATGCTGAAATGGCAGTGAACGCGTTGGTTTCAACTGTTGAAGAGGCGCTTGTAAAAGGTGAAAAGGTTCAAATGATTGGCTTTGGAACTTTTGAAACAAGAGAGAGAAAAGCAAGAAAAGGAAGAAATCCTAGAAAGCCTGATGAAATCATTCAGATTGCAGCATCAAAGGCTCCGGTATTTAAAGCCGGTAAAGCTCTTAAAGAAGCAATCAACAAATAGCTTAATCAAGGCAGATGCATCTGTTATGATGTTTTAAGAAAGTCGATCCTGTCGGCTTTCTTTTTTTGAGTATTGCAGGCCACATCGCATTAATGTAAAATCTATTAGATGAAAATGCGGCGATGAGAATGCAATGTGACAGTTTATCGGATATTTGAGAGAGATATGAGAATAGATAAATTTTTAAAAAATTCGCGACTGATAAAACGCAGGACTATAGCAAAAGAAATATGCGAGCAGGGGCGAGTAATGTTGAACAATAAAATTGCAAAGCCCGGTTCCGAGGTTGCGGTCGGGGATGTAATTGCCATAAGATTCGGAACAAGTGAGGCGATCGTAAGGGTAACTGAAATTCTGGATACGGCAAAAAAAGATAAATCAGCGGAAATGTATGAGATGATAGAGCGCAGGGAATATAAGGTGTTTGAGGGTTCAAATGAGAGTAACTGATGCTTATTTGCACTTAATAAGGCGTGCATTCGTAGTGCTGCTTGTTATGGCGTCTATCTTTGTATGCGCATTTTCTTGCTGCGGGAGCGGAAGAATTATGCCATACGCATCTGAGACTGCTGACGCTGATTATGCCGCAAAATTATCACAGATGGGGCTTTTGTCGGATCCGCAAAATAATGATCCGCTGGATAGAAAAATAGGGATTACCATGGTTTTAAAGCTCATGGGATATGATCAGGCGGCTGTAAATTCCGGGGTCTACGGGGAAGCGGGCAGATTTAGTGATGTTCCAAAATGGTTTTCAGGCTATGCCGACCTTGCATATGAATTAAATATAGCAAACGGAACGGCGACGGGCAGATTTTCTCCGAACTCCCCGCTGAGCGAAAAACAGCTTGTTTGCTTTTTGCTCAGGGCTTTGGGATATGACGTTGAATCCAGCTGGAAGGATGCGGACGGCATAGCAAAGCGGATAGGGTTGATAAGGGGAGACTACACTCTCGGCAATACACAGATCCGAAAAAAAGAAGCGGCGGAGTTCATATTTAAGGCTATGTCGAAAAAAAGCGCGGACAGTTCTCAATATTTGGGGATGTCTCTGATAAATAAAGGAGCGATAAGTGAAAGAGATGCAATTTCATCCGGTCTGCTTGAGCAGGTTTCCGGGAATCTTGAGTTTACAAGCATTGCAAAAGATCCGCATGCAGGAATTGCACCGGGGATAAACGACAAAAATGTCAATTCTCAAGGGGCGGGGAAAAGCTTTGATGATCTGAAGAAAGAATATAATATATATGGCGACGAACTCAGCGATGATGAAAAAAAACTTGCAAAATTGGTTAACGACTATCGCATGAGTTTGGGGCTGCCTGCTCTGAAAATATCCAAATCGCTCACAAAAGTGGCGAGGTATCATGTCC
>JBGZBU010000026.1:0-73128 GCA_041844835.1 Anaerovoracaceae bacterium
CGGCTTCAAGCTCAATTGCCTGCGTGATCACAGGTCCGAAAGGCAAGTTGATAGCAAGGGGGGATGATAACAGCAAGATCAAAACTAATACAAGTGAAAAGATCCGTTTCAGCATACTATCCCTTCCTTTCCTAAAGAAGCGTATAACTAAAAAGGGCCGGGTCTCCACATTAATACTGCATCTGTTAAAACGATATCACTTATGATCCCTTTTTTCAATCCGTTTGCTGCAAATTTTGAAAAATTCCCGGTTATTTACGGGATTTTTCTTCCCAATAATTAAATTTTTGTTTTTCAATTATTGTTTGACAGTGATTATATACAGGATATGATTGCATCGAAGATTTCTTCCATGCCCTTTTTTGTAGGGTGTGACATATCCAGGGTTTCATATCTTCGCTCCGCTATATCTATGAATTTACAACCTGCAGATATCGCCGCCTCGCGGATTACCTCGTTATATTCGGGGAGCGGAAATGCGGCATGATTATCGGGCGGTTCCATTACGGATTGCACCCGCGAATCGGATTCTTCCCTCAAATATGCTTTTGGCAGAGCGAGAGCCATTATCTCGGCATCCGGATATTTTTCTTTAAGATTGTCGAGAACATAGCGATATGCCGGCTTGAAGCATGAAAGGTTTTCCTTCAAATCATCGGAATCCGCCTCTATGGCAATTCCGTTTTCCCAGTCATTAAATCCCATGAAAATAATTATCACATCCGGCATGACGCCGTTTCTTGCAAGATTCTCAAGGCGCTGCCCGCAAACTGCAGACGGTCCTAAAAACATACCTCTTTCATCGCGGGCGATCATAGTCCCCGAATATGAATCATTTACCAAAAGTTCACCGCCGAGATGGTTTATCAATTTCCCCCACCATGTATCCGAAAACTCATGTACACCGTAGAGCAATTTATGCCCGCCGTCATAGAATTCGGCCGCTCTGAGCTGATTGTAACCCTCAAGCGTACTAATGGAATCCCCTAATATAGATATCCGTTTCAATTCCGTATCCTCCCCAAATACATTCTCTCAAAATACATTCTCCCGCAATCCGATTTGATCCGCCGCGCGCAGATGTGATCACAAATTCTTAAATGCGCCGAGCAGTGCCAGCAAATATTCATACACTCTGTCAGCGGAATCTACTTCAAGAGTTTCCGTAGGAGAATGCACATCTTTAATATTAGGTCCGAAACTTATGATATCCACTCCTAAATTTCCGGCGAAATATCCGCATTCAAGCCCCGCATGAATGGCTAAAAGTTCGGGTTCCTCGCCCGTCATATCCTTGTATACTTTTCCGGCCAGATTTCTAAGCGGGGAGTCGGGCGCATACTGCCATGCGCTATAGAATTTGCCGAGTTTCGCGTCCATTCCGCATAATGCAAACAGCCGCATATTAATTTCTCCGAAATGACATGTCAGGCTGTCAACTGCACTGCGCGTACATATTTCAATATTCAGTGCCCCCTCATCAACAGCAAAAACTCCAAAATTCTGCGAACACTGCGTCACGTCCATATCCGGAATTTTTGAATATGCGCCGCTGAAAACCAAATTACCGAAATTGACTATTTTATCTCTATCCGATTCGGAAAAAACCGTTTCGGCAAATTCGCTTTTAAGAAGCGCCATGCTGACTCTGTCAGTCTTTTCATATTCGAGATTTATATCCGCTTCCAAGGCAGCCGTCATTCCTGCCGCCTCATCATATGCATCAGCGGGGATATTTATCAGTGCCGCCGCATTTCTGGGAATTGCCGTCGATTTTCTACCTCCTTGTATATCTGCAATTTCGAGCGTCGGAATTGCGTCCGTGAGTTTTGCAAGAATTCTGCATAAAATTTTGTTCGCATTTCCTCTGCCCTTGTGAATATCCATCCCCGAATGCCCGCCTTTTAACCCAGACACTGAAATTTGGCATGTTTGCGCATTTTGTGCGGGTACATACTTTATGTCAAGTCTTCCGAAGGAATCCATCCATCCCGCGGACGAGACGAAAAATTTGCCCTCTTCCTCGGAATCCAAATTCAGCATGTACTTTGATTTGAAGTTCTTTTTTTGAACCATTTCCGCTCCGTGCATGGTCGTCTCTTCCTGTGTGGTAAGGACAACTTCCAGCGCCGGATGTGCGATATCACGATCAGCCAATACAGCCATGGCGTAAGCTATGGCGATGCCGTTATCCGCGCCCAGCGTCGTTCCCTCCGCCCTCACAATATTGCCGTCCCGAACCGCTTTTATCGGATCCTTTTCAAAATTATGGGCAATCTCGGGCTCTTTTTCACAAACCATATCGAGATGCCCCTGGAGTATTACCGAGGGAACGTCCTCATATCCGCTGGTCGCGGACTTTTTGATTATCACATTCCCCGACTTCTCTTCAATACACGCTTCCAGCGAATGTTCCTCGGCAAATTCGAGTAAAAAATCGGCAATAGCCGATTCGTTCCCCGATCCTCGTGGGATCCTCGCAATATCAAAAAAGTAATCCAAATAAGTTTTTTTCATCACTGCACTTCCTCATTTATAATCGTTTTTATTCGGCTTATGTTCGTCTTATAATCGTTCCGCTTTCCCCGAGCGCCGCGTCTGCCGCGTTTTCGAGTGAAGCGATAATTGCAGTGTCGCCGTTGTTTGCAAACCTGACGGCAGCAAGTATTTTGGGGAGCATACTGCCTGCTGCGAATTGCCCGGAATCTGCGTATTCCATTGCAAGCTCCGGATCAATGCGGGAAAGCGATTTTTCGCCGGGCGTGCCGTAATTGATTTTCACATTTTCAACCGCCGTTAAAATAAGGAGTATGTCCGCATGCAATTCTTGCGCAAGAAGACAAGCCGCAAAATCCTTATCGATAACGGCCTCCACGCCGCAAACCCCCGATTCCTTTTCAACTACCGGGATGCCTCCACCGCCACAGGCGATGACGATCCCCTGTTTTGAAAGTTCCTTAATCGCCCCGATCTGCACGATTTTTTCGGGAACGGGGGACGGAACCACGCGCCGCCAGCCTCTCGCGGCATCCTCTTTCATAACACAGCCCGTTTCGGCAGCGATTTTTTTTGCCTCGTCGGCATTGTAAAAACCGCCTATTGGTTTCTCGGGATTTTGAAATGCCGGATCCGATTGATTCACGGCAACTTCCGTGAGAACCGTTGCAATCGGGACATCATATCCTCGCCTATTCATAGCCGTGCGCAGTACCTGCTGTATATGATATCCGATATATCCCTGCGACATCGCACCGCAGACATCAAACGGCATGTTTCCGAGAGAGTTGAAAATATTGCCTACTTGCGGACCGTTCCCGTGCACCAAAACTATATCGTATCCGGATTCATATATATCGACGATTTGCTCACATGCGACTTTCAGAGCCTCAATCTGCGAGTCGGGAGCAAGGTAGCTGCTCGTTTGCAGTGCGTTTCCGCCCAGTGCGATTACTATCCTTTTTTTCATCTGTAAATTCCTTTAAACTGTCTGCATTATCCTCTGAATTCTTTCTGTGTTGCAAAATCATGTGTTACAAAATTTAACGGCATCTCTTATGATCGGAAAGGACATGCATCTCGGGCCGCCTCTGCCTCTTGCAAGTTCCGCGGACGGAATTTCAAGGACCGTTATCCCCTTGGAATCCAGGAGCTCGTTCGTAACATAATTTCGGTCGTATGTAATTACCACGCCGGGGGCAATTGCAAGGGTATTTGAACCGTCGCTCCACTGCTCGCGCTGCGCCGCAAAATCATCTCCGCCGCCGCATCTTATGAGTTCTATATCATCGTTGTGGAGCACTCGCCGCAGTTCCGTCGTAAGATCGTGCTCAGCCATTGCAAACACTATTTCACCATTCTTCCCAAGGCGCACATCGTATATTTTGAGCGGGCCCTCAATCTCGGGGTGAATTGTGAATTTGTCATAATCAACCATGGTAAACACGGTATCAAGGTGCATAAATGCCCTGCGCTTAGGTATATCGAATGCCAAAATGTTCTCAAAATCGGAATGCGGAAGCAAATTTGCCGCGAGTATTTCTACGGCATCCGGCGATGTCCTCTCCGACAACCCTATAACCAATGTTTTTTCGGAAAGTACCAGAACATCCCCGCCCTCAATGTGCGGTTTAAAATGATAGTCATACCAAAAGGACGTGTCCTCCCGGGCAAAATCCCGATTGTATCTTCCCATGTATTGCAGCAGCAGCGACTCGCGCCTGCGAGCTTTCGTTTTCATGTGATAAACCCCGATTCCGCTGCCTATGCATGTACCGATGTCACGAGTAAAATATATGTTGGGCATCGGATCCGTATAATACGGATACTCCGCATTCACAAAATTGGCGAGCGAGCTGTGACTGAGATCTTTGATTTCGTTTTTCTTTATTCCCGCGATCATCTTATCAACCATAACCCGCACATCAAATGAAAGAAGATATTCCGTCAAAGCCTCAACTACCGCCGGATGCGTGACATCACTTTCCGCAATAAACTCAGCCACGAATTTGCGTCTGATTTCCGGATCTATCAGAGCTTTGGCGGTCTCCTCATTCACATATGCGACCTCGACGCCGTTATCCATCAGAGTTTTTGCAAACGCATCATGCTCGATTTGCGCCGCTTTCAGATACGGTATGTCATCAAAGAGCAAACGTGTAAAATTGTTTGGCACCAGCCCCTCAATTTCATCCCCCAATCGATGAATCAATACCTTGCGCAGTTTCCCTATTTCCGAATAATTGCCTATCCCTGATTTCATGAATCCCCCTATCGACCGAGCGTCGCCACCATCACGGCTTTTATCGTATGCATCCTGTTTTCCGCTTCGTCAAAGACCTTGGAGTGTCTTGATCTGAATACCTCATCAGTCACTTCCCTGATGTCGTATCCCAATTCTTTCTGCTGCTTCGCCATATCGGTTTCAAAATCATGAAATGCCGGCAAACAGTGCATGAAGATAACATCGTCATTTCCGGTCGCGCGCAGCATTTCCATAGTAACTTTATACGGGGTGAGCAGTTTCACTCTGGCGGGGATCTCCGATTCTTCCCCCATTGACGCCCATATGTCCGTATATATGACGTCCGCTCCTTTTATTGAAGCGATATCGGAAGATATCTCTATTTTTGCGCCCGTGGATTCCGCAACCGCAAAAACGCGCCCCAACACATCTTCAGGGATGTCTTTTGCAAGTTCTTCGGGACCGTATGCGACATAATGCATTCCCATTTTCGCACATCCGTACATCCATGCGTAACTCATATTATTGCGAATATCTCCGCAAAATACCACTTTTACATCTTTTAACGGTTTGTGGACATGCTCCTCGATGGTAAGCATGTCAGCCAGGATTTGCGTCGGATGATCGATATCGGTGAGTCCGTTCCATACCGGCACGCCGGAATGTTTTGCAAGATTTTCCACTATTTCCTGATCGAATCCTCTGTACTCGATTCCGTCAAAAAATCTTCCCAGTACCTTTGCACTGTCCTCAAGCGACTCTTTTTTCCCTATCTGCGACGAACCGGAATCGAGGAATGTTGCATTGCCTCCCTCATCCTTACAGGCAACTTCAAAAGAGCACCTGGTGCGAGTCGAAGTTTTCTCGAAAAGCAACACGATATTTTTGCCTTCCAGCAGGTCTCCCTTTATCCCCGCCCGTTTTTTAGCCTTTAGATCATGCGCAAGATCCAGCATATATCTGATCTCCTCCGGAGTGAAATCCATCAATGTCAAAAAACTTCTTCCTTTAAGATTAACCGCCATAATTCAGCCTCCTCCATAATAAAAAACCTTGCAAAAGGAATAAAACCCGTCGATATTTTTTATTTACGCGCAAGTGTCCTCGTTACGCGCCCGTTTCATCCATCTTTTTCCCGTAATAGATCGGGCTCAATTTCTGTGCCCAATGTACATCAATCAGCAAACGCTCCAAACCCTGAGCATCTTCTTGCCGGAACAGCCTCAGCATTTCCCTGTGTTCATTGTTCGCCTCATTAAATAATGCGAACAAGTCCTCCTGATTATCCAAATAGTATGTGTACCTTGCTATGCTGTATTTCATGTGATCAATTTCATCTATCAGCGTTTTATTACCGCATTTTTGAATATATATATCGTGAAAATCCTGTTGGAAATCTCTATATGCCGCATAATTGTGGTGTCTGATCGCAACATCCATCATGTCGATATATTCTTCCATTTTTGCATAATCCTTATCGGTCATATTTGCAATCGCAAGTTTTGCCGCCAAAGCGTCGAGCACGGATATTATCAGAAATTTTTCCCACTGTGTGTTTTCATCCTGCTCATACATCTGGTAACCCTTGTTCGGAACTTTTTTCAAAATTCCGTTTGCAGTCGCCTCGATAAGAGCCTCTCGGACGGGCGTGCGACTGAGCCCAAGCTCCTTGCAGAGCTGCGCCTCGGAAATGATTTTGCCGGAAGCCGCTTCGCCGGAATCTATCATCCGCAATATCTCTCTTAAAACCTTATTCCTCGAATTTGAAGACATTTTCACACCTTAATTTCTAAAACTTTCTCACTTAAAAAAACATGCAATTCCCTTTAAAAATAAATCCCAATTAAACAAAAACCGCATCACGAGTATTATATACCGTTTTGCAGTTTTTGCAAAATATTACTACATATAGACTATGAGATTATTTTGGGGTTTCACCGTTCCCCGCCAGCTTGACGTAGATAAACACCGGAATCCCCAAAAGCAGCAGGAGGAATCCGTACATTACGTATTCCGCACCTGCTCCGACAATGGTGTAAATGCTGTATCCGAGCGCCACAAAACTCAGCCAGGTTTTTTTGATAAATCCGGCAAAGGTGAATCTCTTGATCTCTCTGCCCGAGAGCATGATTTCGGATGCGACCCCGAATGCATAAAATACCAGGAACGACAGCACCGAAAGCATCACGAAAAATGTATATACGCTGCCGCTTTTTGTGACAAATCCAATTGTCATAATTATCGTCATAAGCACGCAATTGATTATCAGGCTGCTGACCGGGGTCCCTCTTTTGGAGTCGATTTTTGCAAACGTTTTCGGCAACAATCCGCTTTCCCCCAAAGAATATGAAACCCTCGCGGCAGACAGTATCCATGCGCCCACACATCCGAAAGCCGAAATGAAACCGCCTATTGAAACGAATCCTCCTGCCCAGAAGTATCCGGTTTTCGCCTTGATAATATCCGCAAAAGGCGAAGCCGAAGCGGCAAGTTCGGACTGAGGCATATTGCCCGCCGCCAAAAATACAAGCGCCACATATATCAATATTACGACAAGCGTGCTGAATATCGTGGCTTTATACACGTAATGCGTTTGCTTAACTTCACCGGCGTTGACCGTAGCGCCTTCAAATCCTATATACACCCAAAGCGAATATGCCATTGCCATCGGCAATACCGATATCCCTTCAAGGTCGGGGCTTGCTACGGTTTCAAAATTTTGCGGTTCGATATGCCTTGCGGCAATTATAATGAACACGATAAGCGGCAAAAGTTTTGCCAATGTCAGCACCAGATTCAGATACCCGGCTTCCTTTACACCCTTGATGTTCAGTATGGTGAACAACCATATTACCGCAAGCGATAATGCAAATTTTTCAAAGCTGTCCTCGGCAAATACGGGAACGAAATATGACAGGTAATTCACTCCCGCGATTATTATAGCGCCGTTTGCGGTCCAACATCCGCACCAATACGACCAGCCGACCCAGAAGGCGGGCAGCTCGCCGAACGCCTCATTCGTGTAGACGACCGCCGAGCCGGTCACCGCCTTTCGCTGTGCCAGTTTTGCGAATGAGAGCGCAAGAAGCAACGTACCGAGTCCGGTAATTGCGACGGACCATACTCCTACTTTTGCGTTTGACAGTTCCGCCAAACCCTGGGGAGTCATATATATACCGGATCCGATCATCTGACCTATTATTATGGCTATTGTAGCAAAATAGCCGAGCTCTCGTTTCAAACCGGGAGTATCACTCATGGTAAATCCTCCTCTCTAAGACGTAACAATTAAAACGAATTGATCCGAACTTTATTCGTTCATTGCGCTCTTCTTTGTTCTGCGTCTAATAAATACCGCCGCCAGGAATCCTACAAAGCAGTTGATTCCGAGGAAGACGAATATATAATTGTATCCTGTCGGACCGAATTTATCGAGCCAGGAGCCGAACATCGTCGCCATGAAGAAATCGGGAGAATATCCTATGAGCGATGCCACACCGACCGCGGTTCCCATAAGTGCAACCGGGATTTTCGCCTCGTTTGCGATGGAAAATACGATTCCATAAAGCGCAAGCCCGAACAAGCCCGGCAGCAAAGTATAGAAGCTGACAAAGCCTACGCTTGCCGTGGACGGAATTGCAAGAACCCCAAGGAAAAGCGCTGTCAAAATCAGGTAAAGCAAAATAAACCATTTGCTCGTTGACTTGAAGACCTTATCGGCTACAATGCCGCTCACCGGCGCGAGAATGTAGAATATGTAGGTTCTTATTATGGAAAGTATTCCCGAGTCTTCCGGTGAAATCCCCACGACATCAGTCAGATAAGGTGTGAAGTACGGGCTGCTCGAATAAATCGCATATCCCGTGAACACAACGATCGAGAAAACCCATACAACAGGCATCCGCACCAATTCGCCGAGCTGACTGAATTTAAATGCGTCAGGATCCTCGACTGCCGGTTCACCTTTCAGCCTTGCAGGCTTGTTGTTTTTGATGAGAAGCAAAATGAGCAATGCTCCCAATGCCGTAGCGAATCCATACACCACAACAGCGATAAAAAATTTCCGATCCACGCTGTCTGCCATACCCGCAAGCTTGAGACCCGCAGCATTTGCTATCGCTCCGGTGAGTCCGTTACACATGTAATAAAGTCCGAACAGAAAACCCTGATCCTTTTCGCCCGCAACGAGACGTATGGTTTTAAACAGCGCGCACCAGAACGGCAGAACGCCGACAACCGCAAACATGACCCAGATGAACAAAGCAAAACCGTATGATTGCACATTGAAAGCAAACAGCCATGTCAGAATTGATACGCCCGTAAGTGAAAATACCATAAGTTTTTTTGTTGAAAATTTATCCGCCAAAATCCCCGCGGGGATGTACAAGAATGCATTTGCTATAGCGTAAACGGTGGTAAGGAATCCGAGCTGCGCATTCGTGATGCCCATCGCTGCTACCTGCCAATCATAAAATACATATCTTATGAACGGAATCAGATACATAGATCCGCCGGCCACGCCGAGCGCCATGATTTTTAAATATTTATTTTTTGTAAGTTCCATGTGCAAATCAACTCCTTTTTACATACAGTGCATCGGCTGCACACAATCCTTCCTCATATAGAAATACCGGATTAAGGTCAAGCTCCAAAAGCTCATCCCGCTTATCCACCGCCATAAGCGAAATGTTTCTGATCAGTTCCGCAAAAGCATCAACATCGCAGTTCGGATTGCCGCGATATCCCGTAAGCATCTTGTATCCCTTTAAACTTCGCACCATCTTTTGAGCTTCTTTAAGAGAAATCGGCGCAAGCGCCAGCGAGGTATCTTTAAATATTTCGACAAATATTCCCCCGAGACCGCATAGTACGCACGGTCCGAATTGAGGATCGTTGTTGACCCCTATGATCATTTCCACGCCCGTTTTCGCCATTTCGCAGATCTGCACGCCGGAAATCCTCGCATCGGGACAATTTGCCTTCACATTATCGAGTATTTTTGCATATGTCGCCGCAACGTCATTCTCGTTTTTCAGATTGAGAATTACGCCTCCGACATCGGATTTATGAAGTACATCTCTGCTGTCTATTTTGGCGACAACCGCAAAATCTTCCGCATCCGATGCAGCTTTCAATTTATTGAAAACGGCAACGGCCTCATTCTGCGTTTTAGCCACCTCAAACCTGCCTGTCGGCACGCCGTATTCCGCCACTATGGATTTGCTCTCCGCTTCGGTCAAAGCGACACGCTCCCCGGTGCCACTTTCGACTCCGTTCTTAAAGCTTACGTCAAGGTCGTGTTCCTTTATGTCATATGCTGCGAAATTCAGAACATTTTTTATCACTTTGAACGCATAAAGAGCGGTCGGCAATACCGGCACTCCGATCTTTTCGAGTTTATCGCAATACTCCTTGTTCCTGCTCATCTCAGCAAAAGGAACCATCATCATGGGTTTGCACCACGGTTGTCCGCTCACTATATCCATAGCCTCGCTCATGTAGTAAATGGCGTTATCAGCGATTTCCTGAAGCAATGTGTATCCCACCGCAACGAGATCCGTTTTTTCATCTTTCATTATGATTTCGAGCACCTTTGCGAAAGCCTCCGCATCATAGGACAATGTCGCCGTGGAATCGAGAGGATTATTCGGCGTCGCATAGCTCGGCAGTATGTCATTAAGACTCTTCAGCGTGCTGTCGGAAAAATCGAAATACTCAAGTCCGGTCAGATGTGCAACATCCGCACAAATTCCCGTTTCCCCGCCGGACAGGCTTATCGCCGCAAGTCCTTTTCCGCGAGGAATCCGCTTGAGCGTTGCAAGCGCCTGCGATGTCGCTATGAGCTCTTCGAGATCGTCAACGCGTATTACACCGAATTTCTCAAATAACGCGTCAAAGACCTTGTCGGCTCCGGACAAGCTCCCCGTATGCGATGCTGCAATCGCCTGAGCTTTCTCCGACCTGCCGCTTTTTAAAACGACCACGGGTTTCCTGATCTCTGCGGCTTTCTTAAGCGCTTTCATAAAGCGCTCCGGATTTCTCACGCCCTCAAGATACATTGCAACCACTTTTGTGTCCGCATCGTCTATCAAAAATTCGAGATAATCCTCCATTGTAACTATCTTGCTGTTTCCCGCTGAAATCGCATATGAGAATTTCACTTTCGGGCTGTCCATTATACTGAGAATGAGCTGCCCGCTTTGTGAAATTATGCCTATATTTCCGCTCCTGTCCCGCTCTTCAGAGATAAATGCAAACGGATATACTTTGTCAATCATGTTTGCATAGCCCGCGCAATTCGGCCCCATCAGAGCGATATCAAGCTGCTCGCAAAGATCCTGCAATCTCCGCTCCGCCTCCTTGCCCTCGGCAGTGCCCACTTCCCCGTATCCGCTGGCATATACGACCGCGCCTTTTACTCCCTTCGCCGCGCAATCTCTGAGCATATCTTCCACCGTTGCTGCCGGCGTGCATATGACCGCTAAATCAACATCATCCGGAAGATCGGCAATGCTTTTGCGACATTTTTTCCCGAGGACTTCATCCCTGCGAGGGTTTACAAAAAAATATTTTTCCTCATCCATATATGCAATCGCATTTCTGCACGTATCTCCGCCGAAGCCTTCTTTTTCGCTCGCTCCGATTATTGCAATTTTGCGCGGTTTCAACAATTTATGAATATTCATTCTGTATTTTACCTCCATCATGATTCAATCGATTCATCAGCAGTGAAAGCCCCGATTAGATATCAGGAGTGTCAAATGTATCGGGCGTAAACAGTTTGTATGCCGCTTCTCTTTGAGTGATTCCCTCTTTTTTTGCGGTTTCAAATACGAGCTTTGTATTCTTTCTGCACAGATCTTCCGTATCTTTTACGACAGCGGCGGGATCACAAGGAACAAGACCGAATACGGATACTTCATAAATTCTTATTCCTCCCAGATTGGTGACAAAATCCACACATACATCTACGCCTTTTTCTTTCAAAATTTCATCGGCTTCGGGCGTAGTCGGTATATTTGCCGCTTCCGCGATCATTGAAGCTTTCACCTTATGTGCGTTATCCTTATTGATCACATCCTCAAGAGCAGCAGGGACCAATATGTCGCAGTCAATATCCAACCATTCGGTATTCTTTCTTACCGTGTAGTTCGGCTCAAAATCATCGGGATTCATTTCGCCCTTAGGCAATCTGCCCGCGATGAGCTTTTTCACATCAAGCCCCTCCTGGCATTCGACAAGACAATTCGCATCGGCGATTCCCACGACTTTATATCCCATTTTATCAAGACTGTTCGCCATGGATGCGCCCACGCAGCCGAAACCCTGTATCACAACTTTCGCGCCCGGTGCGCCTCCTCTAAGTTTCCAGCCCTCGTCAAGAGCGGCGGCGCAGCCGTAACCGGTTATCATGTCATACATCAAAAATCCGTCATATCTCTCGCCGCAAAGGGTATCATGATCTTTAATTCCCTGCTGAATCTTTGCGCTTGCCTTCATCTCTTTCGTTGCAGGCAGACCGATTCCCAGTTCATCCAAAATTTCAAGCACATCCGCATAATCGACTCCCAGGTCTCCGCCTATTGAAACTCCCGCCTTAATGTAAGGAGCCATCGCCTTGAGATATCTTCTCAGCACTTCCTTCGCATCCGGGGCTTTGTAGTCATATGCTATACCGCCCTTGCACCCGCCGGTAGTTTCGGATTCACACGCTTTGTACTTATATCCCATAGTCGTGGCAAGCCTCACCACCTCTTCCTTGGTAACGGTAGGATGCATTCTCGTGCCGCCTCCGCAATAATGATTGACAAAATTATAAGCGCACAGCCAGCCTTTGGCGTCGCTCTCGACATCATTCCATTCAATAACGGCATACGGTTTCTTATTCATCATTACACCTCCACATAAAAACACAAAAACCGCCTGTCATACCCCGGGATCCGGAGTTTAGGCACATAGTTTGAGAATATATGTCGCATGAATAAAATTCGCCATGGAAGCTATATACACGGTTAGTATATATGTATTCCAATATCAAGTCAACCGCCTTTGAATCCATGCGAGCTTACATATATACATATTTATATGTGCACTAACATATACACCGAGCTGCCGCGTGATACGGTGCAAAATATATTGATTTATCAACATTTTATGGCATGATATCAAAACGAGCTTAGATATGTATACATGTATTCTTATTTTGTTCATGTGCCTGTTTTTTATGATTATATCCATTTACACGCCAATATCGCTGTGATATACTCGCAGAAGAGAATATATGTCATGGAAGCTTTTTTAGATTGCAGATACGAAAGGAGAGAAAGGATATGCAAAAAATCTTTTATAATCCGGTTCGATGCAAGGGCTGCCATTATTGCGTAATGGTTTGTCCGAAAAAAGCTGTCAGTGTTTCCGGCAAAAACAACGATAAGGGCTATCCGACAGTAGCATTTGATGAGGAACTTTGCATAGCTTGCGGCTCATGTTACAAGATGTGCCCGGATTGTGCAATTGAAGTAAGGAGACCTTAGAAAGGAGGTAGCGCAAATGGATAAAAATTCCGTTATTATGAAAGGGAATGAAGCCTTGGCGGAAGCCGCAATAAGAGCAGGCTGCCGACTTTTCAGCGGGTACCCCATTACACCGCAGACCGAGGTTTTGGAATATATGGCGTGGAGGATGCCTGAAGTGGGCGGCAGATGCGTTCAAACGGAGGATGAGCTCGCAGGTATAAATATGATACTCGGGGCAAGCGCCGCCGGCGGCAGGGTTCTTACGACTTCGGCGGGTCCCGGTTTTTCCTTAAAACAGGAGGGGCTCTCGTACCTGGTTGCAGCGGATTTGCCGGCGGTGATCGTTGATGTTGCGAGGCTCGGCAATGGGCTTGGAGATATTTTTCAAAGTCAAAGCGATTATGGGCTTGTCACAAAGGGGAACGGTCACGGGGACACGATGATTATTGCCCTTACGCCTGCGTCCGTGCAGGAAAGCGTGGATTTTGTGATTCTTGCATATGATCTTGCTGAAAAATACAGACATCCCGTTTTGATATTGTCCGATGCGGCGATAGGTCAGATGATGGAGAGTGTCACGCTTCCGACAATGCATGAGCATGATATCGACAAGTTTGATTGGGTAGTCGGCAAAGGCAGAAAGGCGGGGGAAAGCGGAATAAAGGTTACGAATACATCTTATTTCTGCGAGGGCACCTACAAAGGTTATGAGAGCATACTTGCCGAAAAATATGCCGCAATACAGGAAAATGAGCAGCGATGGGAAAACATAAGCGTCTCCGATGCGGAAGTCGTCCTGGTCGCCTACGGGATAAGCTCCAGAGTATGTAAGGAAGCCGTGAAGATTGCCCGGGCGAACGGAATCAGGCTGGGATTGATACGTCCGAAAACCGTCACCCCGTTCCCGGTAAAAGCGTTTGAAGAAATAAGCCCCGATTGCAAGGGTTTGCTGATAGTTGAGATGAGCATAACCGGGCAGCTTAAGGATGACGTCGCCGTTTCGAGCAGATGCAAGTACCCTATATACGGATATCTCACATCATATGATGTGCCTACAAGCGAAAAAATCGTTGAAATGGCTGAAAAAATTATAAATGGGAATTCAAAGGAGGTGTTGCTCTATGATTTTTAAAGCTCCTGATCTCCTGATGGAAGACATCTCCGGTTTTTGCCCGGGATGCGGCCACGGAATAATTGCCCACACTCTTTATGATGTGCTGGCGGAGATGGGTCTTGACGACAAATCCGTTACGGTTGTGGATGTTGCATGTTGTTCCTTGTTGATGTTCTGTACCGGATACGATTACATAGGTGCTGCGCACGGGCGTCCCGTTCCGACCGCGGTGGGAGCGAAGATCACGCGCCCCGATTCGGCGGTTTTTGCATACATAGGAGACGGTGCGGCATATTCAATAGGGCTGGCACATACAATGTGGTCGGCTATAAGGAATGACAACATCTCCGTGATCGTAGTAAACAACACCGTTTTCGGCATGACCGGCGGGCAGATGGCTCCGACAACGCTTATAAATCAAAAAACGACGTCGACTCCGGGCGGTCGCGATCCGCAGCTGAACGGGCGTCCGTTCAATGCGATTGAAACATTGAAAACACTTGATATCGCTTATCTTGCCAGGGGGAGCGTCGACAGCGTGGCTAATATAGAAAAAACAAAAAAATATATTAGAAATGCAACTGAAGCACAGTTAAACAACGAGGGATTCTCATTTGTTGAAATTCTCTCGCCTTGTCCGACCAACTGGAACATGACGCCGCGCGAATCAATCGAACGCATACGAAAAGAAGTAATGCCTGTTTATGAATGCGGTGAATTCATCGGAAGGAGGGGAAAATAATGCTGCAACAAATCATTTGCTCGGGTTTTGGCGGGCAGGGTGTGCTCACAACCGGGATGCTGATTGCTTTCGCCGGGCACCATGCCGGAAATATAATAACATGGTATCCGTCGTACGGCTCCGAGATGCGCGGCGGTACGGCAAATTGCATGATTAAAATAAGTGATGAAGAAATTGCAAGCCCGTATGTAAAGGAAATAGACATACTGATTACGCTAAACGACCCCGCCATAACCAAATTTGAATCATCCGTGAAACCCGGCGGTTGGCTTTTTGCGAATTCCTCACTTGTGGATGAAAAACGCAAGTTCAGAGATGATATCAATGTCGTAAAAGTGGACGCGGAGAAACTCGCCGAGGAAGCGGGTAACCCGAAAGGCGCCAATATAGCACTTGTCGGAGCGGTACTCAAAAAAACCGGATTCCTTACATATGAACAATATAGGGATGCTATGAATCAATATTTCACGGACAAGGGCAAGGCAAAATTCAATGAACTGAATGAAAAAGCCCTTTATGCCGGATACAACAGTTTATAAGAATATGGCGGCTCATAATTATATGACAGATCATAACTTATAATAGGATAATCATTTCTCTTATCCAATACAGAAAGGACCCTATGTCCGCAGCGGCATGGGGTCCTTTCTATATTCGTCACATGTATATATTTTACATGTCTTTATTTGTCACATGTTTGTGTTTTACATGTCCGCATTTTTTACATGCGGATTTGCCGCTTTATCTTCTCTGATCCGTGCCGTCCCCCGCTTTGAGTTATTTTGAGCTTTTTTCTTTCTGTCTTTATTATTCTTTAATTATTTTTTATTTGCTTGTTTTTCTGGTTTATTGGCTTTAATCGGTTTTAGTCAATTTGTCATTTTTGAGCTATGTGCACTTTTATGAGATTTGTGGTGCCTGAAATTCCGATCGGTACGCCGGCTGTTATTACTACGAGATCTCCGGACTCAATCATCCCTTTTTTTATCGAGTCTCTTACCGATTGTTCAAATTCCATATCGGTAGAACTCTGTTTTTCCGTAAGCAGCGGATATACACCCCAAAGAATCGAACAGCGTCTCGCCACTTTTTCAGTATATGTCGATGCAATAATCGGGCAATGAGGACGATATACGGAAACCATCCTGGTGGTTCTGCCAGATGCGGTGGTCGTAATTATCGCCTTCGCCTGCAAATCATTTGCGGTCGCACATGTAGCGTTACTTATGGCATGCGTAACCGAATGCTTATTTACGCTGAAAAGCAGATTGCGAAATTCATCTATATTTTTCGCAGACTCCGTTCTAAGCGCGATATCACTCATGGTTTTAACCGCCTCAACGGGATATTTGCCCGCCGCGGTTTCTCCTGACAGCATTATCGCGTCACTGCCGTCAAATATGGCGTTTGCAACATCGGTAACTTCCGCCCTCGTAGGACGCGGATTTCGCATCATGCTGTCGAGCATCTGTGTTGCTGTAATCACCGGTTTGGAATTTGCTCTGACCTTTCTGATCATCTCTTTTTGAACGATTGCTATATCTCCCATGGGGATTTCAACTCCCAGATCCCCTCTTGCGACCATCACTCCGTCGGAAACCGCTATGATCTCATCCAGGTTGTCAACGCCCTCCTGATTTTCAATTTTTGATATTATGTGTATATCCGCGCCGCCGTTTTCATCGAGAAGTTTACGGATCTCAAGCACATCCGATGCCTTTCTTATAAAAGAGGCTGCAATAAAATCCACATCATGCTCTATGCCGAACAACAAGTCCGCTCTGTCCTGCTCGGAAATTGCCGGAAGATTGACCTTTATGTTAGGAACCGCCACTCCCTTGCGATCTTTGATGATCCCCGGATTTTCCACCACGCATACTATGTCTTCGCCGCTTATTTCTTTCACTATCATGGAAATAAGCCCGTCATCTATAAGTATCATATCGCCGATTTTGATGTCATCAATCAAGCCCTTGTAGCTGACCCCGCATATGCGCTCATTGCCGATCACGCCCTCACGCACCGTGATGGTGAATTCCTCTCCCTGCTTTAAATTTGCCTGACCGCCCTCAAAGAGCCCCGTTCTTATTTCAGGTCCTTTCGTGTCTAAAAGAATCGCAACAAATTCATCCAATTCTTTGCGAACTTTCTTGATCGTGTTGATGCGGCGGGCGTGTTCTTCATGTGTACCGTGTGAAAAATTTATACGACAAACATTCATTCCCGCACGGGTCATCTCTTTAAGCGTATCCTCGCTGTCGCTTGCAGGACCTATGGTGCATACAATTTTTGTTTTTTTATTCATATTGCCGTTCAACATCTCCACCTCACTTTGTTTACCTATACGGCATGGTTATGCAGCATAATCTTAATCTTCGCACACTATCAAAACAAGTTGACGAAACAAATTGTCCTCACAGATATCGATATATAAAAAGCAGCTTATATAAACTGCTTTTTGCGATTCAATTTGGTGTTTTCAAGCATTTCTATGGATTCAAGCGCAAGTCCGGTTCCGACCGCCACACAGGACATCGGATCGTCAGCTATTCGCACATCAATTCCCGTCCTTGCCTTTATCCTTTTGTCGATTCCCGAAAGCAAGGCACCGCCGCCCGTAACCACTATACCCGCATTGCTTATATCCGCAGCGAGCTCCGGCGGCGTGCGTTCAAGCACGCTGTGAACCGCATCGCATATCGACTGCAACGGTTCATCAAGCGCTTCAAGCATTTCTTCAGATGTCACGATCACCGATTTCGGCAATCCCGTGGAAAGATCTCTTCCCCTGCACTCCATGCTCACCGACTCGTCCCGTGCATATGCCGTCCCTATATTTTTCTTAAGATCCTCTCCGGTTCTGTCTCCTATATACAGTTTGTGCTCACGCTTCATGAATTTTACTATCGCATCGTCAAACTTGTCTCCGGCTATTTTAATCGAAGCGTTGGTAACTATTGAGCCCAGTGAAATTGTTGCAATGTCCGTGGTTCCTCCGCCGATATCTATAACCATTACGCCGTCCGGTTTTGAGATATCGATTCCCGCTCCTATCGCTGCTGCAACGGGCTCTTCCATGAGATACACGGATTTGCCCCCCGCCTGCATCGCCGCTTTTTGAACGGCGCGTTTTTCAACCTCGGTTACACCGCTCGGCACGCACACCATAATCCGCGGCTTGAAAAATCGTCCGGTGCCGCCCGTTTTTTTAATAAAATACTTAAGCATGCGTTCTGTTATGTCGTAATCCGAAATAACTCCGTCCTTAAGCGGTCTTACCGCAATAATATTCGCAGGTGTACGACCGAGCATCTGCCTCGCCTCCTCACCTACGGCAAGTATATCGTCAGTCTCTCTTTCCAGTGCCACCACGGTGGGCTCCTGAAGAATGATTCCTTTACCTTTTACATATACGCAGACATTCGCCGTCCCCAAATCTATACCGATATCATCTGAAAATGCCATATTGTTTCCCCTTTCTCACTTTTCAAGGACTCTTGCGGCAAAACCTTTGCCGAACTCCTCAGCTTCCTTTAATGCCGATTCCGTCGGCTTGAATTTACACCTGAAACCGTCTCCGTAAACTTCCATTTTGAGCTGCTCAAGGCGCTGCAGAATGTGCGGCACAGCTTCTCCCGACCAGCCGAAATCTCCAAAAGCCGAGCCCACTTTACCGGAATATACGCGCGGCAACATGGCGCTTAAAATATTCCACACCGGCTCGATCGCTTCTCCGACAAATGTGGGAGAGCCGAACAGCACTCCGTCCGCGACCTCCAGCTCATTCATGAGCCCCGCCATTTCCTCGGCGGAAATTCCTTCAAGATTATGCTCCCTGACGTCGACATCACCCGCTGAATGAATTCCGCGAACGATCGCATCTTTCAGCATTGCCGTATAACCGTATGCCGAAGCGTACGGCACCACTATCGTCTTTTTATCACCCTTTGCCGGAACGAGTGCAAGCTGCCTGTATACATTTACGACTTCTGCTATATCCGTATCAATAACAGGGCCATGTCCCGTCGCTATCATGATGATATTGAGATTTTTAATCCTATCAATCCCCGACAGAACAAATTCTTTAAACGGCGCCATTATGCAGGCAAAATAAAATTCCATTGCGCCCATAAAGGCCGCGCGTTCCGACTGAGACATGGCAGACAGCGTGATCGCCTCGGCGCAGTAATGCGCCCCGAACATGTCACAGCTGACAAGAATTCCGTCATTTTCAATATATGTAAACATGGTATCGGGCCAATGAAGATTCGGAGCGTGAATAAATTTGAGCGTCTTTCCTCCTAGCTCCAGACTTCCGCCGTCCTCCGTCTTGAGCGACTTGAAATCCGAATTAATTATTTCTGAAAGACATCTCAGGGCAAACGGAGTCGCAACCACCGTGATTTCCGGATTGTCCTGCAGCAGCCGTTCGATTCCCCCGGCATGATCCGGCTCGGTGTGATTAACCACCAGATATTTTATATCGCTCAGGCTCGTCAGTTTTTTCAGCCTCTCCGCATATTCGTCATAAAACTGAGCTTTGGTGCAGTCAAAAAGCACATCGCCGAGCGGGGTTCTCAAAAGATAAGAATTGTATGAACTGCCGAACTCCGTATCCATCACGATGTCAAATATTTTAAGATCCTTATCAAGCGTCCCTACCCAATAGAAATCATCCGCAAGCCGTTTAATATCCATACTCTCCTCCTCCACAAGCTCA
This sequence comes from Anaerovoracaceae bacterium, assembly GCA_041844835.1. GTDB lineage: Bacteria > Bacillota > Clostridia > Peptostreptococcales > Anaerovoracaceae > CAUUCX01. The sequence goes on from JBGZBU010000026.1 coordinate 19,834, forward strand.
TCTTGAATGTTGACAATCAAACCCGCTGTCGCAAGTCTTTTTATTGCGTTTATTCTATCACATCACATGCTTTAAAGCAAAGCAATGCAGGCAAAACTTATGTCGATATCATGTCAATGTCATGCCCTCGATCATGATGCCTCACATCATTTGAATTTCTTATTTATGCAATACCACAAATAAAATATTCCACATTCGCGATATTGATGATACGCTGCGCTACGGTGACAAAGTCAATGCTTTATCCCCATCGGTCATGAAACCGTTTACATTGAGTAATCTAGCGATTCCGAGGCTTGTTATGAAAACAACAATGTTTTTAATTGAATACATTTTTATTGTTTAGTATAATACACGTATGTAAAACGAAAGCCCCAATTTTTTAATTGTTTATTCATCATCCGGGGTTTCTTTTTTCAAGTTATTATAGGAGGGTTTTATGAATCTTATTGCAAAAATCAACGCGGCCGTCAATTCGGTCGTATGGGGACCGCCGATGTTGATTCTATTGGTCGGGACCGGTATTCTTCTGACATTCATGACAAAGGGATTTCAGTTTAGGAAATTCGGTTATGCGATGAAAAACACGCTCGGCAAAATTTTCAAGAAACATGAAGCGGGAGATGGCGAGATCACCCCGTTCCAGGCGGTTTCAACAGCACTCGCGGCAACTGTGGGAACAGGAAATATTGCGGGAATCACCGCCGCAATTACGCTGGGCGGCGCCGGAACGCTTTTCTGGCTGTGGATTACGGCGCTTTTCGGCATGGTTACCAAATATGCGGAGATTACTCTTGCCGTTAAGTATCGTGAAAGAAACAATCTGGGCGACTGGGTCGGAGGTCCGATGTATTACATCAAAAATGGACTTGGTGAAAAATGGGCGTGGCTCGGCGGAATTTTCAGTATTTTTGCAGCGCTCGCAGCATTCGGTATAGGAAATGCCGTGCAGGTCGGAAACATAGTCAGCTCCGTAAATACCGCAATTGTATCGTTTAATCCCGATTTTCAGGGGCAGTCGACCGTTAATCTGGTTCTGGGACTTGTGCTCGCCGGACTTGTAGCAATCGTGCTCTTCGGCGGCGTAAAGCGTCTCGGCGCGGTTACTGAAAAATTGGTGCCGATAATGGCGGTTGTTTACATTATTGCATGTCTCAGCGTTGTCATTGCATACGCAAACACCATTCCGGGAATTTTTCATGATATTTTCGTCGGAGCATTTACGCCTAGAGGCGTTACGGGAGGTACCGTCGCTTCTGTCGTAACCGTAATAACATGGGGTGTTAAACGCGGTGTGTTCTCGAACGAGGCAGGGCTTGGTTCCGCACCTATAGCGCATGCCACCACATCTGAAAAAAATCCTGTAAAACAAGGCCTTTACGGTATCTTTGAAGTATTCCTCGATACGATCGTAATTTGTACTCTTACGGGACTGACCTTATTGTGTGCGGCTGAAGGTGCCGGACTTGATCTTAATTACGGCGTGCGCGGCGATACGGCTCTGAATGCAAGCGCTATCGGATCACTTGTAGGAGCACAGGGTGGCGCGTTAATTATTGCCGTGGGAATAGTCCTGTTTGCATTCTCCACTTTGCTGAGTTGGGCGCTTTACGGCACTCGTGCATGTGAATTCGTGTTCGGATCAAAATCGATAAAGCCGTATCAGATTTTGTACATCATTGTGGTAGTTGTAGGCGCCACCATGAAGCTTGATCTCGCGTGGGAGATAGCGGATACTTTGAACGGGTTTATGGCAATTCCGAATCTTATCGCAATAGTTGCTCTTTCCAAAATAATTGTTACCGTTACGAAGGAGCATTTTCAAAACGGAGACAACTAGCCGAAGCAAGCGGGATATAATCAAACCCGGATATCTGGATATAATCAATCTGTGAATTTACTGTGAATTTAAATTCAAAAACCCTGCTCTAATTGCAGGGTTTTTGAATTGGTACCGTTTTAATGTTGCGTGATACATAAGCATGCCTTGCAATCGCATATTCACGATAACGGCTTCGTATATTGCGGCAGCATGCCTCCGACAGCAGGAGGATCACGCCGCGCTCAAAGATTATGTGCGCACGCGATATCTCAATTACATTCGCAAGATTTATAATAATGCTTTTATTACATCGAAAAAATCCGTCATAAAGTCGACAATCTATTTCTCCGATTTTTGCGTATACGTATGTTTCTCCATGGATGTGCCTGAAGAGGATTTTTCTTTCCCTCTGCTCCAGAAAATAGATATCATCAAAATTAATGCGCGTGATACAAGCGCGATTCTCCAAAACAAAACTGCCCACAGAATCACCTCCAAAACAATCGCATTCCCAAAAATCAAACATTGATAATAAATGAAAAACAATGCTTACAGGAGTGTCGAAAGCGCATATTATATTCTTGAAGAAAGAAAGAAGATATTCTTCTGTATACATACAGCATAGCTCAAGCATCCCATGTATACAGAAGTCCGACTTGTTTTTTGCAAAGCTGATGAGATGCAAAAATCGCCTTTTCGCCGCGTGAGTTCTTATTCATTAAGCAAATTTTTCATGTATTCCATTGTTTTTTCCTGCTGCTCATTGTTCATTTTTGTGAAAATATCCAGCATTTTTTCCAGATTTGCTGAAAAATTCGAGTCTTTCGATCCGTATTCACATGCAGGATCTTCGGCAATTTTCATCGAATATAAAGACCCGCTGTTTGAATTTTCTTCTTCATTCAATCCAAGCAGATAATCCGTCGTCGTCCCAAGACCTATAGCAATTGCCGCAAGATTTTTCAAACTTGGCTGAAATTTCCCGCTTTCATAGCCGCTTATCGCTTCTTGCGTGATTCCGATTCGCACGGCAAGTCCGACTTGTGTAAGGCGCGCCCTTTCTCTGAGCACGATCATGCGTTCCGTACGCAAAGATACATTTTGTTCACCGTAATATCCTACACCCATACTTCATCTCCTGATAAGTGAAATTTGATATTTTTCATAAATTCTATAAGTTATGCTTATGATGAAATAGAAGCAAGGGTTATATTATAAATTTCAACAATCCTTGTGTTTCAATATAAAATCCGCAGGTATCACGCCGCCTGCGGATTTTTGTACTTTTGATATGCGTTTGTGCAGTTTTACATTTATTTCAGCTATAGTTTAAAGAAAAAATATCAACGTGTCCAAAATAAATATCGGAATGAGAATAGCGCCGGACCACATCATATAGCCGAAGAATGACGGCATTTTAATCTTGTTTTCCTCCGCAATTGCTTTGACCATGAAATTAGGAGCATTTCCTATATATGTGTTCGCTCCCATAAATACCGCACCGGCCGAAACCGCGATCAAATTGACGGGCAATATGGTTCCGACCGCCGTCATAAGACCGGTCTGTGAGCCGAGTGCCGCCGCCGTCGTCATAAACACGAGGTATGTAGGCGCATTGTCGAGGAAGGACGATAAAAGTCCCGTAGCCCAGAAAAAGTGCCACGGAGAACTGAGCCCCAGCTCCGCACCGTTTGCATGAAGAAGCGCAAGCGCCGGAATCATTGTGATGAAGATTCCGATAAACAGCTCCGCCACCTCCTTTATCGGAGCAAATGTAAATCCGTTCAACTCGCGAGTCGCTTTTTTCGTGGTTTTCATTGAAAGCACCGCTGCGATCAGTATCAGAATAATTTGTACGAACCAATTTATTTGCAGACGTATTCCCTCAAATATATCAATGCCGATAATCCTTCCCGTTTCATCTTTCAACGAATCCATCGTTCCCAATGTCCCGTTAAGTATAACGGTGAAAACTATCATTCCGATGAAGATGAAATTGTGAGCTCCCTCAATTCTGAGCGGCTCTTTTTCAGCATTCCCCATAGCGTCTTTCGGACTGCGACCGGCGGCGAGCTCTTTTTTATATGCACGCGTGTCCAGTATAAAAAATACAACCGAGAGAACCACAATATTTAAGAGCATAATAGGGAGCAATCTCATTGTCCAGAAAAACGGCACACCTCTTAAAAATCCGAGGAACAGAGGCGGATCCCCCACAGGGGTAAGCGAACCGCCGATATTTGCCACCATGAAGATGAAGAAGATCACAACATGTGCCTTTTTCTCGCGCCACTGATTAGCCCTGATGATGGGTCTTATAAAAAGCATAGCTGCTCCCGTTGTTCCGATCCAGCTGGAGAGCAGGGTCCCGATTAGAAGTATCGCCAAATTGACCTTGGGCGTTCCCGCAAGCGTACCCTTTAAAGCGATGCCCCCCGCAGCGACAAAGAGTCCAAACAGCAGTACTATGAACGGTACATAGTCGAGCAGCACGATCTCGAGGAGATTGAATGTAAGGACTTTTCCCCCGAAGGCAACACCGAAAGGGATTAAAAAGAGAAGCGACCAGAAAATCGAAATTTTAAATAAATTATGCTCCCACCATTCCGGCTTGACCAGCGGGCATATCGCTATGGACAGCAGCATTCCCACAAAAGGAATTATACTCCATAGCGGCAGGAGTTCACCAATGTTGTGCATGTCTATGCTCCTTTCAAAATTATGACTTGAAAATCGTAAAAATAATTAAATTTTTGTCTCCACGACAATTAGGAATTATACCACCTTATACCTGAATCGTAAAGGCATTTTAACCGCTCCCGACATGGTTTGAAAATTTGAAAAAATGAGTAAAAAATGCTATTCTGATGACATAAGCTGTCAGAGCGGCACATCGATGCGGCGTGTCGTGTTGTGCGGGATTTATTTGTGTTATATATCTTCGAGGAGGAATTTTTGAAAATCAGATTTGCGGGAACGGGCGACGCTCCGTCAATTGAAAAGTGGATTAAAAAAATAGGAGATTATCAGAGGATGGAATCCGGCGTAAATGTTGAATCTGCGGATATTCAAAGATTGCTTGCAGACGGATGTGCAAAAGTTGCTCTGGGGTATGAAGAAAAGAAATATGAAAAAGGGGCGCGGGGAGAAGCGAAGCGGAGAGAAAATGCGCGGGATGAAAAAATAGTTGCAATGGCATATTTCTTTGAAATATCATCTTCGTTTACGGGATCAAAAGGAATATTCATAGATGCTCTGATCGTCGATGAAACCCTGCGAAACAGCGGAATCGGAAAGCAAATGCTGAAATTTATAGCGCGCTATGCTCTGGATAATGACTGCACGCGTATTCAATGGCTGTGTCTTGATTGGAATTTGAGCGCCATGGACTTTTATGAAAAAATAGGCGCAACGAAATGCGACAATTTGATCACATATCGCATGGAACTGTCCGCAATGCGGGAATTGCTGAAAGTATGACGCGGGAATTCCTGAAATCGTCAAATCTCGTTCCTGTAAATGTGTACCGGCACATCACCGAATCCCGGATATGCATCAAATGTGTGAATGCATCTGAATCCGTGCTCCGCATATATTTTACGCGCGCCATGCCACTCACTGCTGACCATCAAATAAATACTCTTAAGCGCGGGGTGCGAAACTCTGATTCTGGCAAGCGATTCCCTAAAAAAGAATCGCCCGATGCTGCTCTTTTCAGCGGCATTCCTGTTTGCGGCATGATTGACCTTTTTCCCTCTGTAACTCGGATGTATATTAAATGAGGATATGTACAAAGTCGTGCCGCTGTCATACTGCATGGATGATGCCATGTGCCCCAGTCGAAAAGCTGTTTCAAAATCCTCGGGTTCATCGCACCATATCTCGGAAAAGAAACTCCCCACTACCTGAGAATCCTCCCCGCAAAGAACATAATTCGTTGATGATCCGGAGCTGATTCTGTCGAGGAAAACAGATTCTTCCTCCATTATATCTTCGTCAAAACTGAGCGACTCCAGTTCCATTATCGCGCTGATATCCGACTGCTCCGCTTCACGAATTGAAATCCCAAAAAGCGATCCGCCAGCTGCGTTCAGTCTCATAGGAACCCTCCTTTTTTATGATTGATAATTTCATGATTCATAACAGAATCCCTGTATATTTTACTTGTGATATTTTTCGTTATTATTTATCTTGAACGCCCGATATATCTGCTCAAGCAGTATGGGTCTCATCATTTGATGCGTAAAAGTCAAATCGGAAAATGACATCAATTCGTCAGCCTCACGTCTGACCGAATCGGAAAATCCGAGAGAACCGCCTATAAGAAAAGTGATACGGCTTCTCCCGTCAAGCGCAAGTCTGCCGAGATGCTCGGCAAACCCCGGAGATGAATACTTTTTCCCCGACGGATCAAGCGCAATTATATAATCCCGACCGGAATCGACAGGGCGGGCTTCTTGCAGCAGCGCCGCCTCTTCCGCCTCACGCACAATTTCCTCATCGGCAGGCGAAGCGTTGGCGGGCAGTCGCGCTTCTCTGAGCTCCGCTATTTCAAGCTTGCAATATGAGGATAAACGTTTCTCATACTCTCCCACCGCTTCACGCCAATAGCTCTCTTTTAATTTCCCTATGCATATAATCCTTATATTCAACATCTCAAGCGCCCTATCAAAATTCCGAATTATTCCGATAACGTAAGCTTATACAGAGGACTCGGCATATCTCTGCGAAGCGTATCCATCTTGAGCTTGTCGGCGAGAAAATGCCCGCAATCGGCAAGATGATTGCGCACCGTTTCAAATGCCATCTCAGGGAAATTGTTTTCCCTTGACAGATGTGCAAGAAGCACCCTGCGCGGTTTATCATTCTCATTTAAAAGACGCACTATTGTTTTTGCCGCGTCCTCATTCGACAGATGCCCGCATTCGCTCTTTATACGCTGCTTCAGGTACCACGGATATGAGCCGTACTGGAGCATTTCCGCATCAAAATTGGATTCTATGGCAATCAAATCCGAATCGCAGATATTCTCAAAAATCCTGTCATCAACCATCCCCGTATCCGTCAGAATGCTTATCTGTCTGCCGGCGCATCTCAGAGAATACCCTACCGGCTCGACCGCATCGTGGCTCAATTTTACGGGGGATATTTCTATGTCTCCCACCATAAATTTTTCGCCGCCGCGCACAATTCGTCGTTTTTCCTCGTGCACAGCCCAATCAACGCTGCTCCACGTCCCGCTTGTCGCGTACACGTGTGCGGAATCCGCTTTTCGCGCGACCGTCCTTAGGCTCTTGACATGATCTGAATGCTCATGCGTTACGAGCACGGCATTCACCTCATCAAAATTCCGCCCGCATTGCGCAAGCCCCTCTTCTATCCTTTTGCAGCTGATTCCGGCATCGACAATCAGACAAGTGGTGTCCGAACTCACGAGATATGAATTGCCGCTGCTGCCGCTCGCAAATGAACAAAATTTCAATTCCATAAAGCCGTCTCCTATAATATCTCAAATCCCCTGACCTCAAAAATGCTTCCGTCTTCCAATTTTATATTCCACATCGGAATTGCCGTATCGCTGAGCGCTGCGGTATTGCCCTCAACTGAAGCGCCAAGTTTATATACCATGTAAATATCCTTGACTTTCGCATTATCGCCCTTAAAATCTCCCATAAACCTCATGAGCGCCGCCTCCGGAGACAACACATCATTCTTATTTCCCTCCCGCATGGTTTTAAACCACTTGTACTCAATATTCGTAAGAGTTGAATTCTCATAGCGGAATATAAAATAAAGCCCGTCCACAGTTATATTATTATAGCGTGCCGAAAATACAAGCTCAGCCGCAATGCGCCCTGCATCCGCGGAAATATTGCAGTCCGTAAAAACATACTCCTGCGAACCCACTCCGAAATATTCGAGAACGCCCCGTGCATCCTCTGCATATCTGGCTTTGAGACCTTCATCCTCCTTGTACACTCCTCCTGCGCCTCTGCTTATCACCTTGCTGATGTTGAATCCGTCTTTTCGTGCCAGCATCTTTTGTATCTTATACTCGGGAATTTCAAGATATTCGACATTCAGTACACCGAGCTCGTTATTCCATTTCGGGATAGGGGTGTCCATGGTAATCCCCCGCTTTGCGAGCACCTCTATGACATTGCTGTCCTCAAGTGTAGCTTTTTGCACTTTATTCGCCTGCATATATGTAAAAAGAAAAAATATGTTGGTCAGCAGCAAGGCGGCTATCAGTATGCTTTTTGCTTTTCCCCAATCCATGACCCCTCACCTCACGCTAATCACCGCGGACCAGCCCGTAACCCAGCTCTTCTGCGGTATATAAATCAAAATACATATCTATATCTCCCGCGGAAATTATCCACGCGGGCTTCAGGACATCCTCGCCGTGCATTATGAGATATCCATATCTTATTTTCGTGATTTTCATCGCCAATTCCTCAAAGCTCTTAAGCTCGCCGCTTTTAAATTGATCCGCCTCTATAAGAATATTCTTCATTGTTCCGTAATTAGCTGCCAGCATATTGATGGGATCGTATTTGGTTTTCATGCCGTTATCCCCGTCTCCACTGTGCGAATTATCACGTATCTGCGACGTACAGTGGACGATCGCTCGCTTGAAATACACGACGCGATCTCCTATCACGTCCGCCTCAAACGGCATGCCCTCTTCACTGTACAAGCGATACCCGCCATATTTAACCCCGAAGATATACTTATAACCTTTGCCGCCTTGTATGGATTCAACCTCAAACAAATACGGCGTGAATACCGTGCCGCCGATGCTGTCGAATCCGCCGTGTTTTGCAATAAAATCGAGGGCGATTTGCAAGCCGCCGAAATAATCGGTCTTATCCGGCTCGACATTCGGCGTATCTTTATACTCGGTCTCTCCCGTGGGATACAAAATAAGTGTCTGCTCGCCGTAACCGTACATGAAAATCTTTGTGCCGTTTTTCTCTTGAATTTTTCTTACGAAATCAAGATTTCTTCCAAAATAGCTCTCGGCTATATCCCGCACATTATCCTGGTTCATCACATCAAAATCATGGATGAAAGGAATTTCCGCAAGCTCAACATCAAGATATGCGGGAAGCATGGCATTGCTGCTGACTTCCCTGCCCAAGAGACGCGACAATTTATACATAAGCGCGGAATCGTTATCATTAACCTCGCGGATAATTTCGTTGAGCTCATCCAAATATGCATTATCCGCCGCATCATAAAATCTATAGTATTTCTGATTGCCCTTATCATACAAAAAAAGATTCCCCGGCGTTTCCGCCGAATACCCGAGCGCCCCCAATTTTTCTATCCTGTCACGTCCTACCGTTTTACTTATCCCGAATTCTTCACAGAAATTGTCATACGGAACGGTATAATTGAAACTTGCGATGATTGACGGATATCTCATGATTTCGTCGAATTGCGAATCGGTAATTTCTTCAACCGACATTTCCTGATCCAAAAAATCGCTCGCAAGTGCGAGGAAGCGAGGCCCCCACATCTGGGCATTTTTATAATAAGCCTCGCCCGAGCATACATAAACCGTAGACGGCCTGAATATCTCACTGGATTTAAATGCTTCTTTTTCCTTTATAGCCAGATTTATCGGCGGATTAACGTTTACACTCTGCCACAAAAAATACAAAAGCAGTACCATACATATAGTCAGCACTGCTAAAACTACGTTCTTTGCTCGCTCTCGCGAAACATTATTTATTTTTGAAAACCTTGATATTGGTCGATTTGTTTTCATTGAAAATTTCCTTACCGCTGCGCTTTTCCTTAATGCCGACATATCCCTCATCGGTTTTAATCACCTTGCCGTTGCTTATGGTCACCACAGTGATTTTATAGACGCCCGCAGTCACGTTCGGTATTTTTTTAGTGTAGTATGTCAAATCATTCTGCGATGTATACATCTCCGGCTTAACCACGGCTACCTCGCGTATTTTTACTTCGTTTACGATCGCAGGCTTTTTCTGGAACGCATCCACATTCATATATGTGAACGTTCCGTTATTCTCCTGCTGTATCTTGGAACATGAAACCTTAATGGTAACAGGCTGCGACATTTTCACGGAAATAAGAATATTGTCCGCGGTATATACCTTGTTAAACGCGGGATTCACCACGCTGACCGGCGGCGCCGCGGCTGCCGAAAATACCGTGCACATATTAAAAATCAATGTAAGCGTCAAAATGACGGTTGCAATCCTTTTTTTCATCGCTAAACAACTCTCCCGTATAATAATAACTTATACCAGTATAGTACACTAATATTACAACAGTGTTACACTTGATTTAATTTAGCTTTACACCTCCATTGTACTCTTTATTCCCTCATTTGCAAGAGCATCCGCCCGATTATTCATGCGCACCGCATGCTCAAATTTTTCATAGCCGATAGGACCGTTCTTATCGACAAATTTTTTGTAGTGTCCCTGCATGTTTGTATTCGGATGATCGGGATTGACATGTCCTTTGACCAGATAAAAATCATATTCCTGATTTTCCAGAAGTTCCAGCAGCCTCTCCCATAATTCCCGATTCTCAACCGGCTGTTTCCCTGAGGTATGCCATCCGTTCATGCGCCATTTGTCAAACCATCGCTCGCGAAAGCAATTAACTATATAAGAGCTGTCGGAGAAAATGTTTAGGCGCAATCCGTCCTTTTTGAGCATGCCGAGCGCTTCGATGACGGCAGTAAGCTCCATGCGGTTATTCGTGGTGTTTATATCCCCGCCGGATAATTCTTTTACATGCGATCCGTACTCGAGAACAGCTCCGTAACCGCCTCGGTTCTCGCGATTCTGATTGCCGGAGCAGGCGCCGTCCGTATATATATTTACTGTCATCTTTTTATCGTTGTTTTCCATTGATCGACCTCAAGTTGTAATCTCAATCGATATTTGACCTATATGCGCATAAGACGTTCCAGCATCCGACGCTTCCCGATCCTTGCATAGAGCTGAACATCCGAATACTTCCTGTAAAGCGGGATGCGCTCCGCATAAATGCGCTCAATTGCGGCGTCATCCGTGTAAAGCGGTCTGTTTCTGCGCGACAATTTGTCGCGTTCCATATCCAAAAAAACCATTATTGAATTACGCCTGAATTCCCGGATTATATCCTCATGGAGTATAGCACCGCCGCCCAGCGATATCACTTTGCCGCGCTCACCAAGCAGCGATCTCAAAACATCCGCCTCTATCTTTCTGAATGCGGGCTCGCCGTCTTCACTGATCATTTCCGAGGGCGATCTATGGTGAAGTTCCCTAATCTTGGCATCCGAATCTATAAAGTCCATCCCGTTTTCTTCCGCAAGCATACGGGCGGTCGTTGTTTTTCCAACCCCTCCCATCCCTATAAACACGATGTTGCGACAATTTCTTATCATCTCCGCAACGGTTTTTTCCACTTGCGAACGGGAAAAATCACTAACAGTTCCGAATCTCAATGCCGCCTTGTAGGCCTGCGCCACCAGCATTGCCATTCCGTTTTCCGTTCTGATACCCCTTTCCTTTGCGGATAAAACAATATCGCTGTTGAACGGATTATAATTGAGATCGAAAACAAATTTGCATCGCGGAAAATTTTCAAAATTTATGGCCTGCGCCATGCCGCCCAGCTGCCCGGCGGGGATCGTGTTTATCAGCACGTCCGCGCCGTGTTTTGCCTCATAATCATCGTACGAAACTACATCAAACCCATCTATATGGCTCGCATCCGGGTAACGCGACATTAGCTTTACATCTCTGCAGTTCGCCCGAGCCGCAGCCACCGCCGCCATCTTTGCGGATCCCCCGCTCCCCAAAATAAGCACTTTGCGCCCGCGCAGATCCGTTGCCGTCCGCCCCAGTGCAAAATTAAAGCCGTAAAAATCCGTATTGTCTCCATACACCGCCCCGTCTTTTTTTACAATCGTATTCACCGCGCCTATGCTTGATGCGATTGCTGAAAATTCGTCACACAATTTGTATGCTGTTTCCTTATACGGACTTGTCACATTTATCGACAATTCATCATGACCTGCGACAAATTCTTCAAAATCCGCTGCACTGTCCATCTCTATAATTGAATACTCGTACCCCCCTATTTTTTTGTGGATTTCAGGGGAGCAACTGTGTTTGATATCTTTTCCGATCAAACCGTAAATCATATATCCTGTCCTTCCCGCTTAGCAAAAGGCCCGCCCCGTATAATTTTTATATTCATTAACCTTGCGGGCGAAAATCAACCCTGCGAGTAAAAATCCTCCGTCAATTTTTGCTGTATTCGCTTGCTTTCATTAATTATCGCATCATATATCTCGATAACGGAGCGACTTACATAATCCTGCGCGTTACGCTTTGAAAGATCAGCGGCAACACGATCCTTCACCCGCCGTTCCCTGGCTTCCGATTCAATATCCATGCCCAGTTTTGACTTGATCTCTGCCACATTTTCAAGGAGCTCAAACCTTTTTGCAAGTCCTTCGACAAGCACATCATCAATCATATCTATCTTCTGCCTGACAGCATCAAGATTTTCAATTTGACGCATTATATCCCCTCCGCATACATTACTCCGTGGTGCTCAGTATATTGTCGTTTTTCTCAACTTGACTGACCTTCATATCCTTTACACGTGAAATATCTATTTTTTCCTGCAACCCCAGAATATTCGGTCCCAAATAGATCGTATCCAGCACCTCTCCGTCAAGAGATATTTTGCTGTAACCGGTAAAATTTTGTCCCCGTATATAATATTTATCGCCTATCTGCACGACCTCATCTATCCTGATAGGATTTATTCCCATCTGCAGTTTCGTCGGTGCAAACGGATTTTTCCCGTGATAGAGATATCTTTGTCCGTAAAGTATGTCATACGCAATCGCTTTCAAATTTTCCATGTATTTGGGATCATCATAATATTTCTGATGGTATGTAAAGATATTCCCTACTCCGCCCAATCCTATTCTGTCAAAGACATCCGCCGCTATCTGATACGCGTACATATCGCGATCGCGTTTGGGCAATCCGAAATTGCTCCACACCACATAACTTGTTTTATAAAGATCTCCTGTTGTCAGATCTTCTTCCGAGATGTCAATCGGCGGGATGTGATCGCCGTACATTACAAGAACCACATCCTCATCGAACGAATCAAGCATCTCACATAAATCGCGAACAAACATATCCATTTCGCGAATTTGATTCACATAATATTCCCACTGCCATTTAAGCGCCTCCGTAGGAGCCTCCACGCGAATCGCCGGATTCATTATCGTTTCCTCATGAGGATATCTCCCGTGACCCTGCACGGATATCGTGAAAATGAAATCCTGCTTCTTTGTTGATTTCAGCGCGGCTTTTATATACTGCGTGAGGATTGCATCTTTTGCCCAATTCTTAGGAGTTTTAACTATGTGATTCATGTATTCAAGTGATGTGAACGTATCATATCCCAGATTGGAAAATACCACATTTCTATTATAAAACGCACCCCGATGATTATGCAGTGCATGAGCGGTATACCCCTTGTTTTTCAAAACATATGCGGCGGTCTCACACGTCTTGTCGCGCAGCACCGCCTTATAAGGATATTCTCCCGGACCGAAAAAGCGTGCGGAAATGCCGCTCATAACTTCAAATTCACTGTTGGCGGTTCCCGCTCCGAGCGCCGGCATTTGCAAAAAACCGCTGGAATGCTTCCCGCTCAGCTGTCTGAAATACGGTATCGGATCCTGCGAGAGTTTGATGTTTTTCACAATCATCGGATCTATAAACGATTCGAGTTGAAGAAAAATAATATTCGGATGTTTCTTACCGTCATCGGCAGTCTCATATTGTGACATCTCCCCCGGATCTTCTCCGCCCGTGAATATGGCGTCAATTTCCGCCTGTGAATAAACGCCCGGCCGGTCTATACCCGTATTAATCCACGTATTTAAAAAACAATACGGCGTACCGTTGTCGCGATATGCATATGCCAAATTTCCGAAAAATGTCTCGACCACACCGGCATGGATTACCGCTGACGTCAAACCGCCGAACGACAGCAGAATTGCGAGATAAATGAGGAGCGCCTGTTTGTACCTCACCACCCGTTCTCTTTTCCTATGCGGCCTTATTTTGTTGAGCAGATATCTGAGCCCCACCACACCGGCGATAATTCCCACACATATCAATATAAGCTGCGGGATGCTGATATAATTTGTAAGTATCGACAACCCCTCGCCGAGAACAGTCAAATCCTTTGTTGTAAACGGCGTCATCCGATTTATGAGGATGATCGCGTTAATAAAAGCAACCGCAAACCACGCTCCCCCCACAATGAAATAAACCCGTCGCTCAGCTTTGAAAAAAATAGCTACGGACAGAAAAACGAAAAGGATGAGCACGTTATAGAAAAAAGCTCCCGGCCGTTCAGTCATAAAAGCGAACGCCGCAAAAAGCGAATGGCGCGATAATGCCTCAACTACAATATTGAGTATTAATGCGATAAACGCGGAACGCACTAAAACATAATCCAAATATTTAAAATAAAAACTTCCGAATCGTCTCATAATATTTACTCATCAAGCAGCTCATATATGCGGTTTGACAAAGCGGCGAATTCCGCAATCGACAATGTCTCTGCACGACGAACACAATCTATGCCGACCTCTGAAAGCACGCTCTCAACCTGCCGTCTGTCCAGTCCCGCTACACCCGTCAGCGAATTAAGCAATGTTTTTCTTCTCTTTGAAAACGCCCCGCGCACTACTGTGAAAAAAGTATCTTCACTCAGCAGTTTCACCGCTTTTTCCTTGCGCGGAACAAGCATGATTACCATTGAGTCAACCTTGGGCCGAGGCAAAAACATTTCGCTCGGCACATCCGCAATTTTTACAATATTACATCTGTAGCCCACGGCAATTGTGATGCTTCCATAATCCGTACCGCCCGGCTCTGCAAGCAATCTTTCGCCCACTTCTTTTTGCACCATAATGCTTATGCTCTCGCACGGTATATCATTTTCAAGCAGCTTCATTATGATGGGGGTCGTAATATAATACGGCAGATTGCCGATTATTCTTATCTTGCCCGTTTCGGGAACCCCCCCGTCTCGCGCATTCTGTATTATATCACCTATATCGGTTTTTAGTATGTCATTGTTGATAATTTTAATATTATCGTAATCAGAAAGATTTTCCTTCAATATCGGAATCAATTCTCTGTCAAGCTCCACCCCGACGACGCTATGAGCTTTTTTAGCTGCCTCCGCGGTCAAAACTCCGAATCCGGGACCGATTTCTATTACAAGATCGTCCTCCGCAATTCCGGAGCCCTCAATTATCAGTGCAATTATCTCCTTATTCGTCAAAAAATTCTGCCCCAAACTCTTGCGCATGCGAAAATTATGATGATTCTTTATCCGCAAAATTTCATTATCATCACCGTTTTTTTTCCTGCGGCTGCAATCGTAACTTTCACTTCGTTTTTTCCCGCTGCTCACTGCAATCCCTCCGATAACTTTACCGCCTCATCAAACTCTTCGCGGGTAATCGCATATGCGTTCAGCTTGCGCAAAAATGCCCGCGCATTACCGTAGCCTATCCCCAGTTTTTCCCCTGCAGCCGCGCGCACGCTTGCGGAATCTTTCTTTCCTACAAGACCGGCACGAATCAAATCGTCCATACAAAAAACGGCGATGCCCGCCTCAGAGTCCGCACCGCTTTCAGCGCCGCATCCGCTTTTTTTCCTGGCAGTGCGGAGCGCTGAAATTATAGCCTCGGGTGCGGCATTTTCCACTCCGATATCCTGCCCGCTCGTCGCAGCTCTGCGCCCTATATACGCATGCTTCGCATCGGGAAAACGCTCCGCGATTCGCCGCCGTATTTCTTCACCCGAATAGTCGGGATCCGTTAAAATAATAATTCCTTTTTTGGAAGCTGCCGCTTCTATAAGTGCATAAGTTGCCCGGGTTATCCCAAATCCATGCGTCTCGATTGTCTCAGCATCCACCGCTCTATGGACGGCATTTGTGTCATCTCTTCCCTCAACAATTATCACTTGCTCTATTTTTTCTTTTTTATCACCTGTTTGCATTTTACCTCATCATTCGGCAAGATCCGCTTCCGACTCCTCATCAACCGGAAATATATAGAGAATCTCACCGGGCCTTACCATTTTGAGCTGTGTCCGCGCCTGCTCCTCTATGTACTGAGGATCCTCAACTTTCAGCAGTTCCCGTGACAATCTCTCCCTCTCCTTAATCAATGCTTTTTGCCTGCTTATCAGTTCAGACTGTTTTTTTTGAACATCCCATATACGGTATCCCGATACGCCGAGCATTACAATCACGACAAGCACAATGATATTCCTGATCACCTTATACGGATCGGATTGCTTTCCGCCCGTCTTATTATCAGGCGCACGTCTGTTTTTTCTTTTCCTGGACATATTTAAACCCTTCATCAATCTACGCCTTTCATGCCGCGAATCGGCGCCGTCGGCAGGATTATCTTGAACAGAGAGCCCTCGCCTATAACGCTCTCTACCTCCATATATCCGTCGTGATCTTCTACAATCTGTTTCGTTATCGCAAGTCCGAGTCCGGTGCCGCCTTTTTCACGCGAACGCGCCTTGTCGGCTCTGAAAAAACGCTCAAATATCCTCGGCAGATCGCTCTCGGATATCCCTATCCCATAGTCTCTTACTGAAATCATTACTTGCTTCCCGCCCGGCTTCAATATGGAGATATCAACCTCCACAATTGCGCCCTTTTTGTTATAGCGTATTGCATTGCTCAAAACATTCATGAGCACCTGTTCGATGCCGTCGCGATCCACGACCGCCTGTACGTTCATATTCTCATCATAAAGCTTGACCACCGTCTGTCCGTTCTGCTCGGCTGTCATGCGCACCTTTTCTATCGCGGTATTTACAAGCATAGCCAAATTGCGCTGCTTTTTATTCCACTGCTGCCTGTTGTTGTCAAGTTTTGAGAGTTTCAGCAAGTCTATCACCAGTCTGTTCATACGATCCGTTTCCTTGTCGATGATTTCAAGGAAATTGCGTGAAATTTCGGGATTGTTTATCTCGTGTCCCAGCATATCTGAATTCATCAGCGTCTCGGTGTAGCTTTTAATGGTCGTGAGCGGTGTCTTCAATTCATGAGAAACATTCGCAACAAAATCCATCTGCATATTTTCCAATCGCTGCATCTGAGTCACATCGTGAATGAGAAGAATGATCCCTATGTCCTTTCCGTCATCGTCCTGAAAACGCGTGTACCGCGCGGCATAGAGAGTATCTCCGGCATCAATGCTCTGCGCCACTGAAGAATTCTTGGATTTTTCCAGCATGGTCTTGAAATTTATCTGCTCTCCCAGCGGAGCGAACATTTCGTCAAATTTGAGATTTATCAGGGTGCCGCCTTTTTTCTTCAATATGGAAATCGCGGCGGGATTGACATGAATCACGTTTCCCCGCATATCGGTTGCGATCAAACCGCCCGCCATGTAGCGCAATATGGTTTCGAGCTTGTTTTTTTCGACGGTCATATCTCCTATGGTTTTGTCTAGCTCGGAACGCAGCATATTGAACATCATTGCAAGCTGCCCTATCTCGTCATCCGATTTCACATCAACCTCACAGCTGAAATCTCCGGCTGCCATGCGCCTTGCCTTTGCCGTCACGTCATTGATAGGCACCGTGATGCTGCGTGCAATGAAAAAGCCCAGCACTACAGTAACCAGAATCGCCAGCAATATTGCCTTTGCAACGATTTGTGTGGATTCACTTATGGTTTTTTCGATGCTGGTCATGTCGGCTCTGACGAGCAACACCCCTTTAGCCGACTTGCTCTTGCCGCCCGATATCGGAAACGCAATATTCATAACTGGCATATCGCGCATCGCAAGCCTGACATACGATTCCGAATATCCGCTCTTACCGGTCAGCCCCCGAAATATCAGCTCATCATCCAATACGCCTATCGCGCTTTTCTGACTGCTTTGAGCAGTAGTCGCCACGATATTCATATTTCGATCTATCACAAAAACCTCGGACTGCAGAGTTTTCCCCCATGCTTCAAGATCCGCTTTAATCTCGTTTCGATGTCCCGCAAGCGAATCATAATCCGCCATGGTTTTTAAGAGGGTTCCCTCGTTCACAATCTGCATCAGATTGTCGCGCATCGTGTTTTTATAATACGCGTCCAGACGGCTTATCATGAAGACACCCACGATTGAAACCGCTACAAAAACGAGCAGACAGTAAATGAGCACGATCTTCCATCTGATGCTCCTGCTTCCGGTCTTAATCTTTGTAAGCACTGCTTGACTCATGTCGATCATTCCCCGTTAAAATAGTAGCCTATGCCGCGTTTCGTCATGATATATTTGGGTTTACTCGAATCATCCTCGACCTTCTCTCGCAATCTGCGAACCGTCACGTCCACCGTTCTTATGTCGCCGTAGTATTGATAGCCCCATACATCTTCGAGCAGCTGTTCCCGCGAAAACACGCGATTAGGTTCATTTGCAAGGTGCCGAAACAACTCAAATTCGCGAAGCGTCAGCTCCAGCGGCTTGCCGTTTTTGCGCAGCTCGTACCTGTTCATATCTATCTCGAGGCTGCTTATAGCAGTCAGCTTTGCAGGACTGTCTTTCATTTCCGCCATGAAATCGGTGCGTCTGATATTTGCATTGATTCTTGCTATGAGCTCCCGCATGCTGAACGGTTTTGTAATGTAATCGTCCGCACCGAGTTCCAAACCCAATACTTTGTCCACCTCTTCTTCCTTTGCGGTCAAAATGATTATGGGAACGTTGTTATTTTTTGCACGCACTCTCTTGCAGACTTCAAAGCCGTCGATTTTGGGAAGCATTACATCTAAAAGGATCAAATCGGGATCATGCTGCTCCGCCTTTTGCAAGGCATCTTCGCCATCATACGCCACAAGCGCCGAAAATCCCTGGCTCTCGATATTAAATTTAATAATATCGGAAATAGCCACTTCATCTTCAACTATAAGGACTGTTTTCTCTTTCATAATACCCCCCTCCGTTTCGCTGAATTACAAACTGACGACATGAAAACACTAAAATTTTCTGTAACCTCACCTGGTATATTTATCCGGATTTACCGGAACTCCGCCTTTTTGTATCTCATAATGACAATGCGGGCCTGTGCTCCTTCCCGTATTTCCTACATTTGCGATATGCTGCCCCTTGTACACTCTTGTGCCGGGACTTACCAATATTTTGCTGCAGTGCGCATATATCGAAACAAAACCGTTTCCGTGATTTATCTTGACTACATATCCGTACGAGCCGTGATAGCCCGCCTGCACCACCGTTCCGCCGTCGGCAGCTTTGATCGGGGTACCCACGGGGGCCGCCAAATCGATACCGTTATGCATTCTGCCCCAACGTTTGCCGAATCCTGAAGATCTGCGTCCGTTCAGCGGCCAAGAGAAAGAGCCGGATCCGTATGTTGACGGTTTCGCTTTGGTTCCCACGTATACGACCTCTGTGACGGGCGAGCTTGCGGTCTTCGCCTCAAGCTCGATTTTTGCAATCTCCACACCGTTATGCCTTACTATTTTTGCTTTGACGTTGCGTACTCCGGCAACACCCGCGCGATGCACTTTGCGCTCGCCTTTAAATATACTGTCACTTTCCTTGTATTCGATCTCATATGGCAGCGCCTCGTCGTAATTCGCAATTTCAATCGTCTGCAGCGTAAGCATCGGGACGCTTACAGGCACCACTATGCGCTGCCCCACAATCAGCTGCTCGGGATTCGCATCGGGATTTAATTTTTGCAGCTTGATTATATTTATTCCATATTCCGCGGCTATACCTGCCAAAGTATCTCCGCCCACAACATAATGATTTATTTTTTTCTCGCCGCCCGTCATACAGTGATTTATGGCTTCATCAATCCGCATTATATCTCCCAAGCTTGCATCAATCCATTTGTATTTGATATTCTCAGCGAATTTGATTTTTTCGTATTTCACGTTTTCACTGTCCGCCATATACATTTTTTTTACGGTATTTATGAATTTTTTCGCCGCAGTCTTATTATTAAATACCGCCACCTTTTTCCCGTCGGCATAGATCGCATACGCGCGCACGCTCATGTCCCGCATATATGTCAATTTCGTCAGTACATCTTCAGGAGAATCAACACCGGAAGACATGTTGAAAACACGCCTGAATTCTATATCCTTGCGCGGATTGATCGCGATTTCCGCGTCATATTCCCGAGAAAGCTCGGAACTTATGAGATCCAAAACGCTGTACACATCTTCGTGCTGCCGCACTTTCCCCAGAACTTTGCCGTTATACGAATACTCATATGCCGTCAGCTGCGTTGCGAGTGAAATAATTATCAACACAATTATAAAAGTCGCCGTTGCCGCATGAAAAACGATCCCCTTGTTTTTATCGAGCCACTGTTTTGACAGATTATAGGCGGACGCTATTCGGTTTCTTAAGCGCAAAAAAGTGGATTCCAGCTTATTTATGCTCTCGTCGAAACCGTCAACTATACTTGTTACGATCGCTGAAATGCGCGCATCTCGCCGCCAAAACTCCCGTGATAAAATCTTAAATTTAATTCTTGCGATCCTTGTACGCCTGCTGAATTTAACATATGTGTCGGGATGTTTTCTGCTCAGACATTCCACAATTTTCCCCGCTACAAATCCCGCTTTTTCTTTGATCGCTTTTTCAGCCCTGCCACTTGCATCAAGGAGCCGATTCTGCACCATTTCAAGTCTTGAATGCGGCGGGATCGCCTCTTCCACTTCCGCATCGATAAAATCGGCTATTGACATCTGTCCGTCGAGTTTGATCGGCAGATCCGGGAACTCTTCATCCGAATCGATGGAATCAGCGAATCTTTCATATTCATCGCCATCTGGAAGCTCGTAGCGCAGTCTCATTTTAATACTGTTGCTCTCCGCCTCAGCGGCAGCCTCGTCACGTTTTTCGCGCCTTGCCTGCTGTCGCTCGCGCAGCCCCTCACGCTGTATTTCAAGTTCCGCCTGCATCTTGTCTATTCCGGAAAAACTTTCATGACGAAGGCGTACCAAATGGCTGTCCACCTTTTTTTGCAAGTCGGACTTAACCTCCTGCCTGGTCGGACCGTCTCTGAAATCTTTGAGAGGATCGGGATTGAAAAAATGTTTTACGGCAGCAAGCAATCCGCCCCGCTGCCTGATCTTTTTTTTGCGGTTCCACGTTCCCATATCATCAACTTTATCTGTATTTTTTTTCGTTTTTCTTTCTATGATTTTTGCCATTCCACAGCCTCATTCAATACGCGATTGAAACAGATGCATTTCGCACCCTCATCATTTTTCCCCGTATCGTTACAAATCGGGCAACTGTACTGAATATCCAAATAATTATCGTCTACGCCCTCAGATTTGAGTATTCTTTTTTCCTCAAATCTGAGCGCTTCAATTTCCTTCTCCAATTCCTGTATGCGGTCGTCGGTACCCACTCCGCCGCGCCGTATCATTCTGCGTGTCAATTCCATGGTATCTTTTCTAATCTGTTCGCGCATTTGCTTCAAAAGCGGGTGCTTGGCATACATGGCGGTTCGCCTTTGCTCAAGCTCTTTTTTCGCCTTGGTGCGCAAATACTCATAATAGCGTTCAGCCGCCTCATCAAAATTCGCCACCGCAGGAGCGGGTTGATTCCGGACGGCTTGTGCGTCCTGCCTCATTCCGCGTATAACCTTATCAACGTAGTTTATATTGGGATTTGATATCCCGCTGGTTTTGGCGCATGCGGAGATGACATCGTCAAGACTCATACCAAGATCATCGAACCACACATCCATGATATTGCGTTCGTTCTCCGTCGGATTCCGCGAAAATCCGAGAGCCCTGAAAATGCGCTTGTAATTATAATATTTCCCTTCGATTCCCGTCAGGTATTCTTCGACATCCGCTTTTGTCTTTAACCCCTGCCTGACCCAGTCACAAATTATTCTCGCGGTGTAATTGACATTATCCACGTTTTTTTCTTTTTTGGTGTAGGCATAAGCGACGGAGATCAACTCGGGAGCAGCTCCTTCGTCCGATATAAGCGCAAGTATCTGCTTTATCTCATTGCTGGAAAGCATTCGTCCCAAAACGCGCTCTATATAATCAAACATTTTGCTTATCGCCTCGTTATCCATGAGTACCTTTGCGCTTGAAACGAAACCGTCCTCATGTTCCTCCGCCTGTATCCCGTACAGACTGTCTTTCTTGCTGAGAAATTCTACATCATATGAAAAATCGGAAGCTTCGGAAATATATATTTTTTTTATTAAATTCTTTTGCTCCCAGTAATTCCAAGCCTTCAAGACGTCTTCGACTTCAAGCTCACAGCGTTTTGCTATTTCCTGATTGCTCATTTTTCCGCCCACGCCGGCATCCATGAGCCCCAGCAAAAATACCTTGACGTAATCCCCGGGCGCGGCGGGCATGTATTCATTTATAAATATGTTCTCCACCTCGGTATCGACGAGATAGACTTCTTTACAGATGCGCTTTGAAAAACCCATAGTTTGTCATTCCAATCATACAAAACCCAAATTACAACTATTTATATTTTTTACAACTTATGCTTTTTACAAGCATTTTCAATTATTCACGACATTTACAGCCATGTAAACAAATCGCAGTTATCAAACTGCACTTACTAAAATATTAAAATTTAGAATGGAAGATCGTCCAGGGACTGCTCGTCGATTAAATTTGTTCCGAGTCTTGTCTGTTCCTGCGACTCCTGCGGCGGTGCGCCGAAATCCTCATATTCTTCACTTTCAAATGGGGATGCCCCCTCATTTTGCGCAATAGGCACGTCAATGGCACCGTCGAGTTTGCTGAGATTGCCGAATCTTGTACATCTGTCCAGCCAAGCGAGGGAAATCTTCCCCGTTGCGCCGTTTCTGTGTTTTGCGATTATTACATCGCAGACCCCTTTACTTTTTGATTTTTCCTTGTTGTAGTATTCATCTCTGTACATCATTAGTACAATGTCGGCATCCTGCTCTATCGACCCCGATTCTCTCAAATCCGACAGCATCGGTTCATGACTTGAACGCTGCTCCGGCGCTCTTGACAACTGCGACAGCACAATCACGGGGCATTCCATCTCGCGTGCAAGCTGCTTTAATGAGCGCGAAATCTTGCTTATTTCGTTTTGACGATTCTCCGTACGCTCGTCCAAAGACATGAGCTGCAGATAATCGATAACAACAAGATCAAGGCCTTTTTCCGCTTTCAGCCTGCGGCATTTGTTTTTCATTTCCATGATGCTTATCGCGGAGTTGTCGTCAATGAATATGTTTGCCCTGCTCAAACTTTGTGCTGCATTCGCAAGATCGGCATATTCCATATCTTCCAGCTCGCCGCGCTTTATTTTTGCTATGTCAAGCCTGGATTCCATAGCAAGCAAACGTTCCCCAAGCTGCGTTTTGTCCATCTCAATACTGAAAACGAGCACCGTGGCATTCTGTGAAAGAGCCGTCTGCAACGCTATATTGAGCGCAAATGCCGTCTTCCCCATTGACGGTCGCGCAGCGAGTATTATTAAATCCGATCGCTGCAAACCGCCGGTATATCTGTCAAGATCCGTAAATCCCGTGGGCAGTCCCGTAATTCCTCCACCGCTGCTCATCGCCTGCTCCACCTTGTTAAGATTTGTTTCTATTACTCCGGCGATGGAAAAATAATCATTGGACTGCCCCTCCTGCGCAATGGAAAGTATTTGCTGCTCCGAAAAATCCAGCACTTGATTCGCATCCGTTTTCGCGGCAAAGCTTCGCTCCATTATTTCAGATGACGCCGAAATCAAATTGCGCAGAATCGCTTTTTCCAGTACTATTTTCGCATATTCGCCGACATTTGCGGTTGACGGCACATCGGAGGACAGCACGGCAATATAAGCTCTGCCGCCGACCATTTCCAAAGTTCTGCGCTTTTTCAACTCTTCCGAGACCGTAACAGCATCAACGGGCTGCGATTTCAGATTCAGCTGCAGCATTGCGTCAAATATCTCGCGATGTGCTTCTTTGTAGAAATGATTCGATTTTATAAGTCCCATCGCCTCGTACATCGCATCGCGGCTGAGCAGTGCGGCTCCCAGAACGGAACGCTCGGCATCATCGCTGTGCGGCGGAATTCGCTCCCTCATATTCTCACCACTTTTAAAGACAATTTCGCGCAAACGTCCCCATAGATCTTCAATTCCGCGCTATGTGACCCCAGATCCTTGATCGGCGCATCAAGCTGCAATTTTTTTCTGTCCACATCTATTCCCATTTGAGATTTGATCGCATCAGCCACATCCATATTGGTAATGGAACCGAACAGACGCTCTCCCTCACCCGCTTTCGCTTTTATCTCTATCTCCGTCTTTTCGAGACGCGCTTTCAGCTCTTCCGCACTTGCAATATCCGCAAGATGTTTTTCCGCAAGCAGTTCCTTTTGCTTTTCCAAATTGCGCACATTCCCCTCCGTAGCCTCTTTTGCAAAACCGCCGGGTATGAGCCTGTTCCTCGCATAGCCGTCCTTTACTTTTACAACTTCTCCCGCTTTTCCGGTACCTTTAACGTCTTTTAACAATATAACTATCATAATATACCTCCATGATATGAATCGGGAACTGTCATCATCCGCATTTTTAAGGAAATGCTCTCCATCTATTTAAATTTCCCCGTTTTCAGTAATTCCTTTATATTCTCAATCGCTTTGCCCGGCTCTTCATCGACCTGCGCGCCTGCTGTAAGCATATGCCCGCCGCCGCCGAAATGTTCCATGATCACCTGGACATTGAAATCGCCGAGCGACCTTGCGCTGATCAGAGTGTGCCCCTGATCATCCCGCCCCGCGACGAAACTCGCTCTTACGCTTTTTATTTCCATCAGCTCATCCGCCGCTTGAGCATTGATAACCTGAATATTCGGATGCGCTTCCGAAGTTGTTGACAGTGCGATTCCCTCGTCCAGAAACTCCGCATCCGCCACAGCTTTTGACCTTATCCTGAATGAGGCTTCATCCGTCTTGAAAAATCTTCTGACCGCAGTAGTATCCGCACCCATTCCCCTAAGCCATGAGGCGGCGTCAAATGTACGCACACCGGTTTTTACGGAAAAATGATTTGTGTCCACCGTAATCCCCGCAAGCAAAGCCTCTGCGTCCATTTTTTCCAAATCTCTTTTGTCAAGGGTATACTCCAAAATTTCCGTAACAAGCTCTGATGTGGAAGAGGCGTACGGTTCCATGTATGCCAGAGTAGGATTTTCTATAGCATCCGTAGAACGCCTGTGATGATCAAGAACCGCAATCTTCTCCGCCATTTCGAGCAGTACGGGGCATTCCGTCATAGTCGGACGATGGGTATCAACGACAACAAGCAGAGTATCTTTATCCAACATTTTTATCGCTCTGTCATGATTGATGAAACTGTAAAGTCCGCTTTCCTTTGCCTGCAAAAAAATATCGGCAAGCGACTCCGTATAGGTGTTTATCACAACATGAGCTTCTATATCACATGCATCGGCAAGGCGATACATGCCCAGTGCCGCGCCGAAAGAGTCCATATCCGGGTTTCGGTGCCCCATGATGAGCACGCGGCTAGCCTGATTTATGAGCTGAACAATCGCGTGCGCCACTATTCTGGACTTGCCCTTGTTTCGCTTTTCCACCGCTTCAGATTTTCCCCCGAAATGCTCTATGAAATTGCCTCTTTTTATTACCGCCTGATCTCCTCCGCGAGCCAGTGCCAGATCAACTGCAGCCATCGCATACTGATCCGTAACCGCAAGATTTTTTCCGTCGAGTCCGAATCCTATGCTCAACGTCACCGGGAAATCCGCCTCGGTTTGAATCTCTCTTACATCCTCAAATATTGCGAACTTACCGTCGTACATCCGCTGATATTCGTGATTTTTAAGAACTATAAAATACTGATTCGCCTTTGTTTTCGTAACGGATGCATTGAATTTCGCGCCCCATTGACGCAATTCCTTGTCGATATCCGATATGATAATTGACCTGTTTTCCTCAGCCGTGCTTGCTATCAACTCATCGTAATTATCGATATTGACTACGGCAATGACTATCTTATTTCTGTCATTTTCCTCAGCCAATCCGTCATAGTAGGTTATTTCATTGAAATATATGGCGATGTAATCTCCCATGCCTGCCGGAATTAAATCAAATGTTTTTTTATTTCGCCTGACCTGCAACTTTTCTGATACCGCCTCAAACTGCATGACGCGAATTCCCGTCAGTGCAAATATGTCAAGACCTTCTATATCCGAGTACATGAATACATCGTCTATTCGTCTGCTTGCCTTTACTATTCTGCCCGTTTTGTCAATTATGCAGACCGGAAACGGGATATCATCAACCGCTATATGTTCGATATTCTTTTCATTTATATCTGTCATATGCTCCTCACAAATATTTCCAAGCAAAACACCACATATATTATATATTGCCAATAATTGTATCACGTTTTTGGGGTTTTTTCAATGCAAGACGCACGCCTTGGGCGTGCGTCAAATCAAGCTTATTTCAAGCATTTGCGGCAATTCATGCATTCCACATGCAATCTCCACATTTACGATATTTACTCGGCTGTATACGGAAGCAACGCCACAATTCTTGCTCTTTTGATAGCTCTTGCGACTTCTCTCTGATGCATCGAGCAAGTGCCCGTAACCCTCTTTGGAAGAATCTTGCCTCTCTCCGTTATATATTTTCTAAGCTTTTCAACGTCTTTATAATCGATCGACTCAGTCTTATCCGCGCAAAACTGGCAAACTTTTTTTCTTCTCATTCCCGGATTATTAAATCTTCTCTCCATGGAAATCTCCTTTCATATTGAAATTGAATCAGAACAAGTTAGAACGGCAAATCGTCATCATCGATTATCGATTTGAATCCGCTGTCATCACCGAAATCCGCCGACGGACTATCGCCGCCCGACTGTGCGCCGCCGAATCCCGACTCGGAATATCCGCGAGACTCTCCCTGAGCGCCGCCGCTGCCAAGGAACTCAACCCGCTCGGCAACCACATCGGTAGTATATACCGTAGACCCGTCCTTATTGGTATAGCTCCCGGTCTGAATTCTTCCCTGAACCGCAACCTGTCTTCCTTTATCGAGATAGCGCTCGCAATTTTCCGCCTGCCTGCCGAACACAGTAATTCGGATAAAATCCGCCTGTCTCTCCTTCCCCGCTCTTGCGGGACGATCCACTGCAAGAGTGAATACCGCAACAGCAAGCTGATCACCCGACCCTTGCGTATACCGAACTTCGGGTTTCTTTGTCAATCTGCCAATCAAAACAACATTGTTCATAATCGCCTCCTATTTCTCTTCTTTATTGATGATAAGATGACGCATTACATTGTCGGAAATTTTAAGTCTTCTGTCCAACTCTTTCGGCAATTCGGGACTTGCCTTGAACTCAACAACAAAATAAAATGCTTCATTTTTCTTGTTGATAGGATATGCCGTCTTTTGCACGCCCATGATGTTGATATCGCCCACTTCTCCGTCAGCTGATATAATCCCTTTGATCGTTTCGATTGCGGAATCCCTTGCGGAGTCTTCAAGAGCCGGATCAAGCAAAATCATCGCTTCATATTTAATCATTTTTTCACCTCCTCGGACTGTTCGGCGGCGCATTTATCATCGCCGCAGAGATAGTTAATAAATTCGACATGATGCCGCAAAATATCTACAGAACCACGCCGAATGATTATATCACACTTCAAAAAAATTACAACCCTTCGAGCTTCATTATTCGCCCGCCCCTTGGCATCCGCCATAACGTAAATGAAAGCGGAAGCGATAACGGCACATGCGCGCATTGTCGCCTTTGTGAATCGAGCCGGATGAATTTCAGGACAGCAGATTTGTCATGCTCTTCAGGCTGATCCCCAGCGTCGACACATTGTGAAGCATCGCCGAAGTAGTCGGCGCTATCAGTCCCAATGCTCCAAGAAGCATCAGACTTCCGTTGAATCCCATGATGAAGCGATAGTTGCGCTTTGTCCTCAGCATAAGCGCATCGGAGATTCTTTTCAGAACGACGAGTTCCCATAAATCCTCTGCGGATATCACCACATCCGCAATTTCTCTTGCTATCATTGCACCGTCTCCGATGGCTATACCCATATTCGCCGCCGACAACGCAGGCGAATCATTTATGCCGTCGCCGACCATTACCACGATACGCCCACCGCCGCGTTCGGATTCAATATACGCCGCTTTTTCATCAGGTAAAATTCCCGCCTTGAAGTCATCCATATCAAGCTGATTTGCTATTATCCTTGCCGTTCCCTCATTATCCCCGGTCAGCATTACAATTTTTCCTATTCCGCTGTCCCGAAGCGCCGCTATCACGTCCGCCGCCTCATCCCTCAGTGGGTCGGATATCGAAATGACTGCTTTCAGCCTCCCGGATATTGCGAGGTAGAGCTGCGAGTAAAGAGAATTATTCAATTCTTCCAGTTTAGCTTCATCCCCGGCGGGCACGACAGAACCCTCATCTTCAAATACGAAATGATAGCTGCCTATTATCGCCTTTTCGCCGTTTAAACGGCTGGATATCCCGTGCGCCACCACATATTCCACACCTGCATGCATTTCATCATGAACAAGCCCTCGTTCTTCCGCCGCCTTGATCACCGCATTCGCCATTGAGTGAGGGAAATGCTCTTCAAGGCAAGCCGCGATTCTGAGCATTTCCATCGGATCGCTGTTATCGAAAGGAGTCACGTCTTGCACCCTCGGCATCGCTTTCGTGAGCGTGCCGGTTTTGTCGAATACGAGAGTGCCGGCATTCGCCATGCATTCAAGATGCTTGCCGCCCTTGACGGTGATGCCGTAGTCACTCGATTCACGCATCGCTGCCAGAACTGCAAGCGGCATAGCCAGTTTCAGCGCGCAGGAAAAATCAACCATCATGAGTGCCGCCACTTTGCTCGGATTGCGAGTAAGCGCTCCCGTCACAAGTCCCGCAAGCAATGTATACGGAACCAATCTGTCGGCGAGCATACTCGCATTCTCCTCCATTTCAGATTTCAAACTCTCGGATTCTTCGATCATTTTCACTATTTTGTCATAACGACTGTCCCCCGTCGTTGCGGTCACACGAAACGCACAATCCCCCTCTTCAAGGACTGTCCCCGCATATATCATCGCACCTGCCGATTTTGCAACGGGAACGGATTCTCCCGTAAGAGACGCCTGATTCACCATAACGTCACCGTATTCGATAATGCCGTCAAACGGTATCATATTTCCCACATGCACTCTGATGAGATCTCCCGCCTTCACGGTATCGCAGGCAATGCTTTCAAATGTGTCACCGCGCAGCGCCCACGCCCTGTCCACGCCTATTGACATCCTGTTTGCGAGATCTCCGATGGACTTCTTGCGTGTCCATTCTTCCATTATCTCTCCCACGCCCAGCAGAAACATGACATTTCTCGCCGAGTCGAATTCCTTGCGCGCTACGGACAAGGTAAGCGAAACTGCGTCAAGAAGCGTAACCGTAATTTTCCGACGCATCAATTCCCCGAGCGCCGCGATCACGTGCTTTGACACGCGAAGAGGCACAACCGCATCTCCGATGTGCCGAGGAACAAAAGTTTTAAAAATCATCCTTTTCAATACCAGATTGAACAATTTGCAGAAATATTCGCGATTGACGCCGCGAGTGCTGAATATATCCGTTCCCGCGTACTCATTATCCGCAAAGGAAAAGCCGGATAGGGCGAAAATGAGTTCTTCGCGCGATCCGGTATAGTTTATAATTGCACATCCCGTGCGCTCATGCACTTTCACTTTTGTCACACCCGGCTGCTTTTCGAGCCAGAATTCAAGCAAATCGGCATCATCAAGAGGCATGTTTCCTCTCATGGTATCTATGCGCATGCGACCCGCAATATCATGTTTTATCAAAAATCTCATAAAACGGCCTCTTCCGTCTCTTTCATTTTACAGAGCATCAATTTACAACGCGGCTTCAACAACTGCTGCGCCGCTTTCATCCGATGCTTTCATCTCGGCTTTTACCGCATTTAGAGCCTTTGCTTCCGCCAAGATGTCTTCCGCATTTTCCTGCAATGAAACCGTCTTTGAAATAACGCCGTCTTTTGCTCTCAATCCCGCCGCGGCAACATTGACTACAGCCTTTCTGAGCATAGGATTTGACAAAACCTTGTCTCCAAACGCACCGCATATCAGCCCCGCCGCAAAAGTGCCCGCATATTTATAAATTCCCATCACAAAACCTCCTCACAAATTAAAACATAAGTAAAATCCGCACATCTGCGCAATAAAAATCATATGCCTAAACAGTCCGAAAAATGGGAAGCTATATTTTTCGTATTTTCAGGTGGAATGAACATCGGAGCAATTGAAAATCTCCACAGTTCATGCGCTGAAATGATACCATAAATTTATTCTTTTTTCAAATGGAATCAATCTTTACAAACGATGTGGGCGGCGATATAATATGGGCAATGGTTATCAATAACTAACCGATGTGCATGCTATCCACACTTCCATGTTTTTTGCAGGCGATTTTTTATAAGCGAAAGGAGTGTACAAATGTTTATAAACATCTCTGATTTGCATAAATCCTACCATATCGGGGAAACGGAGTACTCAATACTGAAGGGCGTCAATTGCAAAATTGAAGCCGGAGAAATATGTACATTTCTGGGACCGTCAGGTTCCGGGAAATCAACGCTTCTCAACATAATCGGCGGAATTGACAAAATGGATAAAGGAGAACTTTCTGTTGCAGGATGCTCCATAGGGGAGTTAAATGATGCCCAACTCGGGCGCTATCGCAGAAATGAGCTCGGTTTTGTTTTTCAGTTTTACAATCTGATTCCAAATCTAACCGTTAAAGAAAATATCGAAATCGGCGCGTTTCTTAGCAAGAATCCCCTTGATATTGATGAGCTGCTAAAGACTCTGGGCTTGGAGGCCCATAAAAACAAGTTTCCGGCACAGATCTCAGGCGGGCAGCAACAACGGACCAGCATCGGGCGCGCCGTGGTAAAAAATCCGTCCCTCCTCATATGTGACGAGCCGACCGGTTCGCTGGACTACGAGACATCCCTTGATGTACTCGAATTAATACAGGATATAAACAAACGGTACCGCACGACATTTCTTATTGCAACACACAATTCGGAGATATGCAAAATGTCGCATCGTTCATTTATGATGCGCGATGGAACACTGATAGAGCGGCCTCGTAATGCAAGCATAACTTCAGCTCGCAATTTAAGGTGGTGATGTTATGAAAAAAAGATATATGCGCGATCTCATGAGCAACAAGGGACGATATGCTTCCATATTTCTTATCACATTCCTGCTGATCGGTTTTATTTCTTCATTTTTCATTGCCCAAGGTTCCGTTGATCATGTATTCCACGATTCATGGGAGCGAGGCAATGTGGAAGACGGACAGCTGACATTCTCGAGCGAACTTACCCAAAACCAGCTTGAACAATTTGCGCGTCACGATTGCGATTATGAAAAAATGTTCTATCGCGAATTTGAAAAAGACAAGCAAATTTTTCGCATTTTTAAGAACAGAGAAACAATTAATAAAGCTGAGCTTTTTGAGGGGCGATTCGCGAAAAGCAAAGGGGAAATAGCGCTGGAAAGGTTGTATGCGAAAAATAACGGATATGCGCTCGGGGATACCGTAAAAATAGGCGGGCACAAATTTAAAATCGTGGGAATAACGGCGCTGCCCGATTATTCCGCATTAATCTGCAATCCCAGCGATTTCATGATGAACAATCAGGATTTTTGTCTGGGATTGGTGAGCGAAGAGCAATTCAATGCAATAGCGGACGGAAGAATCGTTTACAGATACTCCTACACCCGCGCATCCGACAAGGGTTCCGTTTCATCAAAAAATGATCATCTCAAGGAATTATCGTCATCGCTGACAAACAGCGGCGCCCTTATCACTTCAATGAGCATTGCCGAATTGAATCCGAGCATATCACTCGTTTCCGACGACATGGGCGGTGACGTCCCTATGATGAGCATCCTTATGGTTCTGGCGATGCTGATAATCGCTCTCATTTTTGCAGCCATTTCAAAATCTTCCGTGGAGGAAGAGGCCGCAGTTATAGGAACGCTTCTGGCTACGGGCTACTCAAAAAAGGAAATTATAGGATACTATATCAAACTGCCGCTGCTGATAACGCTTGCATCATGCGTAATAGGAAACATTCTTGCGTACGTCGTTATAAGCGACATATATTTCGATATGTACTACAAAAGTTACAGTCTGTTTCCGAGAATAACGGTGATTAATCCGAGGGCGTTTGCGATAACAACTTTTACGCCGCTGCTGCTCGTATTCCTGCTCAATTACGCGACATTAGCCCGCCGCCTGAAACTTCCGATAGTTGATTTTCTGCGTGAAAATCTGATGCACTCATTTTCTAATAATGCATCGGAGCTGAGAGGCTTTTCATTTGCCAGTCGCGTTCGCCTGCGCTTGTTCAGATGGAATATAAGCGTATATGCCGTGATGCTTCTC
This sequence comes from Anaerovoracaceae bacterium, assembly GCA_041844835.1. Taxonomy (GTDB): domain Bacteria; phylum Bacillota; class Clostridia; order Peptostreptococcales; family Anaerovoracaceae; genus CAUUCX01. The sequence goes on from JBGZBU010000026.1 coordinate 52,260, forward strand.
GGCGTTTTGATCGGAAATATGATGCTGATGTACGGATCGTCAATGCAGCCTATGCTTGAAAATTATGTAGATGTATTGGATAGTCGGATGCATTACACAAATCAATATATCTTGCGCGCGCCGATAGAGGGAATTCCCGAGACGGAATTTGAAAAGGTTACGTATGCGCGCTTTTCTTCTTCGCAAAAACCGCTTAAAAAGGAGCTGGGACTGCACATCTTCGGCATCACGAACGATAACCGATTTTTCTCAAGCTACGGGCTAAAGGGGAATGAAGTATATATTTCCGAGGGAACTTCAAAACGCCTGCATGCAAAGGTGGGCGATACGATATCGGTAGACAATAAAATCAAAAATAAAAAATACGAATTGAAAGTGGTCGGAATAAATGACTACTCCGCAGGGCTTGCCGTTTTCATGGCGCGCGAAGAGCTGAACGAGATGATTGGAATTCCCCCTGAGTCTTACAATTCGATATTGTCCGACAAGGAGCTGGATCTGCCCGATGAAATTTTAGTGAGCAGCATTTCCGCAGATATTGTCAAGGGTGTCGGGGAACAACTAATAAAACTGCTTAAGGAATTTGCCGTAATTATGACGATAGTTTCCCTGGCGATTTATATGGTCATCTATTATGTGCTTACAAAAATTGTTCTCGAAAGGTCAAGACGACAAATAGCGTATTTGAAGATATTCGGATATACTAACGCGGAAATCAGAAAATTCTACATTACCGTATCAAGCGCAGTTCTGGTGGTAATTTCGGCGATCAGCATCCCCGTGCTGATGCTGATACTGCCGCGTTTAACGACCGCCGCAATGTCAAAATTCGACGGCTATATGCCGATTGAAATATCTCCGTGGCGGTATGCAGCGGTCAGCTTGTGCGGTATCGCGGTATATTTCTTGATAAATCTGCTCAATTTGCGCAAGATCCGCAAAATTGAAATGAACGAAGCGCTGAAGGTATCGGCGGGCTGATAAAGTACCTTTGTTGATTTATTGACGCTTTCCCTTTAAGCTATCATCCACAACTGGGTCGTGTTTAACTATCCATCGTTATCAGATACGCAACTTCCTCTTCTGTGTCGTATATACACATAGAAACATTTGTGTATTTTTGTGTCTCTGGATTTCGATCAACGAACATCCAATAGCCGTCGGGTATCTCTGGAAGCTCAACATAATCGGATATGCTTGCTAAAAACAACTCGACATCTTCAGAGATGGGAAGACTATTCCACTTTAAGAGCTCTTTTTGAGACTCGCTATCCAAAGTTATTTTATACAAGGCAATTCCCTCATAAGGAAATCCCGCATAATTATTAAATAACTCTTCAAACTCGAGGCTGCCTTTGTCAACTTCAAGTTCGAAGTCTCTTACAAATTGTGTCTTAGCATCTCCTCTTACTCCGTTAAAAGCACATGCTCCCAAAAGAGAAGCGATTATTAACAACATTGTTGCATACATAAGCAGATTTATCTTTTTCATTTTTACATCCTATGCATTAAGCCGAAAAAGATATATTTACATTGATTTTGTGCAATACACTCGTATGCTGGCAAAGCCAAGCCCAATTGTTGACAATTCCAGTGAAAAGGCTGTCATAATTCATCAACGCAAAATCATAAAGATCATAAACAGCCACCTTATACGTACTTCCAGATTTGGTTCTGATACTTCAAAGCACGGTTCATAATGCACCTCCTGTAGTGGTTATGGCCATCTTTACAGCTAGCAACTTCTAACCAAATTGAGTATAGCACATACTTTCGATAGTATGCAACCCAGTCCGCCGCCTCATCAGCCGTCGTTTATCAGTCCGCCACCTTGTTATAGAGCTTGTAATAGTATCCTCGGCGCTGCAGCAGGTTTTCATGCGTGCCTTCTTCTATTATTGCACCGCCCGCCATAACGATTATTCTATCTGCATTCACAACGGTTGACAGCCTGTGTGCTATCGTTATCGTTGTACGCCCCTTTGCAAGGTCCTCAAGCGACTCCTGCACCACGATTTCACTCTTGTTATCAAGCGCGGACGTTGCCTCATCCAGTATGAGTATCGGCGGATTTTTCAGGAAAACACGAGCTATTGAGATGCGCTGTTTTTGCCCTCCCGACAATTTCATTCCACGTTCGCCCACATATGTGTCGAAGCCGTTTTCAAGCGCCATGATGAAATCATATGCGCCCGCAAGACGAGCCGCTTCCTCGACATCAGCACGGGATGCGTCCGGTTTCCCGTATAAAATGTTATCATGTATGCTGCCTGAAAACATATACACGTCCTGCTGCACTATTCCAATGTTATTTCTAAGCGAATGCAGGCTTATATCCTTGACATTCATTCCGTCAATTTTAACAGCTCCGGAGTTCACATCCCAAAACCGCGGAATCAAACTGCATATTGTAGTTTTCCCCTCACCCGAGGGACCTACGATCGCCACATTCTCGCCGGGGCGCACATGCAAATTGAAACCGTCAAGGACATAATCCGAGTCATCCGCATAGCGGAACGATACATCCGCAAGCTCGATATCCCCTTTAACATCCTTGAGATTAAACGCATTCCGGGAATCTTTGATTTTAGGCTCTTCATCCATTATCTCCGCAAATCTTTCGATACCGGTAATCCCTCTCTGAAATTGCTCCGTAAACTCCACTATCCGTCTCACCGTCATAAGCAAACTGCCGACGTACATTATGTACACTATCATATCCGCGGGAGAAATTTCTCCGCGAAGCATGAGCACACCTCCGAGAGCTATAACTATGAGATACATTATTCCGTCAAACATGCGGGTCACTGTAAGAAAACTCGCAAAAGAACGATAAAACATTTTCTTAATTGAAAGGAATTTTGAATTATCTTCCTCGAATCTTTCGATTTCTATATCTTCATTTGCAAAAGATCTGACTACGCGCACCCCTGAAATGCTGTCCTCTATTCTCGAATTCAGCTCGCCTATTTGCGCTCTCTGCTGCTTTGCAGCGCGCCTCATCCCCCTGCTTGAGCGTCTTGCAAGGAAAATCATAAGAGGGATAGTCACGTAAATTGCAAGTGTCATGACGGGGCTCGTATTGAAAAGGATGGCGAACGAAACTGCAATTTTAACCGCCCCTATAAAATACTCTTCCGGGCAATGGTGCGCGAATTCGGTAATATCAAACAGATCGTTCGTGAGCCTGGACATAATCTGCCCTACCTTATTTTCATTGTAAAATTCATCCGACAGCGTTTGCAAATGATGATAAAGATCGCTGCGCATATCGGTCTCGATTTTTGCGCCCATGATATGCCCGACGTTTGCCATGTAGTATGCCGCCGTTATGTCTACCGCCTTGATTATGGCGAAAAGCAGTGAGCATTTTACAATCGCCGCCACGGTGAGCAGGCCCATGCCTTGCATTCCCAAATTTGCAAGATATCTCAATATAAGGGGTAGTATCATCTCCGATCCGGTCGTGAGCAGTGCGCAGAACAAATCCAATATCAAAATCATTCTGTATTTTTTGAAATACGGGCGAAAACGCCCGAGCAGATACAAATTATTTTTCATTATTCTAAACATCCCCCTTTTTCTGTTGTATCCCTGTTATATGCTTTCTGTTGTATGCCCGTCACATGTTTGATACATGTTTATTTTTTATTTGTTTTATTCTCTTTTTATACATGCGTTTGGAATCGCGTGACGTTTGCCGTCAAATATAATCGTATCCGATCACATTGCCCTCGGACACGCGAAGGTGAAATCCACGCCCGGGGACAGGCATTCGCTTAAATGTGTGATCGAATTCGTCAGGAAAGATTATCTGCATTATTTTGCCGATCACGCCTCCGTGGCAAACCGCCAATGTGCGCGCCGCCTGTTCCCGATGCCGCAATTGCAGCTCTTTTGCCGCATGCGCATTCAATAAATCTCTAAACCCCTTATTCACTCTGCATCCAAAAGAATTTCTGCTGTCGCTGCCGCCGGGCAGAGGCATATCCGAATTCTCGGGTTTAAGCCAGTTTCTGTATACCTCATCTTTTACTATGATATCGCTCGGCGTACACTCGTAATCGCCGAAATCAAATTCGCGAAATTCTTTGATGACACAAAAATCCACATCTCCCCATATGTGCTTCAATGTCTGCACTGCCCGCGTCATTCCGGAAGTGTAAAAGCTTATATCATTTCCCGACGGATAAATACCATCCGATACATACTCATCAAGCTGCGCATACGCCTCGTCTATAAGCGGCACATCCGTGCTGCCGTAGTACCAGTCCTTGATATTCCCCTCCGTGAGACCGTGCCTTATTAAAAAAATTGCAGATTCCTTCATCGTTAAACACCCGTATCCTTACTAAAGATCCTTATCTTCTACATGGCATTATCTTACACTTAGTTTTGTCCGATTTGTCCGGCAGCTCAAGAATTAAAATCACTGATTTTGAAATAACCGATATACACGGCAATACTCCTCCTATACACGATTTAATTGACATCACGTGCCGCGCCTGCACTATGTCCGCTTGAAATCATCAATGTTCAGCTGCGCCATATTCAATTGACATCATCAATGCTTCGGATGCGCCAATGTTTCACTTTGACAGCGCTCAACTTGCTTGATACTTCCGACTGACAGCACTCAACTTGCTTGATGCTGCTAACTGATCGCCAATTTGCAATACACAATTATCTCGTGCCGATGACCAGGATGTCCGAAAACGCTTTTATCAATTTCGCAAGCGCGGCATCATTGACATCAAAGTCAACATCATCTATTTGATTAACAGGCAAAAGATTCAATGAGGTACCGCTGACAGCCGCAGCGCTGATCTCCCCCAGTTCCGCAATGCTTATGAAACGTTTTGATATATTTATTCCGCACAGTTCCGCCGCTTCAAGCACTTTTTCACGGGTCACGCCGAGAAGAACCGCTTCGTCCGGAGCAGTTATAATCTCAGCACACGCCCCGCAGGTACCGTTTTTTATAAAAAAAATATTCGCCCGTTCACATTCATAAATTTTTTGATCATGCACATATAGCATCTGAAATGCCCCGGCTTTTTTTCTTATCTTTGAAATTTCTTCGCGCTGCGATACATCCATATATTTGACATTCGGATTTTTGCGCTTGAATTCATATGTTTTGAGTGACACGCCGTTTTCCATTTGAAGCCTGGTCGGATACACGCCGTCAACATCAATTATACTCACTTTGGCATTTTCATTTATGCCGATCCTTATATTGAAATTGAAGGCGCCATATGTATCTGCAGATTTGGTACGCTGCGCAATCACGTTTTTTATACCCGTGATTAGTGCCGATCTGTCAATTTGAAAATCAGCGTAATGGGCAAGCGAACGCTCCAATCTGGATATGTGCTCGTCCGGGAAAACCGTTTTCCCGTTCATTACGCGAATCACTTCATATACTTCAAATACTTCAATTTTTTTTAAATCATTGCACATATCACCGCACCAGATACAAATTCTCCGGCAAACATCCTCATATATGTTTACCCGAATATCCTAGTTTTTATATATTAATGCCTTTTAATTCTATCATGCCGGGTAGTCTCCGGCATGATCAAATAGCCAGCTCATATCGGCAACGCCGCATTACTCAACACCCGAGGTGTTGAGGGTATAATCAATGCAACCATTATATCATGACAACAGACTCCAGCATAATATAATCCGCGCGGCACGTTTATCAATAATCAACAATCCTAAAATTAAAACCCCGCGGGATTGCAAGATTCCCGCAGGGCATGCATTTTCAGATATATGACTTGCAGATGAAGCATTGAGAGAGCTTACATCATACCGCCCATGCCTCCCATGCCTCCCATCGGCGGCATAGCCGGCTCATCTGAAGGGACATCGGACACGCAGCTCTCCGTTGTGAGCAACATGCTTGATGCGGAGGCAGCATTCTGAAGTGCCGAGCGGGTCACTTTCGCAGGATCCACAATACCGAATTTCATCATGTCCACATATTCTTCTATATCCGCGTTGAATCCTACCCCTTTATCGCTGTTTTTGATTTCCGCTACTACAACGGAACCCTCATAGCCCGCATTTTCCGCGATCTGTCTTACCGGCTCCTCCAGCGCTCTCTTTATGATTACAGCGCCCGTTTTTTCATCTCCAGAGAGAGTCTCAATCAATTTTTCAACAGCCGGAATAGTGTTTGCAAGCGCTACACCGCCGCCCGCGACGATACCTTCCTCAACTGCCGCTTTTGTAGCATTCAGCGCATCTTCCATTCTGAGTTTTTTCTCTTTGAGCTCCGTTTCGGTAGCCGCGCCCACTTTGATTACGGCCACTCCGCCTGTAAGTTTTGCGATTCTTTCGAGCGTCTTTTCTCTGTCAAACTCAGAATTCGTTTCAGCCGCCTGTGCTCTGAGCTGTTTAACTCTGTCCTCGATAGCGGATTTGTCTCCGGCTCCGCCTACGAGCACCGTATTTTCCTTATTGATTTTTGCAGAAGCCGCTCTGCCGAGCAGATCAATGTTCGCCTCTTTGAGGTCATATCCCAAACTCTCCGAAATTACCTGACCGCCTGTCAGAATAGCAAGATCATCCATCATCGCTTTTCTTCTCTCACCGAATCCCGGTGCCTTGATTGCAACGCAGTCGAATGTTCCTCTGAGTTTATTAACGACAAGGGTCGCAAGCGCTTCACCGTCAACATCCTCGGCAATAATTAAAAGCTTTCCGTTTGCCTGCACCACCTGCTCAAGCAGCGGAAGGATCTCCTGAATATTGGAAATCTTCTTATCGGTGAGCAGTATATAAGGATTTTCGAGAACCGCTTCCATCTTTTCCGTGTCGGTAACCATGTACGCCGACAGATATCCGCGATCAAACTGCATTCCTTCAACAACTTCAAGAGAAGTGCCGATCGATTTGGATTCTTCCACCGTGATTACGCCATCTTTTCCGACCTCTTCCATTGCATCCGCAATCATTGCACCGATTTCAGCGTCAGCAGCGGAAACGGAAGCTGTCTGAGCTATATTTTCTTTTGATTCGACAGTTTTTGCGAGATTTTTTATCTCCTCAACCGCTACTTCGACCGCCTTGTTGATTCCCTTTTTAAGCTCCATCGGATTCGCTCCGGCGGCAACATTTTTAAACCCTTCTTTGATGATGATCTGCGCGAGCAATGTCGCCGTAGTGGTTCCGTCACCCGCCACGTCATTTGTTTTTGTCGCCACTTCTTTTACAAGCTGAGCACCCATGTTTTCAACGGGATCTTCAAGCTCAATTTCTCTTGCAATAGTGACACCGTCATTTGTAATGAGCGGCGATCCGAATTTTCTGTCGAGTATTACATTGCGCCCCTTAGGTCCGAGCGTAATTTTGACGGTATCCGCCAAGTGATCTACACCGGCCTGCAGCTTTCTTCTGGCATCTTCGCCGTAAAATAGTTCTTTAGCCATTTCAGTTTCCCCCTATGTTAATTTTGATTTATAATTTACTGATTTACCTGATTTTATTCCGCTGTATTTTATTTTTTGTTTCGTTTTTTTATTTGCCGCGTTTCTCTATTTGTATTTGTCATGTTTTGTTTTTTATTTTGCATCGCTTTGTTTTGCATCACTGCATATTTATGCACTCGTTTTTATTCAAGCGTTGCAAGTATGTCCGCCTGCCTAAGTATCAAATAGTCCGTGCCGTCTCTTTTGATTTCCGTTCCTACATATTCCGAAAAGATAACCATATCTCCCACTTTCACTTCCATCTTTTCGTCCGCAGTTCCCGGACCCACTGCCATAACCTCGGCTACCATAGGCGCTTCCTTGGCATTGCCTGTCAGGATGATCCCGCTTTGAGTTTTTTCCTCCGCTTCCACTCTTTTTATTACCACTTTATCTGCCAGTGGCTTGATTCCACATTTCATTCTAACACTCCTTTCAAAATCCTACCGTTTCTGTTAGCACTCGGCATTGAGGAGTGCTAACAAGTTTAATTTACCACTTCTATACCCGCTTGTCAATAAAAAAAACAAGTGAATCGTCTGCACACGCTTTTCGCTTCAAAATCAATCCGCCCTCCCGCTCGAACAAAAATGCAAATCAAACCTCAGGCGAACAAAAGCAAAAAACTAAATACGAAGCTGAACCGGACAAAAAACCGCAAAGCGAGCCTCAATCCGGCCCGCTCTGCAGCTTTTGCGTTTTATAGGATATAAGTTAACCTCGATTTACACTAAAACCGTAATTCCGCCATCTATAGTATCAAACAATATCAGAAAAGCCTCGTTGTACTCATTCGTGCAATGTACCACAAAGAACTTTTTATATATGGTTTTTCTGTGAGGGATCTCGATTTTAGGCGTGTGAAACATCTTTGCCTTTGAAACGTGAAGTTTCAATATGAAATCATGCCCGATGCTGTCCACCTCATCAGTTGTAAGCTTGGATTGCATTATGATTTCATCATCCGCTTCCAATGTCTCGACAATCGGTTCCCCGTCCGCAACCGCAGGTCTCCCATGCACCATATCCACTAAGCAAAGTACGGTTTTGTTGAGATTGCCAAGTCTTTTACCCTCCCATATCAGATTGTAATGCAGGTAATGGTATGGATAATATACACTGTCAATCTTTTCCACGGAGATGGTTCCGTCCTGATTGAGGAGCATCTGCTCCGCATTTTCCTCCGTGTGCGTACTCGGTATTACTTCTATCTTCTTCATGTCTATATCCTTTATGCATACGCGCCATTGCACTGCACCCGCTGTGTTATGCCAATGCAAATCCCCTGTTTTCAAGATATCCTGAATCCTTTAGGAAGTTTGAAACCGCATTTCCTTCCGTTGCGAGATATTTGGAAGATGCACCCTCCAATTTTGCGGAAGCAAATATATGTTTTGCCGCCGCCTTATCAACCAATTCACACATCTCAGGCGATGTCGGTTTCCCGAAATGGCTGAATATAAACATGCATATTGAAGAGAGCGCCACACCTATAAAATAAGGATGTATCTTGGTAGGCTCTTCCAGCTTCATTGCGGTCCAAATGAAATTGATACCTCCGCCCGCAACCATTGATGCCACGGAACCGGTCGCATTCGCTTTTTTCCACCAAATCGCACAGAAGAAGCTAGGCAGCAACGCGCAGCTCATTACACCGAATGAGAATATTACGAGTTTGAATATTCCCGGCGGCTGCAAAATCGAAATTATGATTCCCACGATACCTACACATATGATGGAAATCTTTGAAGCAATTACAACCTGTCTGTCGGTAGCGTCAGGTCTGAGCCATCTCTTATAAAGATCGATGGAGAATATCGTTCCCACCAGAAGCAAAAGAGCCGCAACTGTCGACATGATAGCCGACATGATAGCCGTCAAAATGACTGCAGCAATTACGCCAGGGAACATCTGGAATGAAAGCTCCGGAATTACCATCTCAGGATCGGCAATATTCGGCAGCAATATGATTCCGCACAGCCCCAAAATGTATGGGGAGAAAATGAATAACTGATTCCAGATTGTCGCAATAAGCAATGTTTTCTTTGCAGTGGCAGGGCCCTCCATCGCCATGTGTTTGATTACAACGTGCGGAAGTCCGATATATCCGATCAGGTATATCAAAACTGCGCCGGCGATTACGCCGTATCCGTTTTCATAAATGAGCCCTTTTCCCCAAACGCTCAGATATGTAGGGTCGATCTCCGCAAGTTTTGTGTTCAATGCAGTAAAGCCGCCCACTTTTGTCACGGACAAAAGCAAAACTCCGATTACGGAAGTTACCATGATCATGCCCTGAATTACGTCAATCCACGCAACAGCGAAATATCCGCCGACAAATGTGTATATCAGAATAACTGTTACGCCGGCGATAAGTGCAGGTGCGAACGGAAAGTTAAAGAGCAAAGCAAGCGTTTTTCCGGAAGCGAGGAACTGTGCAAGCACATATCCGCTCAATCCGAAAATTGATACTATTGATGCTATTACCTTTACTTTTCCGGAGTTGTAACGCTTTTCTATATACTCAATAGGCGATATCGAGTCGAGGAGCTGTGAAAGCCTTCTCATCCTTCTCGCCATCAGTGAGATATTGATTATTCCGCCTCCGGCATCACCTACCGCGTAGAAAATTGCAAACCAACCGATGTTATATGCCAGCGAAGGTCCCCCCATGAACATATAGCCGCTCATCGCCGTAGTTTGAAGCGTAAGAGCTGTGATGAGAGGTCCCATCTGGCGTCCGCCTAGCAGGAAATCCTCAGATTTTTGTGCTTTTCTGTTCCAGTACACGCCCATACCGATCATCAGGACGAAATATATGAGCAGTACGATTACTTCTATTCTCATGATTGCGTCCCTCCTGTAAATTCTTTATCATATTCTTCTGTGATCTTATCATGTTTAGCCATTATAACGTACATTATGATTGCTATTGTGGTATAAACTATAGGCCAGCTTAGATAAGCAAGCGCCGATACCACCGGCATCCCCAAAATCATAAAACATTCCTCCTCTCATGATTTGAGCACTGACTACAATGCCATAAATAAAGGTCGCGCCACACATTCCGCGCACATCATTCTCCAAATTACAGCAAATAAATGACACGGCAACGAGCACGCAATAATAAAAAATAGATAATAGAGATGATTAAGAAGTGACAAACGATATGATATGTCGCCTTCTTGTTAAAATTATAACTTGCCAAGGGTGCTCCTGACAAGTCTGTGAGAGCTGAATTTAGGGTTCTTAAAGAGAAAATTTACTTTCTCTTTAAGAATGTCATTTCTCCCGCCCGACTAATCATATTTTGCTGGACATGTGTCATGTCTCTAGTATATAATATTAATCGCTGCTGGTGATTGTGCATATTTAATGTAGAGCATTTCGGCGGCGACATTTTCTATATTTGTGGAGGATTGACCGAGCGGCTAAGGAGCTTGATTGGAAATCAAGTAAGGTGTAACAGCCCCGTGGGTTCGAGTCCCATGTCCTCCGCCATGGATTTTAAAAGGGTTTTATCGACGAGTCGGTAAAACCCTTTTTTGCTTATAGGACGAAGTACGCTGTCCACAAGGAACACTCTGTTTTTATTTTTTACCTGCCTCTCGGCTTAAGTGTGCTTGTTAATTTCATTGAAATTCGGCTTGCAGGACAAACTTTAGAGAGCGAAAAAAGCGGACAGTGTAAAAACACTGTCCGCTTATGACTGCATATGCAGTTCATGCTTAAACTAAATATGCTCTAATTCAGTCCACACAAGGATATCTTATACAAGAGCGTCCTTAGTGTAGATGATGATTTCAAATCCGGCCTTATCTTTATCGCAGTCAAACATGTAGAGCTTAATATTTGTGTCACTGAGATCAATGCTTCCGAGATCGGATACTTCAAACTTCTTCTCAGCAAGCTTGAATACTTTTCCGTCGGCAGCAAGATCATACCATTTAGCACCGTCATAGTAGGAGTTGCCTTCTACTTTTGAACCTGCAGCTACTGCAACATCTGCAGGATCTGCAGCTACTTCAACAGGCTTAGTGATGTTCTTGTCGGAATCATAGTAGAACTTCCAAACAAGTTTAGCTTTAGCAGTATTATCAATGTTGTTTCCGGAATCATCAGTCATCTTAACAGTGATTGCGTCACCCTTGGAATTGAAACCTTCGTACTGAGTAACAACATCATCGCCTACTGCAACCTGACCCTTGGAGTTGAATACTGCGTAAGCTTCATTATCGCTCTTCTTGCCATAGTCTGCTTTGTCAACAACCAAAGCGAGAATTACGTTTGAATTGTTCTTGAGAACGAGTACGTCCTGGTTGCTTACAGTCTTGTTGATATCTGCAAACTTACCGATGCGATATTTGTCAGCTTCGTCTTTAACGAATACAACAACGTCCGAAGCTACTTTCAAGCTGTTACCCGCATTTGAAAGAGAAGCTGCTCCCTTTTCAACAGGCTTGCTCAAAGTTACAGGAGTAACATCTTTATCTCTTGAGTTGAGCTCACCGTCTTTGTTCATGCTGTACGCAAAGAGCGTTCCCTGAAGGGTACCGTTGTACTGTACATCCGGAGCTTTCTCTATGAACTTGGAGTCAACTTTCTTGCCCTCAGCGTTTACATATCTAACCTGACCTGTGAAAGTACCGTCAGAATTCTGTACACCGAGAACCACACCGAATTTGTTTGCGCCTTTGCTTACTGCTTTTGCATAGTAAACGTCGCCGAATCCGTCAAGATAGAAATCATATGTCTCGCCTACCTTAAGAGCTGCAGAGTTTGCATCTTTAGGATCAGCTTCAGCATACATCTTGTCGCCAACCTTGAACTTGTCATCCTTTGAACCTACAATTTTTGCGTCTTTGACAACTTCAGTACCTACAACAACTCTCTTGATGTTGTTCTTAGCGTTTGCATATACGTAAACCACGTTGTTTTCTGCGATCTTATCAACAGATGCAACACCTTCGAGTGCGAACGATTTTGTATCGATTTCACGATTGTTATCCTTAATGAATTCTTTACCGAGAAGCTTCTTGTTTTTGATCTCGTTCTGAATGCTGGATCCAACCTTCTGGTGTTTTGTAACATCCCATTTAAGTACGGAGTGAACCTTTGTAAGAGTTTTGCCGGAAACTTCCGCAGCAAGAGTCAGGTTCATTTTCTTAACAGGAACGATAGTACCGCCTGCAACCTTGTCGCTGTTTTTGAACTCTACAGGAGTAACTCCACCATAGTTGTCTTTTACAGTGTAAGCAACGTCATCAACTTTGATCTCTGTGATTTTTCCTGCCTTAACTTCGCTGACTTCACCGCTGATGAACTGTGTTTTAGGTTTGAGTGAAACGATTTTGTCGTCTTTCACATATCCGCTTGCAAGTGCACCAACAAACGGGTTGAGGTTGATCAATGCTTCCTCTGTTCCTTCGATGATCTGCTCTTTGAGAGGTTTGCATCCGAGACCGGAAGTAAGCATTGAAATAGGAACCTGTGTTGCAGGTGTAGTGGAGTGATCAAGGCTGTTAAGTCCTGTAGTAGCTCCCTCTTTGTTAACCTGAACTTTCTGAACGCCAAGAGCGTTGTAGATAACCTGTGCAGCTGCTTCTCTGTTGATCTGAGCGCCTGCAGTTACATCCTTGTAAAGACCGAGGTCCTGTCCAAGAGTGATGTAGTTTGAAGGCCACGAACCAACGAGAGCTGCGGAGTTAGGAGTATAACCTACCGCTCTGAGAGTCATAGCAACAGCCTCAGCAGGTGTAATTGTGTTTCCAGGTCTAACAGTTCCGTCACCGTAACCGTTCATGATCTTTTTACCTTCGCAGAAAGCGAGGTATTTCACTGCCCACTGATATCCTGCAATATCTTTGAATGATGTGCTTGCAACACCGGCAAGTGCACTCTCAGGAGTTCCGAGAGCTCTCGTAATCATAGCAGCAAACTGTGCTCTGTTTACATTCTCGCCAGGCTTGAACGTACCATCAGGGAATCCTGTTACGATTCCGAGGTTGTTCACCACGTTGATGGCTTCTTTGTTAGGACTTTTAGCTATGTCTGTCAGCATTCCGCCGGCAACTGCTGTATCCTGTGGCGTAGTTGTTGTAGCCGCAGGAGTAGTATCAGCAAATACCACGGAGAAACTTCCAAGCACAAGTGCCAAAGTCAACACTAGTGAAAGTATTTTTTTCATTTCAATTCCTCCTTTGAAAAAAACCAATCTCCGAAGGGGCCGATTTGCGTTGCAAATTATCCCCCCTTCCGAGATAATTTGACATTTCACATGGCGCAGTATGCAAAAACGGATGCATCTACTCCATCTTTTATGAATTATACCCTTGCCCCACTATTAAAGTCAATTCCATTTGTTAAATGTAACACAACTGTAACAAGGTATAACATTGAAATTTTAGCGATTTGCGCTGCTTGCGCCATATCCGTCCGCGATACGCGATAAATGCGGCATTTCGGATTTGCCGCAAGCTCGCTGCTTTTAATACATTGGTAATTTACAAGGTTTTCAAACTGCACTCTCTTTGAAATGTTGTGTAATCAGGGGAATGCATGATTCAACTCCCTCGATTCCCTCACCTCAATCCCTTTCGCCCATCACGCTTTTAATTATGCTTAAAGATTAAGCGTATGCCAATAGTTCGCCAAAGTTTGCTCGCCATCACGTCTACCGGCCTTGATTTCGTCCATATTTTCGATAATGTGTTCGACAATTTACTCAAGTAAAATCAATTCATTACCCATGGAATCCTTCCTCCCACACAGAAATCTCTATCAATGCCTCTTCGGCGTTTCTCGCTTTATCTTTACTCCATTTCTTTATACGTCTTAACATATTCTTGAGCTACAAGGTTCTCAAACAGATCATCATGCGATTATACCGACAATTGGGTTTTAGATTTACAAGGTTCTCAAACAGATGCGCTGTAGAGTACGACCCGCGAGACGTTTTAACATATTCTTGATTTACAAGGTTCTCAAACCTCAAATTCACATGAGCTTATCACCGAACCAAACGCATTGACATGCGCGTAAATCACATCTTTATAATGCATCTATGATTATCTATGATGAGAACATCCTCGTTTGGCAACCTGTCTTCAAATTTTGATTCAATTAAAATCAAGTTGACTTTGGTAAAATGCTTTTGTAGTCTTTGCTATGCATATCCCCTTCATAGTAATATTCAAAATCCGGGTTTCCTGAATGAACGTAGCCATGTGCCGGGAAGAATACTTCCATCGCGTACTTCCAACCATTATGAATGCACTCCGGAACACTGCCCCTTAATTCCACAACGGCATATTCGGCTTTTTCAACTACAAGGATGTCCAATCCCATACTTTTCGCCCGCTCAATATCGGTAACGATATACCCTTTATTATATTCATCGTGATTGCCTCCTTTCACTTATAGTTTAGAGGATTTTTGTTTTTCTACCCCACAGTATTCGTACAAATTTAATAAGACTTCACCTGTTTCTGCACTCCCGGCAACTAAAATTTACTGCTCACAACAAGCTGGAATTTCATTATCATTCAGTTTTGGCGCTCCTTTTTATGACTTTCAAAATAGAGAAAACAGCAGCTCCGACAGCCGCTCCAACTGCTGCTCCTGCAGTAGAAATCATCAGAATTTCGATATCTCTAAATCTATTTGCTGAAAACGCAAATATCCCTGATAGAAGTGCAAATGCAATAGCAAAACTTAAAAGAATTTGATTTTTCATTTTTTTGCCCATTGATGTTAATGGCTCAACCCCTTTTAACAGGTAATCGGTTGACACCTCGAAATAATCGCTTAACAAAATTATTTTATCAATATCGGGGAGACTCTGTTCACTTTCCCATTTCGATATCGCTTGCCGTGAAACTCCCAATTTTTCGGCAAGTTCCTCCTGAGAAAGACCCTTGATTTTTCTAAGCTCTCTTATGCGATCTGCAATATTCATATAAACACCACCTTTCTTTTAGATTTTACATTGAAGGGCGTCTTGTTTCTACCAACCACACCTTGATATTTGGCAACCTACGGTTGCAATCATACTGCTATACCTCAGATTCTAGTTCCCCAACCGATATTTCCCCAAAAGCCTCCCGACAAAATAATGGGAGAATTTCTAAACAGTTCATATATCTTATCCCCTCTTGTCCAGCTGTTGTTCAAACTTGATATGTCAATTGATATCGTTTTATATAAATGGCACAAAATCAATGTTTTTATTATCGGGTTTAGCCTTATTATCCGTTATATTTCTGTTTATCCGATCAATATCATTTTATTTTTTTATCCAATTCACCCATTATTTCATCCAATACCTTTCCGATATCATCGTCTATACAAATACTTCTGTCTTTAATTTCTTCCGGGCAAAATGCTTCTCCATAGTTGATACACGCATATACCGCTTTTTCATTGTTCATTGTCATCCGCCAAAAAGGATATTTCACAATGACCGGCGTATTTGCGCCAATGCCTAATTCCAAAAACAAAATATGCTTGTCTTTATTTGTTTGAAGAAATTCATAATAGGATTCA
The DNA here is from genome assembly GCA_041844835.1 of Anaerovoracaceae bacterium. Lineage (GTDB taxonomy): Bacteria > Bacillota > Clostridia > Peptostreptococcales > Anaerovoracaceae > CAUUCX01. The sequence continues at coordinate 68,285 of JBGZBU010000026.1, forward strand.
GATGCTCTATGCCAGCCTTCATCCTCCACAAAGGAATCATCTGCACGAAGATTCATTGTTACATCTGAATTATCATCAGGGCATTTAGGAATTAAATTTGTTGGAATTTCCATAGATAAGTTTCTATTATCCGGCACAGCAAAGATTCCGTCCGCATCTTGAACAAATCCTTGAGCTTCCATCGCTTTCATAACCCACTGCGCGTTATCATAGGTCTTTTGAATTTTAGGATTAACACTTTGAAACAGACCGTAATCACCTTGCGTATAGAATAATTTAGCTTTGCAAAAACCCGCTCTTTGGAATTGATGGTCAACATTTGTCGTAATCACAAAGTAATTCTTATCTTTTAGAAGAGAAAGCAAGTTTCTATAGATCGGCTTAGGTGGTTCGATATATCTGTTAAAGTAGATGTGCCTTGCCCACCATGCCCAGCTTATTTCATTACTTGGGAACGGATAAAATCCGCCTGAGTACATATCTTTTATTCCGTATTTTTCTGCAAAATCGAAGAAATACTTTTCAAATCTTTCCCCACTATAAGTCAAACCGGCAGATGTGGATAATCCTGCACCGGCACCTATTACGACAGCTTCGGCGTTTTGAATTTCGTTTTTTAATTTTTTGATTTGTTCTGCTTTTGCAGTATTTTCGGAAGACATACCCCTGTAAAAACTGCGCACCCCAATTAACCCCTGCTGAATTGTTTCTCTGTAACCATCTCTTTCATCGCAATAATTCTTCATAATATTTCTTATCCTTGTCTTTAAAAACATTAAAAACAACTCTTTCCATTGCATCAGGATGTTTTAAAGCCCATTTCCCCACTGTTTCTACAGCAATCTGTGCCGCTCTTTCATTTGGAAAGTGAAATACACCTGTCGATATACAACAAAATGCCACGCTCTTAAGCCCATTTTCTATGCACATATCCAATGTGTTTACATAGCAATCTGCCAAACTTTTTTCCAATTCAGATGTAAGTTTATCACTAACTGTCGGACCGACAATGTGAATTACTTTTTTTGCAGGAAGATTGTAGGCATCTGTCAGCATAGGAGCTGCCGTAGGTTGCTCATAATCACTTCCGTACTTTGATTTTAGCCTATTCATCTGACAATTACATTCTTCCCTGAGCTGCATTCCGGCAAAAGTATGAATTTGATTATCAATACAGGTGTGCATAGGGATAAAACATCCAAGCATCTGTGAATTTGCTGCATTTACGATTACATCCACTTCAAGTCTTGTTATGTCACCTTGCCAAACAGACAGATTTTCTCTCATTACGGGGATATCCGATAGTTTTACAATGCCTTTTTCCAAAGCACAATAAGATAAATATTCATCCTGCACTTTTATAACTTCATCGGACATTTTCTTCGGCATACGGATATTCATTAGAGATCGGAGAATCTTCTGTTTTTCATTTATATCATCCGGGATTTCTATATTTTCATATCTATCAGAATCAGCCTTTAATTCTTCTAAAAGGTAATTCAATCTTTCTTCTTGAGTTCTATCTTTCTCCATTTTTTTTACCTTCTTTACACTGAATTCACAGGACAGACTATTAAACAGTACCCTCAGTCTAGATGATTTTATTTTATTTAATTATTAATTATGTAAGGGATAGCGGCTGTAAGCGGAATCCCTTCATTATCCGCAGTCGCAACTATAACAGTATGGATTTCGATGACTATATTTTAAATAATCGCTCGTTTTCATGATTGCCGTTCCTAAAAAAGATCCCGATTTTCTCGGAGTCTAAACGTCATATTTCCTTTGCCAAAAGCTCCTGCATTCCACTTCTTAGATCATCTATCGTATATTTTTTCATCTCATTTTCCATTGCAAGTTGTATGGCTCTTAATTTATCATCAAGTAAGGCATGAATATTTCTCCCTACAGGACAATTTGGATTAGGACTGTTATGGAAATTGAAGAGATCTCCATTTTCCACCGGTTCTATAGCCTCATATACGTCACAAAAGGTTATTTCTTTCAAAGGTCTTGTAGGTGTTATTCCCCCTGTTCCTCTTGCTACTGTAATCAGACCTGCATTTTTTAACTGTGTAAGAATTTTTCGAATGATAACAGGATTTGTATTTATACTCCCTGCAAGAAAATCACTTGTTATTTTATGATCGTCTTTGAATGTATCTACACAGGTGAAAATATGCAAGGCCACCGTAAATCTGCTTGATATTTGCATAGTGTTTCCCTCCTGTTATCATTTTAGATCTGCTAAAATGTAATGTCAATGATTACATCAAAATTTTTTTCTACCTCCCCGGTCTTTGCAATAGAATGACGCAAAATTCAGATTTTATTATCTTTGTAAACAGATATTATTCCTCTTTCTCCTTATAAAAGCTACGCCCCGCAAGATTGGAAATCTAACTATCAAGGAATTTCAAAAAAAAGTATGTTCCTCTTGAGGAAAGCAATGTAAAGTTCTATAGAAGCGGTATCGGAGCAAAAGTTCCATCTGATATAAAATAAGCAAAGAAAAAGCGCATAGCTGAAAGATTTTTAAGTCTTAAAGTTATGTGCTTTTGGGTAATCAATATTTAGATAAACTGGGATTTATCAGTCCAGTCTCTTTTCAGGCATATGTGCATAGAATACTCGCTTGGGGGCAAAGGATAGAATGCGTTCCCAATCACTTTTCAAATGTGCATTCTCCTCATAGGCTTCAAGATACTCTAATGGTTCAAGATCCCCAACAAAACAATCGCCATCATCCAAAACAAGAGAAATGCTGTCTTCACTATGACTTGGTGTGTGAATAATTTCACCATTAATACCTATGTGCGACAGGAACTCTCTGCTTTTTTCACTGGATATAACAGTCGCCAGCGTTTCATCAATTGGAGAACAAGGAATTTTGTCCCTTGTAAAAATATCATCCGAATAATGGATGAGATGTTGTTGTACATCCACCACAAGCAGTTTCACCCCCTGCTTCATTAGATCGCTTATAAGCCCCATGTGGTCTGGATGATAGTGCGATGCCAAAACATATTCTATATCTTTTACAGCAATGCCATTCTGCTTTATCGTCTTATAAAAATCTGCCCGAGTTCCTGCGTAGTCCGTATCGAATAGCAGACCACTGTTTGTCCCTTTAAGAAAGAATGTATTCGTATTGCCATATTTCAGCCTAATCATTGTCCGCACCTCTTCCCTCTGAAAACGAAAATTTCTCAAACACTATTTCCACAAAAAGCCTCCCACCAAAACGATGGGAGTTTTTCTGTTATCTCTTCCCTTATCGCCCTTTGATCAATAAGCATCACTCGTAAAACTCGCTCAATTCAACAACTCCCTTTTCAGCTTGCATTTTCACCTTTTTAGTATCAAAATAGTGTCACTCAATAGTTTTATTAACCACCATTAAATTTCTTGTTATCTAAATGTCATTTACAAGAAATGTCCACTTTTGTCGAAACGCAAAAAGACCGTAACAACTAAGCTACAGTCTAACTTTTTTGTATTCATTTGTAAAGCCACTTTGAGCTATTATGGGATTTATTCTTTTTGAAATCTTTACCCAATTTTGTCCCAGTTGCTAATTTCAATAGGCTCAAAAGCCTTATTTTCAGCTATTTCTGTGATTTTTCGCTTTATTCCCACTCGATATGTCCATTGATATTATTTTTTATAAACTCTAATATGATTCTTAACTATCTTTTCAAAAGTTCTTATATGCCGGTATAGCCTGCATTTTCAGGCATTTCCGGCATTTTGTATATTGGGAGATACTCACATATTTTCTTAAATCCACTTGTGTTTTTGCTTTGAAAGGTAGTAAAGAAGTAGTAAAACATCTCTTTTCCTTTAAGCCGCCAGTCTGAAAAATTCCGCCTGTGCACTGTCGAATGTAGCGTGTGCGTAATAGTTCAGGGGCATGGTAATGTTGGCGTGTCCCATAAGGTACTGTAATGCTTTCGGATTCATTCCCGCATTTGCCATATTGGTACAGAATGTATGCCGCAAGGTATGGGGCGTTGTTACCGCCGGCAAGGATTCCTCATGGCTTTTGTTGTATTTCTCTACCAGTTTACGAAACATCGCATTATAGTTAGTACAAGCCTGTGGGGTTCCGTTCCTTGTGAGAAAGAGAAAGCCTGTATAACCGTCAACGGTAAAATCACTGCTTTTCCTGTTTTGCATAACTCTCTGTAGGGCTTCAAGCACGCATTCGCTCATTGGAATTTTGCGAATACCGTTATCCGTTTTCGGTGTTTCAATGCGGTAGGACTTTTTCCCGAAGTATTGAAGCTGATGATCCACATTAATTGTTAGATTCTCAAAATCAATATCTCTGTCCGTCAATCCGCAAAACTCGGAGATACGAAGCCCTGTTCCAAGCAGAATGATAAGCTCGTCATAATACTTATAATAGACCTTATCGCTTTTCACAAAGGAAAGCAGGCTTTCTTCTTGCATGGGCGAAAGAGGTATCTTCGGTTCGGTGTCATCCTCAATGACTGTATTGATATGAAAGTCAAAAGGATTTTTCCTGATGCAGTCATCCTGAATAGCGGTGTAAAAAGCTGCCTTTAGAGAACGCTTATGGTTGCTGATCGTGATAAAAGAATAGCCTTTTTCTTTCATTCGTAAAGCCCATTCCTTTGCATCAGACATTTTCACATTCTCAATGCTGCATGCTCCGATCGTATCTTCCTCAAGTATTCTCATGAGCTGCTTTCTTCCTTGCTTTGTACCGTACCTTACATTTGCATGATTTCGTATGTGCTTCTCACAAAGTTGGCAAACGGTCATTTTCTTTCCCACAGGGTCAATCCCGTCATCAAGGTCTTTTTGTATCTCCTTGA
>JBGZBU010000027.1:0-63721 GCA_041844835.1 Anaerovoracaceae bacterium
GCACCAGATCCCTTAAAAACGGCTAAAAATAGCCGTTTTTTTCTTATGAAAAATAAATTTATTAAGAGTATGCAAGAAAGTGCGAATAGGTTTAGACCGAAATTTGTTGTTTACGATGTCTTCTCAGTTGTTTACGATGCTTTCTTTTCATCCGGATCAATTTTTACTTTGTATATGTGTTTCCAATCAGCGCAATCTTTGTACAGATTATTGAAAAGCGGATTCGGCTCAGCTATTAAACTGTCCGGATATATCATCTCGTATTCTTTATAAAGGAGCGGATAACAAGGCAAATCTTTCTGAAGCTGTTTTTTTACAAACTTGTAGTTTCCTATGAACTCATAATCATTTATTTCTCCGTACATCTTCCCAAGGCGCTTATCCAGCATGTGATTTTTATAGTTGAACTTGTTGTGATCACTCATTAAGAACGGTCTCAAATCATAATAATCCGCAAAGGCGGCTCCGCCTATATACATATCGTATTTGCCGGAATTAATGCGTGAAATGTATTCAGCATACGAAAGAGGGACTGCCGAACATTCTATCTTCACGTCCTTCAGCCATTCCACAATCATTGCCGCGGCTATCGCACGAGATTGATTGTCACTATTATAGATGAGTTCCAATTTCAGATGATTTTGATTGCTGTCCTGAAGGATGCCGTGTATTTCAGCAAAACCCGCCTTTGAAATAGCTTTGTTCGATTTTTTCTTGGAATAACCGTAACCGTCCCCTTCATTTTCTATCCCCCAAAATCCCGGGTAAAAGAGTCCGTCCGTAGGCTTTGATGCCGAATAATATGCACTTTCACACAGTTCCGACGTATCAATGGCATATGCTATGGCATGCCTTATTTTTTTATCGGAAAGCAAGGCATTTTCGCAATTGAAGCCCAAAAATTCCACTCGGTTTGACGGGAAACGCAAAGAATTATGCTCCGTATCACCCATCGCAATTATATCTTGCGTAGTCATGTTGAAAAAACACGATATTGCATTTGCTTTGACCAAATTATCGGCATAATTCTTGTCGGGCAGCATTTTAAAAATCAGTACATTACCCGGAACATGTTCATAATACCGCTCATTCGGCTCCAGACGTATGTCGCGCCCCTCGTTGTACTCCGAGAGCTTATACGGTCCCGTTCCTACCGGGCTGAACGTGGATTTTTTTTTGCTTTTTTCGCCGGCAGACGCCGAGTATTTCACTATCGGAAAAGTCAATTTCGATTTTGACATATCCTGCTTCCTCTCATAGTGAATATATACTTTGTATGGGTCATTTTTATCCAAACTCACTTTCTTGATTCCATGCACATGCTCCCCGAAAATTCCTGCTCCTCTTTCGGCAGCCGATTTATACTGCGCCACGGAGTATTTAACGTCATTTGCTGTAAGTTCGCTGCCGTCATGCCAAAGAATTCCTTTTCTGAGTCTGAGCTCTAAAATATTATCTTCGTAGCCGAGCACTTCTTCCGCAATATCCGGCACCGGCCGCATGGTTTCATCCAAACTGAACAGACTACCGTAAATCAATTTGGATATGTAATACTCATCCTCCTCGTTTATCAGAATAGGATTCAGGCTGTCTATTTTAGCTGACGGTATCAAAATTTCTTTTGATTTTATCTCTTTAGTCTCCGCGGAATTTTTTTTAAAAAAATCAAATGAATTCGCAGTATCGCAGCCCGATAACAGGTATGCACATGAAAATATAATCAATAGAACAAGAGCGGTAGCTGAAAAACGTACAGATCTTTTTGATTTGTGTCGACCGTTATGCCTGAGATTATGCCATTCCGCATCAACAAGGTCGGAAAGATCATCAACGCTTCCGGAATTATCTATGAACAGATCAGCATTCTTATGGAGTTCTTCCTCCTTCTTTTGAAGCTCTATGCGCTTTAAGACATCATGGATATCTATGTTATCTCTTGAAACTACTCGCTTTATTCGCTCTTCTTCGGAGAGCGTAACAACCCAAACGACATCCGAAAATTCATGCAGTCCCGCAGTATAAAGCAGTGGAGCGTCTATCACGGCAACACCGTCAAACTCCGAAGATTCAAGCTCCATCAAGCGTTCACGGAACATATTTTTTATGGCTCCGTGCATTATAGCATCCAATCTGTTTTTTGATTCGTCATTCCGAAAAGCAAGCTGAGCGAGCCGCTTTCTATTAAGCGTGCCGTCAGATGCCAAAATATGCTCGCCAAATTCTGCAGTCAGCTCTTTTAGTACTGCAGAACCGGGGAGAACTATCTCTCTGGCATATGCGTCCGCATCCAAAATCACGGCACCTTTATCAAGGAGCATCTTTGAAACCGTGGATTTGCCGCTGCCTATTCCTCCCGTAAGTCCCAGCACCAACATACTTCTACTTTAATTCCTCCCAATTATCACTTATGTTCAAATCAGTCACCAGATCTACGCTTAAATCCATAACGCCAGCCATTACTTTTTCCAAAATTTCGACGACCGCCTCTACATCGCTCTCAGCCGCTTCTATTATGAGTTCATCATGAATCTGCAGCAAGAGCTCTGCATCGATATCAGCCGCAAGCAGCCCGTCATATACGGCATTCATTGCAAGCTTTATTATATCTGCCGCCGTTCCTTGAATCGGAGTATTCATAGCCAAACGTTCGCCGTAATTACGGACGTTTACCTGACGTGCACCAAGCTCCGGTATGTAACGCCGTCTGCCGGAAAGCGTCTCGACATATCCGTTTTCTCTCGCAAAATCAATTGATGCGTCAAGATAACTGCGCACACCCTCATGATTGTCGAAATATGAATTTATATAATTCTCCGCCTTTTTCACGGAAATCCCGAGCTCTTTGGACAATCCGAAAGAGCTCATCCCATATATAACGCCGAAATTCACGGCTTTTGCAGCACTTCTTTGTTCTCTTGAAACACCCGTCTTGTCTACGCCGAAAACGGCAGCCGCAGTAGAAGCGTGAATGTCCTCTCCGCAGTTAAACGCCTCAATCAGACGCTCATCACCCGACATATGCGCCAGCACTCTAAGCTCAATTTGCGAATAATCCGCACTGACCAGTTTTTTGCCTCGGGCAGCGAAAAAAGCTCCTCTTATCCGTCTGCCTTCCGCCTGTTTAACCGGAATATTCTGCAGATTCGGATCAATGCAGCTTATCCTGCCGGTAGCCGTAACGCTCTGTTTAAAATGAGCATGTATCCTGCCGTCGCGCGCTATCGCGGGAATCAATCCCGCAACATATGTACTGTTGAGTTTTGAGAGGGAACGGTAGTCCAGTATGAGTTCGACTATTCTGTGTTCACCTCTCAGCCCCTCCAAAACTTCTATATCTGTGGAATAACCCGTTTTTGTTTTTTTGGATGGCGGCAGCCCCATATTTTCAAACAAAATCACCGACAATTGTTTTGTGGAGTTGATATTGAATTCCTCTCCCGCTTCCTTATATATCTCTTCTTTCAAGCCGGTAATGCGATCTTCAAGTTCCGCTCCGATTTGTTTCAATTTTTCTGTAGAAGCTGAAAATCCGATATTTTCCATGGATGCCAGCACTTCTATCAACGGAAATTCAATATCATCGCACACGGAAATCAAGCCGCTGTCAGCAAGATCCCTACGCAAGCGCTGTGAAAGCAGTTTGACCGCCACACAATATCGTTTGCCGTAATCCCTATATGCGCTTGAATTGTCCTCGAGGATGTTTAGCTGTTCTCCCCCGCTGAGGATGGTATGCTCCTCTGCCAATTCCGCCCCGAAATACTCATACATCAACGTTTTCAGATTGTAATTGTTGCGACCGGGATCGCTAACATACTGAGCAACCTCGGTGTCAAATACCGTATGGAACACTCGCTTGTTCCGCTTTAAGTTTTTTGCGCCGTGTGCGAGCAGCACATAATAATCTCTGCCCAACGCATGCCCTGCAAGCCCTGCGCCGGAAAGCAACACCCGGCAAACCGCCGCAATTTTCGCATCGGTATTTTCAGCATTCACACTCGCCGGGGCGATATTTATATAGTAATAATTGTCATCAAAGAGAAGGGCGACGGCCTCCACAGACGGCAAGTTTCTATGATTGCAGTCGCTGAATATCTTGATTATCGCCAGTGCATCGTCCCCTTTGACCCGCACATATTCCTTCATCTTTTCTTCCAGGGCTTCTATCTCTTCCAATGTTCCGATCTCATAATCATTTATCCTTTCGAGCTCACCATTCAGGTCGTTATCTGTCGGAATGTGCGATTCCGCCGCTTCCGTCCGAATATCAAGCTTGGATAAAAGGCTCCTGAACTCCAGACGCGTGTAGATCTCCACAAGCTTTGAATAATCGGGCTCTATACGCTTGAAACTTGCGATATCGTATTCCACCGGAACGGATGTATTGATCGTAGCAAGCATCTTGCTCATGAGCGCCTGCTGCGCATATTCTTCGACCTTGCCTCTGAGCGCGGGACTTTTGATCTCAGCCGAGCGCGCAATAACTTCCTCGACACTGCCGAATTCCTTGATAAGATTTGTTCCCGATTTATCACCAACTCCCGGAATCCCGGGTATATTGTCCGAACTGTCACCCACCAGTCCTTTGTAATCGATAAACTGCTTAGGAGTAAATCCGTATTTCTCCAGCATTGTCTGAGCATCGAACATTTCAAAATCCGATATCCCTTTTCGCGTAAGCATTACTTTGGTGACATCGCTTACCAGCTGCAGTTCGTCTTTATCGCCGGTTATAATAAGCGGTTCCAGATTTTCCGATTCGGCGCGCTTTGCCACAGTGCCTATAAGATCGTCCGCCTCATATCCCTCGAATTCCATCCGTGAAATATTCATCGCGTCCAACACTTCTTTAAGAATGGGGATCTGCATGGCAAGTTCAGGCGGCATTTTTTTTCTCCCCGCCTTATATTCCTCATACTGTTTGTGCCGAAATGTCGGAGCTTTCATATCAAATGCTATGAGCATATACGCCGGATCATATTCATTTATGATTTTATTTAAAATATTGATAAATCCGTACACGGCGTGAGTATACACCCCGTGCTTTGTCATCATCGGATTGCGAATGGCATAATACGCCCTGTTAACAAGGCTGTTTCCGTCTATTATTATTATTCTTTTATTATCACTCATTCCATCTCCTATGATCAGCTGCGCAAAATCCACGTCAGCCCGATCGTCGCATATGTCATATGCCATATGCCCTGCAGATAATTTTGCGACTTAAATAAAATCACAGGCCGCCGGCAATCCGTATGCCGGGCGCGCCGTCCTTACAGCCCTGTTGATCGCTCTCCCGACAACCTCCGTAGCAAGCACTCCCAGAGAATCCGCAGCAACTTCATTCTGCCCGGTCGCCATTACGAAAATTGTATCTCCGTCTGCGGACGTATGCACAGGCGAAATAGTTCTGGCGAAACCGTTATGACTTACCGAAGCCAATTTATTGCACTGATCCTTACTCAACTTTGCATTTGTCACCACACAACCGATTGTAGTATTCCCGGTGAAAACATTTTTTATATGCTGCATCTGTTCATACATTGCATCGCAAGTGCTGTAATATCCGTCTTTATTTTCATTCAGTAAGCCCGCAATTTTCTCGCCGCCGTCATAGTCAATAACATCGCCTAGCGCATTTACGGCAACGACTGCTCCGCACTTTATATCACCAACCTGAGCGCAATATATACCTATCCCGCCTTTCATCATCCTGTCAGTTCCGAGAAATTTCCCGACGGAAGCTCCCGTCCCCGCGCCGGCATTTCCCTCGGATAGCTGCAAGCCCGCATACGCATTACTGCAGGCGGCATATCCCATATCGGCGTCAGGTCTTGATTTCGGATCTCCCACAACAAGATCAAAAAGCGAAGCGCCGCAAACTATCGGAACCAGCCCTACTCCGACATCGAAACCGACGCCCCGCTCTTCCAAAAAGCGCATGGCTCCGTCTCCCGCGGACAGCCCATATGCGCTGCCGCCGGACAGCATCACACAGTGGATTTCCTGCACCATATTCACCGGTTTAAGCAGTTCGGTTTCGCGGGATGCCGGCCCTCCGCCTCTGACATCCGCGCCCGCAACGGCACCGGCGGGACAAATAATTGCAGTACACCCCGTGCCTCCGTCAAAATCCTGAGCATGGCCGATTTTTATTCCTTCAATTTCCAAAATGTCGATACTTTTAACATTCATTACGCACCTCGCATACATTATATCATGACAACAGACTCCGGCATGATCAAATAGTTGCTTCATATCGGCAACGCCGCAATGCTCAACGCCTGTCGTTGAGCGTATAGATTTATGCAATTATTATAACATGTGAGCCTATTGATATGTTGATATGTGATACCTAATTAGGCGCTTATTATCTTTACCGCTATTACTATCGCTATAATAACGCCTACAACGGCCTCCCCGCCCAGCACACCTGCTGCGATTACAGATCCTTTGCCTTCCCTTTCAAAATTGGGAACAATCCGGTCGAGTACGAATCTAAGCAGCCCGCCGATAAATGCGGTAGCGGAAAGGAAAAACGGCAGATAAACGCCAAGTCCGAGCGTCATCACCGGAAATTTCAGAAAATACAGTATGACAGCGGCAACAAGACCGATTATAAATGCCGGCATATGCGATATTCCGCCGACCATGGCCGCAACCGCAGCCGCCTGCGCTGCAGGGAATTCTTCGCTGCCAAATGATGCAGGTCCGTAAGCTTTCAATATGACAACAAATACGATTACGGAAACGAAAGCTCCTATGATACCGCCGACAGCCTCGGCAATCCATTGTGCCCTGGGATCGGTCTTCAATACATACCCCGCCTTGAAATCATTCATGACATCCCCTACAAGTCCGCAGGCAACGGCAACTACCGCCGCAACAAAAAACGCCTCCATGCCGCTTGCGCTGCTCACACCTTTTGCCGCAAGAAGAATGATGATGCCGAATATTTCCATCGGGTTGATTCCCGTTTGTCCTACGCACTGCGAGGACATCGCCGTAGCCAGCCATACTCCCAGGATTGTAACAATGGCCGCAGTAACGGGCATTTTGGCTATTACGGTAAACAGGGCCGCAATGATCACCATTGCAAACGGCGCCCATCTGAGAGGCACTATCGAATCACCCAATGTGTTCTTTTGAAACATAGGTGCAAATATGGCTTTGGATCTCGGCAATATTTCCTTTATAACAATTGCGATACCTGTTCCGACCATGAGCCCTATGCCGAGCGAATGCTTTATCGCAATTGCGGCACCCATTTCAAGACCTGCAAACTTTTGCCCGCCTATCAGCACTCCGAAGTCTCCGATCACAGCCCCGATGAACCAAACTCCTATGTAAACGGGACCTATGATATATCCCACGGATACAAGCATTGGAGAAAACCAAACTCCTCCCGCCGAACCGAATTTCATCATTCCGTCTATGAGTTTCATCCCCGGGATAAGTTTTAGCGAATCTCTTAAAAATGTGAACACCGCAGCAAGTCCCAAAGATCCGAAGAGCAAACCCGCCTTTTTCCCGCCCTGATCTCCTATTTTCAAGGTCTCCGCGGCCGCCTGTCCCATCGGATACGGTAATTTCGCGGTAACGACGAAATGTTTGCGAATTAGCGCCGTGAATATCAATCCCAGAATAACGCCCCCAAGAGTAAGAACGATGAGCTTTACAATGCTGACCTCCGCATCCGGATTCAACATCCAGATCCCCGGCAATGTAAAAGCCAATCCTCCTGCAACCATTGAGCCTGCGGACATCGCAGTATGCGCAACATTGATTTCATTAATGTTTGTTTTTCCCATGCCTTTGAGTGCAAACATAGATACCAGCGCAACAAACATTATAGGCCACGGCAATGAAGAAATTTTAAGCGCCACAAACATTGACGAACATGTAAGAATAATTGCACCTATCGCCCCTATTACAATCCCTCTTACAGTAAGCTGCTCCTTAAATGAAGAAGCATATTTAATCTCGGGATTATTATTTTCCATAACTAAAATACCGCCTTTCAAGAAATAAGCTGATAAAATAATTCAGAATCAACTTATAATTTCACATAAAAAAACTACAATGAAATGTAGATTTAAAATAATCCCGAAGAAGCCGTTGAAATATTAAAAGACGCCCTATCTGAAATAGGTGGGTATTCTGTTCCCGCCTCTGCATTCCGCCAGGCACGGCTTTGCATAAGCTGAGGAAACCCGAATTCCCTGCGAAAAAGTGTAGGTTCTTTTAAATTCTTCCAACGAGAGTTTCAGGATTTATTTTCATCACTTATTTTTTAATGCAACCCGTTACAACTCAATGCTGCAATTTGTGTAAACATTTTGCACATCATCATTATCTTCAAGCACATCTATCATTTTGCGCAGATTCTTAACGGAATCTTCAGCTTTCGGCGCCGCAAGCACTGACGGAATATATGCCACTTCGGACTCGGCAAGTTCGTACAATCCCGACAACGCCTCGTGAACCGCATGATAATCCTCAAGAGCCGTCCTTATCTCAAAATGATCCTCATGAACCAACATATCCTCCATGCCGGCTTCAAGCGCAGCTTCCATAAGTGAATCCTCACCCACATCATCCGTCTTTTCTATGAGAATAATGCCGCCTCTCGCAAACATATACGATACGCACCCGGGCGTCCCCATGTTTCCGCCATATTTATCAAATGTCGATTTTACAGCGGATGTCGTCCTGTTTTTATTATCCGTAAGGGCCTCTACGATAATTGCCACGCCCTCGGGACCGTATCCTTCAAAAATGAGTTCATCGTAAGACTCGCCCGCAAGCTCACCCGTTCCCTTCTTAATAGCTCTGTTGATATTGTCATTGGGCATATTTATCGATTTCGCCTTATCAATAGCGACCTTCAGCGCCGCATTATATTCAGGATCGCCGCCGCCCTTTGCCGCTACCGTAATCGCCCTCGCATATTTTGTAAACACCGCGGCACGCTTAGAGTCCTGCGCCGCCTTTCTCCCCGCTATAGTACCATGTCTTCCCAAAAGCTACCCCCTATTCAATAAAACAAATCATAATATATAAAATCCCCTGCACCGTACGCACCACAAAAGGGCACCAATGCTTTTCTAGATTATAATACCTTTATCGATGAATTTCAAGAATTCACAAGGTATACATAATGCTTTTGACGCTCAGTGCCCGTTCTTTTCCTTTTCCAGCAGATTTTTATATGCCGTCGCCATCATCAATTTAATTCTGTTCAGCTGATTTACATCGCTGGCGCCGGGGTCATAATCAATTGCAGCGATATTTGCATAAGGATTCCGCCTGCGCACGGCTTTCATCATGCCTTTTCCCGTTATATGATTCGGCAAACACGCGAACGGCTGCAAGCAGACGATATTTTCAACTCCCTCATCAATGAGCTCCATCATTTCTCCTGTGAGCAGCCACCCCTCTCCGTACTGGTTGCCGAGAGATACAATTTCCTGCGCGCGTTTGGCGGTTTCTTCGATAAACGCCGGCTGACGGAAGCGCCTGCTTTTTTCAAGAGGGATCCTCGCATATTTCCTAAAAAATTCAACAACTCTTATCGCAAAGGAATTGAGCACCATTTCTCTCTTGCTGCCCGCCAAATATTCATAGTTGAATCGCTTGCTGTACATGCCGTACAGGAAAAAGTCCATAAGATCAAGCACAACGGCTTCGCCGCCCTCTTTTTCAATTATGCCGACTATATCGTTGTTTGCGATCGGATGATATTTTACCAATATCTCGCCGACCACCCCCACGCGAGGCTTTTCGACATTCTCAAGCGGCAATTCGTCAAAATCGTGAACCATTGCCGCCAAATTCTTTTTGAACGACCTCATCCTGCCGTTTCGTATATTCTCATGTATATGTTCGCTCCAACGATCGGCAAGAGACTCCGCCGAGCCCTGCTCGACTTCATAGGGTCTTGTCGCAAACAGCAATCTCATCAGAGTATCTCCGTACACAAGCGCCATCAATATCCGCTTGCCCATTTTGACGTCAAAGAGATTGAAGCCCGGATTGCTCTCAAGTCTGGCTGCATTGATCGAAACGACCGGAATCTGTTCCATGCCGAGATCCTTTAACGCTTTTCTAAGCATCGGAATATAGTTGCTCGCACGACATCCGCCGCCCGTCTGCGTCATGAAAATCGCTGTCCTTTCCAGATCGTACTCGCCTGATTTCAGCGCTGAGATTATCTGCCCCAGAGCCACAATAGTCGGATAGCACGCATCATTATTTATATATCGCAGTCCCTCTTCTACGGCGTCCTTGTTTACGGGCGGAAGCAACACCGCATTATATCCGGCATTTCGCAAAGCGGTCTCAATAAAATCAAAATGTATCGGCGACATCTGAGGCATAAGCAGCGTATAGCCTTTGCGCATCTCTTTTGTAAATATTTTACGCTCAAATCCCGCGGCGGATGCGACAGGCTTCACATTTTTTTGAGCTCTAGCCTCCATTGCGGCATTAAGAGAACGTATTCTTATACGCGCCGCTCCCAGATTGCTGCCTTCATCTATTTTGATCAATGTGTAAATTTTATTGCATGCCCGCATTATCTCATCAACCTGATCAGTAGTGACGGCGTCAAGTCCGCATCCGAATGAATTGAGCTGAACCAATTCAATGTCGGCGCGGGTACACGCAAAATTTGCCGCTCTGTACAGGCGCGAATGATACGCCCATTGATCAAGAACCCGAATCGGCCTTTGCACGGATGTGAGATGAGCCACGCTGTCCTCTGTCAATACCGCTATGTCAAAACTCTCTATGACCTTATCTATTCCGTGATTGATTTCCGGGTCTATGTGATACGGTCTGCCGGCAAGGATTATTCCTTTTTTGCCGGTAGCGGCAAGATAGTCGAGCACCTGCTCGCCCGAACGCCTGATATCCGCTTTAAATCTCTCATCCTCTCGCCTTGCCTCGGATACCGCCGCAGCGATTTCATCGGCGCCGATGGAAAAATATCCCCCTATATGCCTTGTCAATTCTTCCACGAGTCTGTCGTCATTATCATACGGCAGGAAAGGATTCAGAAATTCAACTTTTTTCTCGTCGAAAAGCTCCCTCATATTATTTGCAACAACTTCAGGGTACGTGGCAACAATCGGGCAGTTGTAATGGTTTTGCGCATTCTGGTCTTCAAGCAGCTCGTAATTCACACATGGGTAAAATATGAGTTTCTCACCCTCTCTCACAAGCCATTCTATATGGCCGTGCACCAGTTTCGCGGGATAGCACGCCGTATCCGAAGATATGGTCTCCATTCCGAGCGCGTATATGTTTTTATTTGATGCGGGCGAGAGCACCACGCGGAATTTCAGTGCAGTGAAAAACGTGTGCCAGAACGGATAGTTTTCATACATATTGAGAACGCGGGGAATGCCGATGCTGCCCCGCACGGCTTCGCCGACGTCAAGCGAAGTATAGTTGAACAGCCGCTTGAATTTGTAATCATAAAGATTTGGGACGTCGCTTTCCGAAGTCTGCTTTCCCGCTCCTCGCTCGCAGCGATTCCCTGTTACATGCTTCTGTCCGTCATTAAAGATATTTATGGTAAGCAGACAATTATTCTCACAAAGTCCGCATCTTGCACTTGCGGTTTTTACGGAAAAATTTTCAAGATCATCGGATGACAATATTGAAGACTTGCTCAGGAGCTCATCGGCACCTGAAATCTCACGATCCTCTCGGCGAAGCTCATTTTTTGCATAGAGCGCTGAACCGTATGCTCCCATCAATCCGGCGATATCGGGTCTTACTATGGTTTTACCGAATATTTTTTCCGCGCTTCTCAAAATCGAATCATTCAAAAACGTGCCTCCCTGAACGATGATTTTTTCACCTGCGCGCGACACATCCCGGAGCTTAATCACCTTGTACAGCGCGTTCTTAATAACCGAGTACGACAGTCCGGCGGAAATATCTCCTATAGTAGCTCCCTCTTTTTGGGATTGCTTGACTTTTGAGTTCATGAAAACCGTACATCGCGTTCCCAGATCCACCGGATTTTCTGCGAACAATCCTTCCCGAGCAAAATCGGGAACCGACATGTTTACGGACCTTGCATATGTTTCAATAAAAGAACCGCATCCGGAAGAACACGCTTCGTTCAGCATGATATTGTATATCACGCTGTCTTTTACTTCCATGCATTTCATATCCTGCCCGCCGATATCAAGTATGAACTCTACGCCCGGCAGGAATTCTTCAGCAGCGATGTAATGCGCTACCGTCTCGATAACTCCGAAATCCGCTTTAAAAGCGGCTTTTATGAGCGCTTCTCCATAACCCGTTGCTGCGGAAGCCGCTATATATGCATCGGACGGGAGTTTTGCATATAGTTCGTTAAGCATATCGAGGACCGCTTCCATCGGTTTGCCTTCGTTACTCTTGTAAAAATCATATAAAAGATTGTTGTCATCATCTATCAGTACCGCTTTAGTAGTTGTAGATCCCGCATCTATACCGAGATAACAGGCTCCTGCCGCTGACGACAAAGCCTTTCTTTTCACCTTATCTTTTTCGTGCTGCGCCGCAAACTCGGCGTATTCATATTCATCTTTGAAAAGAGGTTCAAGATATTTCACCTTGCTCAGCGCACTTTCGTCCAGATTTTCAAGTGATTCCACGAGAGCCTTTAATTTAAGATGTGCATATTTTTCTGCCAGAATTGCAGCGCCCAACGCCACAAAATACTGCGGATTATCAGGAATTATCACCTCGTCATCCGCAAGAGACAATGTTTCTATAAAACGCTTTCTAAGTTCAGGCAAGAAAGCAAGCGGTCCGCCGAGAAATGCCACCTTACCGACAATCCTGCGACCGCACGCCAAACCGCTTATAGTCTGGTTAACCACAGCCTGAAAAATCGAAGCCGATATATCTTCAATAGCAGCCCCCTCATTTAGCAGCGGCTGTACATCGGTTTTTGCAAAAACTCCGCAGCGCGCCGCGATGGGATAAATTATTTTGCAATTCTCAGCTGCGCGATTCAACCCTGCGGCATCGGTATTCAAAAGTATCGCCATTTGATCGATAAAAGCACCGGTCCCGCCCGCGCAGGTTCCGTTCATACGCTGCTCTATCGACTGATCATAAAATGTGATTTTTGCATCTTCGCCGCCCAGCTCGATAGCTACATCGGTCTCCGGTATAAGTGCTTCTACGGCGGCGCTGCACGATATCACCTCTTGTTCGAAAGGAACATCCAAGACTTCCGCTATTGCAAGCCCACCCGATCCCGTTATCACGGTCTTTACCGATATGTCGCCGAATTGATCATAAAGACGTCTGAGCAGTTCTGAAACTTTATCAAAAACATTTGACATATGACGTTCATAGACGCTATAACACTGATCGCCATCATCGTCCAACAACACGAATTTTACTGTTGTCGAACCAATATCAATACCAAGTCGCACCGCTAGTAATCCTCACTTTGTCATTAAATAGAATTTTGGGCAAACCTGTAAGCCGGGTTCTGTCTTAGGCAATCATCTATCTAGGCATAATATTACTATTATGCTCAAGCGACCCACCTAACGGGCGGCAGCGGGTACTGCACTGTTTGCCCTGCTTGGTCTTGCTCCGGGTGGGGTTTACACGGCCAATACGTCTCCGCATTGCCGGTGAGCTCTTACCTCGCCATTTCACCCTTGCCACGGCATTATCCGTTTCGGCGGTATGTTTCTGTTGCACTTTCCCTATAGTTACCTACGCCGGACGTTATCCGGCACCCTTACCCTGTGGAGCCCGGACTTTCCTCATGCACGAGCACGCGATTGCCCGGTTTGCCCAAAATCACTATACAAAATTACATGTGCATATTTTACCATGTTTCCCTGCAAAAATAATATGCGTTTTTTACAAATACACAAAATATTCACACAATATTTACAAGAATTATATGACACATGAAAATGGAGAAATTTGATTCGCCGCTATTACAATCTCCATCCCCGATCCGTCATCTGTTTTATACCCATTATCCTGCAAAACGGACAACAACTTTTCCCGCATATTCTCGGAAAAAATCTTTTCGGTTCCGTAATGTCCCGCATCTATTATTGTAAAACCCCGCTCGACTGCATCCATTGCCGCATGATAGCGCACATCACCCGTTATCAGGCAATCACAGCCGCAATCCGCAGCAACAGCCGCCATATCCGCACCTGCGCCCGTGCAGACGGCTATTTTCTTTATCATATACTCGCCGCTGCCTCCCGAAATTTCCGGCGAAGAAATTTTTATTTCATTTAGCGGGATGTCCAGTTTTTCGGATATCAGCATCGCGGTTTCTTGCGGGCTTAGCGGACTCTCAAGCTCCGCAAAGCTCCCGACGACTCCCTGGATTTTTTTTGCATTTGACAAACCCATGCGTCGGATAAAGTAATCATTATTTCCACCGTCTGCAACATCAAATGATGTATGTGCCGCATACAGCGCAACGGAATTTTTCACCAACTTGATTATCTTTTTGCCGCTTAATTCCATATCCGTTATTGATGATAACGGCGAAAAAATAAGCGGATGATGAACAATCAAAAGGTCCGCACCGGATTCAACCGCTTCATCTATGACCGCCAAGGACGGCTCAAGAGCAATCATTATCTTTGAAATCTCTTTATCCCTTTCTCCTATCAAAAATCCGCCGTTATCCCACTCTTCCGCGGACGATTCCGGTGAAATTTCGTCAAGAACGGCAATTAAATCTTTCATCATCATTTTCATAATCCCACCTCTAATTAATCGCTAATAAGCGCAACTTCAAAGATAACTGCAGCGAACGCAACTACAGCGCAAAATCTAACGCGTACAGATCATACGCCATGCTTTTCCATCCACATATGGAGCAAATTATTCATATATTCCACCCTGAACCGGGCGGTGTCAATCCTCTCGGGCGAAACGGATGAAGCAAATTTCAGATTATCAAAAACGAGCTGCTCCTTGCACAAATTTCGCTGTATATATTCTCTCATAATCGGGCTGCCGTTATCCACAAAGGCTATGGGGAAATCATAAGTAATCCCGCCGCCGGTTATGGGCTGTCCCGTTACTATACGTTCCCCGAAATCACCGATTCCCTCGGGCGGCAAAACCGTCATAATTTCACAAAAATGCGGTCCCTCCTTCATAATCACAACATTGTCTACAATAAATCCATTATTGACAAGCCATGTCCTGAGTTTGCCGATTCCCTTGCGCGGCTGCAGTATAAAACGATTAAAAGATACGGTTTTTTGAGGGGCATTTCCCAATATCTGAGCTATCAAAACTCCCCCCATCCCGGCAATAACAACGACATCCACTTCTCCGGGCATGAGTGTTTCTAGGCCGCTGCCGCATCGCACATCAAGCTCGCCCATGAGCAAAGCCCCGGCGGCATATTCTTCGGTTTTTTTTACTGCAGCGCTGCTTATGTCAGTCGCTATCGCCCGCTTGCATTTTCCCTCATTGAGCAGAGAAATCGGCAAAAATCCATGGTCAGTCCCTATGTCCGCCATGGATTCCCCCTTAACTATTTCCTCCGCAATCAGTCTCAAACGCTCTCTCACTAGTACTCCAAATAATCTTTCAGTTTTTTGCTCCTCGTAGGCTGTCTCAATTTTCTTAAAGCCTTTGCCTCAATTTGGCGAATTCGCTCACGAGTAACGTTGAACTCCTGGCCGACTTCTTCAAGCGTGCGTGATCTGCCGTCTTCCAGCCCGAAACGTCTTTTCAGCACCATCTGCTCGCGTTCCGAGAGCGTCCCGAGCACTTCAACAAGCTGCTCCTTGAGCATGGAAAACGCCGCGGCATCCGCAGGAGCGGGGACATCTTCATCGGGGATAAAATCGCCGAGATGACTGTCTTCTTCCTCGCCGATAGGTGTCTCCAAAGAAACGGGCTCCTGAGCAATTTTCATAATCTCACGCACTTTTTCCACAGGGATGTCCATTTCAACCGCAATCTCTTCGGGAAGCGGTTCACGCCCGTGCTCCTGCAGGAGCTGTCTGGAAACCCTGATGAGCTTATTTATCGTCTCAACCATATGCACCGGAATTCTGATAGTCCTTGCCTGATCCGCTATGGAACGCGTAATTGCCTGCCTGATCCACCATGTGGCGTATGTGGAAAATTTGTAATTCTTTCTCCAGTCGAATTTATCTACCGCTTTTATCAAGCCCAAATTCCCCTCTTGAATCAGATCCAAAAACAGCATTCCCCTGCCGACATATTTTTTCGCAATGCTGACAACCAGCCTGAGATTCGCTTCACATAACTGTTTCTTAGCCTCTTCATCTCCATCCTCAATACGTTTTGCGAGTTCTTTTTCCTGATCGGCATCAAGCAGCGGCACGGTTCCGATCTCCTTAAGATACATGCGGACGGGATCATCAACTGCGATTCCCTTGACCGCCGCATCAAGGTCGGAAGAATCGCTCACATCCTCATCATCCTTATCTTCCAATTCATCCTCCGTCGCACAGGCGGGAGCATCATCCTCCATTGAGATAATATCGTTGTCGTCGGGTTCCGTCTCCGGCAGCAAATTGATATCATTAGTTGCAAGCGAAGCAAATATGTCATCCATCTCATCTTTGTCCAGATCCAAGCTGCTTAAATGATCAAAAATCTCATAATATGAGACTTTTTTATTTTTTTTGGCAGTTTTAAGCAGCTCTTTTATAGCCTCTTCTTTTTTGATATTACTAACTTCTTTTGTCATAATTGATATCTACCTCCATGGTTTTTTACGTTTTTGCAATTCCACCAAACGTTCCATCATATCACGTACGAGCTCTCCCCCGCCGTCTTCAAGCGCCGAATCCGCTAAAGATAACTTCTCAATCAGGATTTGCTCTTCAGCCTCAAGCCTCATGAATTCCAATTTTTTTATGCAGTCTTCAAATATTTCTTCTTCCGCAGCCGTAAAGCGAACATTTTCCAAAACATCAAGATATAATTCCCATTCCGCCTGCCCCAAAATATTCTTCAGTCTGTCCGAATTCGTATCAACGCCTTCCTCGTATACCGAAAGTATCCCGTCCATAATATCCCGCATTTGAACGGAAAACAAATCCTTGTATTTTGCGATTTCCGGCACGAAGCGAGATTGGAGAATCGCCAGCTTAAGCAAATACCTTTCGAGCTGCGTTATTTCAACCATATCCTCTGTGCCATTATAGCCCGCCGCGTCCTGCGGCTGATCATCATACAATTCGGATTTCAGAGCAACGATGGAAACTCCGGTATCATTTGACAACGCCTGCAAATAAATCTCCGCTTCGACCGCGGAAACCTCCCTAAGTATCTTAAGCGCTTCCCCGGCATATCGAAATTTGTCCTCATTCTTGTTCAAATCCAAACCGGACTTGATACGTTCAAGCATATATTCCGTCGCGGGCAGCGCTTCATCAATTCGTTTCTCAAAAGCATCTCTGCCATATTTTTTTATATAATCATCCGGATCCATTCCGATCGGCAGTTTTATTATCCTGATATTCAGCTCCTGCTTCCTCAGTATCTCGATCCCACGCATTGTGGCAGCTCGGCCCGCAGCATCCATATCATACGCAAAAACTATATTTTTCGTATACCTTTTCAAAAGTTTTGCCTGATTTTCCGTAAGCGCGGTCCCCAAAGTCGCCACCGCATAATCAATACCTTTTTGGTGCAGAGATATCACATCTATGTAACCCTCTACCAACACCGCCATATCGCGTTTGCTTATACCCTGTTTTGCCAGATTTAAACCGTAAAGGTTATTTTTTTTGCTGTAAATTGACGATTCGGGGGAATTTAAATACTTTGGGATTCCATCCTTATCAAGCGTCCTGCCGCCAAACCCTATCACCTTGTCCGACGTATTTATAATCGGAAAAATAATTCTGTTGCGGAATCTGTCGTATTCCTTGCCCTTTGAACTGTCGATCAATCCCAGACGCATCAATTTTTCCCGCAGCTCTTTCTTTTTTTTGTCATTCGCACTATTTGTGCTGCTGCCCGCCGATTTATCTCCATCCGCGAGGAACGCCTCGGAAAAGGAATCCCACCTGCCGTCCGCATATCCTATCCCGAAACGCTTGATCATTTCAGGACTTATTCCTCGCGAAACCAGATACGCGTATCCGGGATTTTTGCTTTCTTTTATCGCGTTGAAGAAAAACCGCGCCGCCTTTTTATTTATCTCGTAGAGTTCGGATTTCCCGATATTTTTTTCATATGTATTTGTCAATTCAATATTGTAGTCGCTTGCCAATTTTTCCAGTGCCTGTGTAAAATCGAGATTATAGTGTTTCATCACAAATGTCAGCACATCTCCCGAGGCTCCGCAACCGAAGCACGTAAATATCTGCTTGCGTTCGGATACGACAAATGAGGGGGTTTTTTCTCCGTGAAAAGGGCACAGCCCTTTGAAGTTGCTGCCCGCTTTTTTAAGAGAAACCACTTGTCCTATCACATCGACAATATTGCATCTGCTCTTGATTTCATCCACAACGCTGTTTTTTGAATAATCGGACATGGCAAAATCCCTTTACTTATCTCAATGCACGCCCGCTGCATATATCGGCATAACACTGCTCGGCATATCTGTCGGTCATGCCTGCAACAAGATCCTTGACTATTGTGGCTTTATCCTCCGGATTCAAAAAGTCTCTGTTCTCATATAGATCCGGGATGTCATCAAATCTTTCCATATAGTAAAAATATAATGTGCTTATTATTTCATCCACTTCGGGACCGCCACTTGATTTGACTCCGTCACTGTTGTAAATGTTCGCGAACATAAATTTCCTGAGGAGATTCATGGCTTCCCGGCACTCGTCCCCCTGGCGGATATCCCCGTCGATGCTGTGCATGACGAGATCTTCCACCAATGTATTTATCCTTTTTCCGTGTGCGTCACCCAAAAGCGCGATCGGGCCCTCGGGCAGATCCGAAAAATTCAGCAGCCCGCTCCGTATCGCGTCATCAATATCATGATTCACATATGCAATTCTATCGCATATCTGTACTATTTTCCCTTCCGGAGTTGACGGCATGCCGCTTCCCCTGTGATTTCTTATCCCGTCTATCACCTCAAACGTCAAATTCAAACCTCTGCCGTCGGGGCCCTTGTTTCCTTCAAGAATTTCCACCACGCGCACGCTCTGTTCATTGTGCTCAAATCCTCCGTCGTGAATTTCATTAAGGATTTTTTCTCCGGCATGTCCGAAAGGAGTATGTCCCAAATCATGACCGAGAGCTATTGCCTCCGCAAGATCGCTGTTCATGCCCATGATATTTGACACGGTTCTCGCAATTTGAGCCACTTCAACCGTATGGGTAAGGCGCGTTCTGTAGTGATCTCTTTCTTGTGAAATAAAAACCTGCGTTTTATGCATAAGGCGCCTAAACGCCTTGGAATGCACGATCCTATCCCGATCGCGCTGAAAGTCGGTTCTGTATTTGCAGGCTTCTTCATTAAATTTTCTGCCCTTGCTCAGCGCCGATTTTGTCGCATATTCGGACAAACATTCCAGTTCCCGCCGCTGGGCATCCTCTCTCAACAGAATCATTTTTTACCTCACAGATATATTTCTGAAATCAAATCCGCCGCCCTAAAAGAAAAATCTCAAAATAAATTCAAACACCGCGCCGAGCGCCATTGCCGCCGGAAGGGTGAGAAACCATGCGCCGACTATATCCTTGCCCACACCCCAGTTAACCGCGGATGCCCTGCGGGCGAATCCGGTTCCCATTATCGATGTGGTTATTACCTGCGTCGTACTGACGGGAGCGCCCACGAGCGACGCCAACTCTATTACTGCAGCCGAGGCGGTCTGCGCTACAAATCCGTTGGACGGCTCAAGCCTGGTCACACCCCTGCCCATTGTCCGCATGATCCGCCAGCCGCCGACAGATGTTCCGAGAGCCATCGTAAAAGCACATGCAACTTTTACCCATACGGGAACTCCGTCCGCCGGAGCTAAAAATCCCGAGCCCACCAGAGCCATGGTAATTATACCCATAGTTTTTTGCGCATCATTATTGCCGTGCGAGTACGCCACAAAAGCGGCGGAAAATATCTGCAGCCGCTGGAATACTCTGCTTACCTTGCCGAAACTGTAGTTGGCGCAAATATGAAATACGATATTCATTATCGTATATCCCATGAGGAAACCTATAAGAGGAGAGGTGAAAAGCGGAATTATGACCTTTTTCAAAACTCCGGACCATATAATATTGTCAAGCGACATCGTGTATACCAGCGTCGCTCCTACCAGGCTCCCTATCAGGGCATGCGAGGAACTGCTAGGAATCCCCGCCCACCACGTTACTAAATTCCACGTAATGGCGCCGAGCAGCGCCGCCATTATGACATACAATTCAAGCTCCGTGTTTACAAGCCCTCGAGATATCGTCAACGCAACCTTTTCACTCACGAGCGCCCCTGTAAAATTCATAACCGTTGCCAGAGCTATCGCTTGTTTAGGTTTGAGCGCGTGGGTGTACACTGAGGTGGCTATCGCGTTTGCCGTATCATGAAATCCGTTAATAAACTCAAAAAGCAGAGCAAAACCAATTACGCAAATAAGTATAGAGCTAAGCATATTTCATTACTACTCCTTCGACGATATTGGCTACATCTTCGCATGCATCAAGGCTTGCCTCAAGCTGCTCAAAAAGATGCTTCCACTTTATAAGTTCTATCGGGTCTTTTTCGTCTTTGAAAAGAGTTTTAAGTCCTTCCCTGTAAACTATATCTCCCTCGTTTTCCAGGCGATTCACCTCGATAACCTGTTCAATTACCACCTTGTCCGCCTTGAATCTGTGGAAATTTGCAAAGAGAACATCAAGCTCTTTTATGGCTTCTATTATGAGCCCTGTGAGCTCAATGGCTTCAGGCTTCATGGATGTTACGCCGAAAACGACAAAACGATTGGAGACTTCTTCCAGGCAGTCCACGATCTCATCCATTTCCTTTGCAATTTTATATATATCTTCTCTATCAAACGGCGTGATGAACGAGCCGTTAAGTTCTCTCAGAATTTTATGGGTTTGAATGTCACATTCCGTCTCCATCTCCTTCATGCGAGCCACTTTGTTCTCAACATCACTGTAATCGCGGATGAGATCATAAAATGCTCCGCCCGCATCAATAATTTTTTCGGACAATTCCTTGAAAAGATCAAAAAAAACCAATTCCTTACTTCTTCTACCCATAAAAAACTCCTTATCCGTTACATGGCGACAAATATTGCGGCTAGACTCCGGTATGTCCGAATCCGCCGGTGCCCCGCTCACTGGACGAAAGCTCCTCCTCACCTGCATTTTCCCAAACAACGCGTTCGTATCTGGCAACAACCAACTGAGCAATGCGATCTCCGTCGCATATTGTAAAATCTTCATCCCCCCAATTTATCAAAGGGACTTTTATCTCTCCGCGATAGTCGCTGTCAATCGTTCCGACCCCGTTTACCAGACCTATGCCGTTTTTTACCGCAAGCCCGCTGCGAGCCCTGACTTGCGCCTCATATCCGACCGGTATCTCGATGAAAATTCCGGTTGAAACAAGGGCGCGTTCGCCGGGAGATAAAACAACGGGTGCGTCAAGCATGGCGGTCAAATCCATACCGGCAGCGCCCTTTGTCTGATATTCCGGCACTCTGCCCGATAAAGTTTTGAACTTGATCGGCAGTTGAAAAACATTACTCATAATTTTACACCTCAAAGCAATATCATGCAATTACATCTGAAAAATTAAAATCGTGTTTATCGCCCATTACGCCCACGGCGGAATATTTCCCGATATCGG
The DNA here is from genome assembly GCA_041844835.1 of Anaerovoracaceae bacterium. Classification (GTDB taxonomy): domain Bacteria; phylum Bacillota; class Clostridia; order Peptostreptococcales; family Anaerovoracaceae; genus CAUUCX01. The sequence continues at coordinate 21,812 of JBGZBU010000027.1, forward strand.
TGATATATTCTATCGCTCGCTCAATTCCCTCAGGATTTACAGAATCCACAAGATCAATGAATTCGCTCTCTGAGATAACCTTGCCCTGCATCAGCTCATTTTTGCCTATATAAAACATTCTTCCCACCGCGCTCTCGCTGCCGAAAGCATATGCGCTCTTTATCTGAGTTTTTGCGGAATCTATTTCAGAAGTTTTGATCCCGCATCTTTTCAACAGGTGCAGTTCATTTATGATTCCGTTTAACGTTTCCGCTATCTTATCATTTGAAACTCCGGCATATATTTCCAGCATCCCCGTTTTCCTGTAGCTTTGCATCGAGCTGTACACAGTGTATGCAAGCCCCTTTTCTTCCCTTATATGCTGAAACAGACGTGAACTCATAGAGCCTCCGAGTACGGTGTTTACCACCCTGAGCGGCATATGGAGTTCATCCGTAACCGGAACCGCAGGCATTGCAAGGAATATGTGCGCCTGCTCTATATCCTTCTTTTTTACGCTGTAGCTCGGCTCGGGGAGAGTCACTTCCTCAAGACCCGTCAAGCCGACTTTGCTTTCCCTGAATTTGTGGAATCTGCCGTTCAACATCTCCATAACGCCGTCTTCTTCAAAATTTCCGGCGATCGCAATCAACATGGAATCTTTGGAATATTGTTTGTCCATATAATCCAGCAATGAATCCCTTGTAACGCCTCCCACACTTTCCCGGCTGCCTATTATCGGACTTTCAAAAGCACTGCCCCTAAATACCTGTTCGGTGATAATATCATGCCCGATATCTTCCGGAGAATCTTCAATCATGTTCATCTCCTCATATATGACTTTTTTCTCTCTTTCAAGTTCTTCCTCTTCAAAAGTGGAATTTGTAACTATGTCGGTCAGCACATCGATAAGGTCGGGGATTCTGTCCGATATCGATTTCGCGTGATAGCAAGTCATTTCTTTCGATGTGAATGCATTTGCTGAAGCGCCTATCATATCAAGATCCATGGCAATATTTTTTGCAGTTCTCTTTCCCGTCCCTTTAAACATCATATGCTCTATGACATGGGAAATTCCGGCAATCGAATCATCCTCATTTACAGAGCCCGTGGCGGTCATAATCGACATCCCCACCGACCGCATATGCGGCTTCTTTTCCATTATTACACGCATCCCGCATTCAGTTGTAAGTCTTTTTATCATATTTTTTAACCTTTCCCGTTTTGCAAACTTCCCCGGCAATCTTCCTGGCACGCAGCTTACATTATTGCCTTATTAAGCAGATATATAACCTTTGCAGCCTGCGCTCTTGTTGCCGAACCTGCGGGGTTGAATTTCCCGTCCGGCATTCCGTTTATTATACCCCCGCCGGCGGCTGTAACCACATAATCCGCAGCCCACGGGCTGACTGCATTCATATCCGCAAATTTAGGAGATGCACCTATTTGCGGTATTGATTTTTTCTTGTATGCCGCATAATTACATAACATGACGGTCATCTGCTCTCGGGTTATCTTGTTGTCTGGAGCGAAATGCGTGGAACTGACACCTTTTACCACTCCGCTTAAATATCCCCAGTTTACCGCATTCTTAAACCAGTCAGCGTCCGAAACATCGGAAAATCCTGCCGACGACGCGGCTGAAAGATCATCTCCCGACAGTTTTGCGAGCAAAGTAACAAACTGAGCTCTTGTGAGTGTCGCCTCGGGTTGAAAAGTATTGTTCCCCATTCCGCTTATTATACCGTTTTTTGACAATTCCGCGATATAGCTGTCTGCCCAATGTCCGGCGGTATCCGAAAATGTACCGCCGGCCGGATCCGAAGCGGCATCCCCGCTCACATTCACCGGAATTTCAATTGCGTTGTCTCCGTAATTTGCACGGATTTTTCCCTGCTGTCCTCCGTTTGCCGAAGCAACTGCGGTAAAATTCCCCTTTCCGTCAATGACTCCTATATTTTTATCGCATGACCATGTAAACAAAGAATCGTCGGATTTGACGGAAGCTCTGCCGCTGCTGACGGACAAATTGATGTCTATGGTTTTTCCCTGTGCGATATTTATATTGCTGACCGACGGTTTGATTGTAAATTTATCCAACACCGTAACCACAGTCTGTCCCCCGACGCCGCCTGATGTTGCCGTCACGGTATATATCCCGGGCTTGCTGCCTGCGGTGAATATTCCGCGCGAGTCCACACTTCCCCCGCCGTCGCTTACGGAAAAGGAAACAGAGGATGGAGCGGATGTTTTTTCATATTTGCCGTTAGTTCCGTACACTTGAAGAGGAGCTGCGGCTCCCGGCATGACATATGTGTTTGCAGGATATATATGCAGTTTCTCTGTGGCGGAGCCGCCCGAACCGGTATAAACAAGCAAAAACGCATTCGCAACACGCCGTTCATTCCCCTCGGAAACCGAATTCCTGCGAGTTGCAACGCCGTCTTTTCCCGGCATCCTCGCATACAATGTGGTAGAACCGCCGCCGTCAAGATTGTACGCTTCCACACAGCCTATGGACAGCATGTATTTTGCCAAATCGGGCAAAGTCAAGCCCGCGGAATGATTGCTCTGTCTGCCGTCGACTGCAAGAAAAACAACCGAACCGTCCGACTTGACTCCGAGCGCGGTTCGCGGATTTGTCGAAGTCCCCGTGGTTGCAACCGCTCCGTTTTCTATTATGGAATAATATAGTCCCACACACTCCTTAACACCGGCAAGCTGCCCGTTACTCTCGCTGACCGCAATTGTGAGCGGACTGTTTACTATGAGCTGCGCAAGACGTGCGGATGTCTGCGAGCCCACAGGAGTGGAAAGAACTATTTGTCCTTTACCGATCGGAGTATTTTTTGTGTTCGGATTTACCGATACGATTCTTCCCGTAATTTGTCTGCCGACCCTGAGCTGCGAATCGGCATTGAAATCCACGACAACCTCTACACACGGTTCTTTTGTCATGGTCGATGATCCGTAATGCTCATTAAATATATGCAAAGCTCGTGCAGCGCCATGAGGAACATTAAAAAAAGGCGCCGCTTGTGTATATTCTTCTTCCACATAAGTCCCGGCGGCAGGCTGTCCGCTGCCATTCATGTCTGCCGGAGGGGTTTGAGTTTCTCCTTCATCGGGCATTTGCTTCATATATCCTATTTTTGATGAAATGTCGAAATGCAGGGTCGAAAGCGCCATCTTGAAATCACCGGAGTCATTGAATGTGAGCACGCGCGCGGGATCGTAACCCGACGTCACTATGTTGTAGTCATGAATTACCGTTCCTTTCGGCGTCCCCGTAGACATGTCATATATATCGGCATTAATCCCTGCCAAAACCTTGTATCCGGCATTCTCTGCATATTTTATTATCTGTCCGACAGTAGAAAGGCTTCTTACCGTTCCGTTAAAAACGAGCGGTTTCACAGCCCCGTTCTTCAAATCCGCCGTTACATAATAAGCCGTTTGATTAGCACCTGAGGAATGCACTCCCATCTGCATGGTATATTCCACATTATCAAAAATCTGTTTGCTCGCGGTCATATCCACACGCCCGAACCCCGGAAGCTGCTCTGCAGCCGCGATATCGGCAAAATTCGCCGCAAGCAGTGATACTGCGAGCACGCATGCCGTAAATCCGCGAGCCAATTTGCGCATCAGGCAGCACCTGCTTTTACAATAAATATTTTTTTCATCCCTTAATTCCTTAATCATTAAAATCCCCCTTGTTTTTAATCTTCCGCATTGTCACGGTATTCACTGTAATGTTCTTTGTAGTATTCTTCCGTATTTCCGTAATTCTCCATCGGAAGCTCGTCTTCGGCGCCGCTTCCGAACCGCTGATCAAAAAAAGCTTTGATCTCGCGGCGATAAAAAATGATAAATAAAACAGCGGTAAAAAGTGCAAGCGCCACATTGCTGATCATATTGCCCACACGCGCGGCAAGTACTTCCGTTACTGCAATAATCGCTAAAAACAGCATCACCACCACTACCACCATCCCGATGCTTGCCCGCCGTGCGCCGCTCTCCATATTTTGAGACTGCTCGTCATGCAAATTTTTCTCTTCGCTTCCCATATTTTCTCCTCAAAATTTCCTCCTAAAATCGATAAAACTATACCTCTACATCCAACAGGTCGATTTTTTCAAACTCCACTTCGTCAAGAACGCTTTGCATCCGCTCCATTTTGAAAATATTTTTAACCATATAGACAAAATTGTCCGACAGATCGCTTGCGTAGAATTTCTTGGCTTTAGGGGAAATATCCGCCAAGATGCCATTGCCCTCAAGCGCATCCACTATACTGCCAACCATTATTTCGGACGGATCAATAATATTGAGTTCGGGATATATTGCTTTTATCTGCGCCGATATGAGCGGATAATGCGTACATCCCAGGACGAGTGTGGAGATTTTATCTTTCATAACGAGTGAATCCAAATAATATCTTATAGCGCCCTGCATCACAGGACTCTCCCCAATCCCCTCTTCAATCAGCGGCACCAAAGCCGAACACGCTTTTGAGAAAATTTCAAGATCGGGGTTCGCATCCGATAAGAGCTTTTCGTACATGCCGCTTGCAATGGTGGCATTTGTCCCGATCACACCTATGCGGCTTCCTGCAGTTGATGATCGCGCTATGCCGTTCGCTGCAGGGGCGGTGATCCCGATTATAGGAATATCCGGGAATTTAGCTCTGAGATATTCAATCGCCGTGCAACTTACAGTATTGCAAGCGATCACAAGCATTTTTACATTTTTCTGCTTTACCAAAAACTCCGCAATCTCAAATGAGAATGTTTTAATATTCTCAACTGATTTTGAACCGTATGGCGTCCGTGCCGTATCTCCAAAATACACAATTCCCTCATTAGGCAACACTTTCAGGAAATGAATCAAACAAGTCAAGCCGCCCAAACCCGAATCAAAAAAACCTATGCTGCGATTATCCATAATGAATTCCTCCAACGTAGTATTATATCATGACAACAGACTTGAGCATGATCAAATAGTTGCTTCATATCGGCAACGCCGCACTACTCAACATTCATGGTGTTGAGTGTATAATGAATGCAACTATTATAACATGTTTTAATCGAGAATCACACCAAAGTCACACTTGAAAACAGTATTGTTCGAGACTCAACAAGTATAGCTTTTGTCCGCATTCGTTGTCAAATTTAGCTATATGCTTTTTTTGTGTGAACCTTAAAGAGACCACAAAAGTTGTTGCAAATGACTGTACAGAGAAGAAAATTCGTACTAAAGTAAATGCGGAGGTGATATAATGGTTGCATCCATAATATGCTCAACGAAAGGCGTTGAGCATTGCATTGAGCAGTACAAACTGTTTGATCTGACGAATTGCAAATGAAAGGGGAGCAGAAGATGGATGCTGTGTTAAAAGACGAACTGAAAGAAAGAAATGAAATTCCGACAGCCTTTAAATGGAACCTTGAGGCTATGTACGAAAGTGATGCGGCGTGGGAAGCTGATTTTTCAAAGTTACAACCTCTTGTTGAAAAAATGAAAAACTACAAAGGTCGGCTGACCACCGGTGCGGCGGATCTTCTCGACGCGCTGGAGCTTGATGATGAAATAGGACTTTTGGCTGAAAATCTATTCGTATATGCACGCATGCGGCGGGATGAAGACAATCGGAACACCACATATCAGGCGATGACGGATCGCTGCATCGGCATGTTATCGGAACTGTCAGCCTCATTATCATTCATCGCGCCGGAACTCATGCTGCTTACGGAAGAACAAATTGATACATATATTACGGAATGCCCCGCGCTGGCGACATATGAATTTTCACTCAAAAATTCACTCAGGAGGAAAGCTCACATTTTAAGTGAAGGTGAAGAACGAATAATGGGTCTCATGTCCGCCGTTACGCATGCGTCATCGGATACGTTCACTCTTTTTAACAATGCGGATATTAAATTCCGGGAAATTGAAGACGAAAACGGGAATATGACTGAACTGACGCACGGAAATTATTCCACTTTTATGGAAAGTACGTCGCGCGACGTCAGAAAAAACGCCTTTAAGGCAATGTATGAACCCTACATTTCAAATATCAACACGATAGCCGCCATGTTTTCATATGATACAAAAACGGATGCTGTTCTTTCAAAAATCAGAAATTATCCTTCATCAATTGAAGCTTCGTTGTTTGCAGATAATGTCCCTCTTTCGGTTTATGACAATCTGATATCCACCGTTCATGATAATCTGCACAATCTGCACAGATATGTGAAATTGCGGAAAAAGATACTGAATCTCGATGAGATGAATATGTATGATATCTACGTGCCTCTTGCAGAAAAAAAAGAAAAGTATATCAGCTATGATGAGGCCGTGGAGATGATGTGCGAGGCGCTTTCCGTCATGGGAGATGAATACATCGCAAATGTGAGGAAAGCCGTTTCCGAGCGTTGGATCGATGTGTATGAAAACAAGGGGAAAACCAGCGGAGCATACAGTTTCGGGACATATTCGAGCTATCCTTACATACTTTTAAATTACAAGGGGCTGCTGAAAGATGTGTTTACGCTCGTGCACGAAATGGGACACTCCATGCACTCATACTACACGCGCGCATCACAGCCGTATGTCTACGGCGGACACTCCATATTTACCGCGGAGGTGGCTTCCACCGTCAACGAAAATCTCCTTGCAAAATATCTGCTCAAAAATGCGGATTCCGATATGCGAAAAGAGCTGCTTAATCATTATTTGGACGGATTCAAAGGCACGCTGTTCAGGCAGACGATGTTTGCGGAATTTGAACGGTGGACACATGAAGAAGTGGACGCGGGCGGCGTGCTCACTGCAGAGTCCATGTGCGGTTACTACAAAAATCTGAATGAAAAATATTACGGATCCGCTATTGTTTCGGATCCTGAAATTGCGTATGAGTGGGCAAGAATCCCTCATTTCTACAATGCATTCTACGTATATAAATATGCGACCGGATATTCCGCGGCGGCGGCTATTGCCGGAAACATCCTGGGATCCGATGGAGAGAATGCGGTACGAAAATATATGGGATTTTTAAAATCCGGGGACTCGAATCATCCGATCGAGCTCCTGAAAATCGCAGGACCGGACATGTCGTCAAAGGAACCTATAGAACAGGCAATGGTACTTTTTACCGATCTTCTTGACGAATTTGAATCGTTGATTTAGATCAATATCCGCTCTTTCTCATACCTCGGAGCAGGACGAGCACAAGCGCTCGATATCGGGCGGAGCTGGCGCATGCACTTCCATTTTTTGCTTTTTTATCGGATGTAAGAAAGCGAAACTTGCTGAATGGAGCGCTTGTCTCTCTATCAGCATCGGAAATTCTCCCCCATATAGGTCATCCCCCACTACGGGATGACCTATATGGGACATATGCACCCGTATTTGATGCGTCCTGCCGGTCATGAGCCGCACTCTGAGCAAACTGATTTTTCTGCTTCCATATTGAAATTTTTTTATCACCCTGTATTTTGTCAGCGAGGGTTTGCCCTTTTCCATTACGGCGCGCGTCACGTCATCTGCAGACGGCCTGCCGATCGGCAAATTTATTTCGCCCTCATCGGATTCAAAGTCGCCGTGAACCGCACATAGGTACTCTTTGCGGGTCAGATCATTTCTCATTTGTTTGGATATTTCTTCCTGTGCAAACGCATTTTTTGCCACCAGCAATACCCCGGATGTATACATGTCCAGACGATTTATCAACCTTATCTTGAAGCGCTGATCGGTATCAAGCATATATTTCATAATACCGTTAACCATGGTGTGAGCCGGCTGCCCTTTTGTTGGATGTACCACTATCCCGGGCTGTTTATTAATAATCAGCAAATCCTCATCTTCGTATATTACATTGATCGGAATGTTTTCAGGTTCAAAGTGGGAGATCTCATCGGGAAATTCAACGGTCAATAAATCGCCCTGCTTGGGCTTCATATAGCCTGCCGCAGGGATTCCGTTGAGCTTGATACAGCCGTTGTTTTTTAATTTTGTTTTCAGTCTTGATGAGAGGACTATCTTTTCCTTAATCAGACGTTTGATCTCTTTCCCCTCGTCTTCACACGTCAATATGTATTCAAATTTCGCCATAATTTCAAAAGATTGATAGTAGCCGTGCAAAATTCTGCAAGAATTTGTTGGTTTGCACAAACTATCCCGATTTATAAAAATTTCGTTTTTACTTTGTTCCAGAAATCATAATTCTCAAATCTGAGCAGTTTAACCGTTTTTCCGCCTTTATAAATATCTATGTTTTTAATGCCTGTATGTTTGTACTCAAAACCGTCGGAGGCGACATACAAATCATATTCCCCTCCCCGTTCGGGCTCTATGCCTATATTCAAATCAAACGGCAACAATATGCTTGATGTGAAAGAACGATATGCCGTCGTATTCATAGGAGCCATGGGGGTAAGCTGCAAAAGGCTGAGACGCGGATCGACTATCGCACCACCGAGTGAATAGCTGTACGCGGTCGAGCCGGCAGGAGTTGAAACTATTACGCCGTCTCCCGAAAATCTCTCGATATAGCTGCCTCCTATTGATATTTTAAGATGTATTATTCTCGAGAATACTCCGCGTATGACAATTTCATTGAGCGCTATGAATTCGCTTTCCCCCGCATCGGACTGGACGACCGCCCGCACGGTATCAAGATTCTGTATGCTGAATTTATCGCGCTTATAATCCTCAATAAAATTATCTATCTGACTCGGACTTATCTCCTGAAAAAAACCGAGATGCCCTGTATTTACACCTATAAACGGAATATCAGGGAAGTCGAATGAGTGCAGAGCTCTCAAAAAAGCTCCATCCCCGCCAATCGATATGATAAGTTCTTCATCACCCGAAAAACTTTCCGTCATAACGAAATTTTCCTCCATCATACGCCGCCGCAACAGTCCGGCGACTCTGGCTGAAAACTCCGTTTCATTCGTAAGAATATGAATTTTCCCTGACACGGCAATCACCCAAAAGCCTTTTCAACAAATTCGACGTCGCTCGGGGTATCTTCATAAATGATGCCCCTCTTCTGCCGAGTTTCTCTCCCTTTTCCGGTAATCAACACGATCGTTTTATCGTCGGCATCCGCAATAGCTTTGGCAATCGCCTCGCCTCGATCTTCTATTATTTCATACTCGCCGCCCTGCTCTTTTACATATGACGCTATCTCCTCGGAAATCGCAAGCACGGGTTCTTCTCCCGCATCCTCCTCCGTTATATATGATCTTGCGGCATACCTTCCCGCAATTTCGCCGAGTTCTCTTCTGCGTGCAAAAGCTTTTTTGCCGGGGCAGCCGAACACGATAAAAATCTGTCGGTCCGGATATTCTTTCATCATTGCGTCAAACAAAGTTTCAAAGCTCATCTTATTATGTGCATAATCGACGAGGACAATTTTTTTACTGTTAGGGTCATGGAATATTTCCATTCTGCCGGCAACGCATGCTTTTTCCAAGCCGGCATATATATTGTGCAGGGGAACATTAAGCGCGTAGCATACGGAAATGGCGCCGAGTGCATTTTCAACATTAAATAAACCCGGCATTTTCAGTTTAAATTCCTTCTCAAAACAACGTCCGCACACGGTAAACGTGATGCCCGTTTCATCAAATCTGATGTTCTCCGCTCTGATATCGGCATTCCTCGCGGGATCTTTTGAGAATGTAATCACCCTTTTGCAATTTTTCACAGCCTCCTGTAAAACTCTATCGGAATGTTCAGAATCCAAATTGACGCAGGCTATATTCGATAATCCGAAAATTTTTAGCTTTGATGAAAAATAATCATCGAAGTTTTCATGTTCAATATCACTTATATGATCCGTACCTATGTTTAAAAAACAACTCACATCAAATCTGATATTCATAACTCGGTCATATTTAAGCGCCTGGCTCGACACCTCCATAGCAAGGTATTTGATGTCCTGCTTTACGGCATTATTGAAATGCTTGTGCAACGTAACTGCCTCGGGGGTTGTCAGCCTGGATTCTTCAAAAATTTTCCCGTCATAATTTTCTATTGACGATATGATCGCAATTTTTTGTCCGTTGTTTTCCAGCATATAATCATCCAATATGCTCTTTACATAATATGTGGTGGTTGACTTTCCCTTAGTCCCGGTAATTCCGACAATGTTCAGCTTTTTCCATACTTCATTATAGAAAAAGTCTGCAATCAGCGCCATCGCTTTTCTTACATCGCTGACAATAATTCCCGGCACTGATTCTTTATTGTGCATATCAAATGAAGACAGATCATATCTCCGCTCGGAAACATATACAATCGCGCCTCGGTTTATCGCCTCTTCAAGGTATTGCGGTTCAAAATGCGCCCCTTTGCATATGAACATTGCGCTGCCGCGCACATTCTGCGAATTAAAACCGATCTGAGAAACTATTTCATCTGCATGCGTATCATCCAAATCGCTTTCTACAAGCAAACCGTTTACCGCAAGCAATTGCTGATAATCTCTTATCCTGTGTAGACGATTCATTCTCCATCCTCCGCGTCAACTATAATACACTCAGATGCATCGCTTTTTTTCTGAACAAGCTGCTGCTCTTTAAAATGCGGTTCGCAATTTCCCATAATAATCTCATAAAAAGCCGCACTGGTGCTATAAATATATGCGGATAATAAAGAGCACGGAATCAATAAAACCGATAAACCGATTAATTGCATTTTAAGCATAGGCAGATTGCCCGCGTAAAAATCGTTACTGAGTTCAATATAATCCATCTGCTCAACAACCGCCGCAATATCCGGAGCAATGCTGAATAACAGAACGGAAATAATAAGCCACGGCAGACATGCCAGCAAACCCCACCCTGTGAAGCTCAGGGTCAGCACAAACAGTTTTTCTTTGTTCCCGTACATTCTTTCTTTGCTTTCATTTATACATTGCATTATTCCCTTTTCGGGATCATCAGCCAAAATGAAAAACGCCTGGCTGTACCTTAAGATTGCAATTATTCCCGGGAATACAAACAGAAGCGTCCAGAGAAATACAAATATTCCAATCATGATGAGAAGGCCCAAAGATTTGAAGAAAAACTCAAAACCTCGAAACAAATCGGTCGGTTTTGGAGTATCAATCTCCGAATCTTTTGAACGGAAAAGCTGTAAAAAATATGCATGCACTCCCAACAAAAGCGGCGCCGACACCAATAAAACATAAAGACTTCCGATATCCGAAAAAAAGAAATAGCTTAAAAGAACCTGTATAAAATTAAGCAGAATAAGCAACATTGCCATAACAAGCGCGGCGTCACGCCATTTCCCCGCGAGACGTTCTCTGCCCATCGCTCTTAGAACTCTGGATGGCGTATCAACTATAATGTATCTCATTTCTCCTCCTGTTTTAATTTTAATAAAATATTATTTCAATTCATGCAATTCACATGTTCCCGACAATTTTATCATTTTATACTACAGTTTTCAATGCACAGCCGCCTTGCGTTTTTGACGAAACAACCACCAGCAGAATTCCTTTGCCGATAGCTATGCTGGCACGTTCATCAATTATCTCATTGCTCACCCCCACCGGAAATTTGCGCGAAAATTCCGCGTCATCCACATCGTATGCGGTCCCCTTAATTGAGACATGCTTACTCTCATCGGACCATGAAAAAATTGACAGATATGAGTTGTCTTTTTTCATGACCTCCGCCCAACCGTCTTTCAAAAGGAAGGCCGAGTTGTTTTCATCTGACATTGTGATAAATGCCCCGCATTCAAGACCGTAAGCGAGTGTTTGCAAATTTGCAATCGTGTGATCAAGGCGCGCTCCGATTCCGCCGAGCATTCTTATTCTGTAATAGCCTTCTCTGATTGCGAATTTTACAGCCGCAAGCGTATCGGTATCATCTTTCGCCGTAGGCAAAGTTATACACCTTATATCGGAATCCATCTTATCGCATGCATAATCATCACAATCCTGAATGGAGTCAAAATCACCGATAACAACATTCGGAACGACGCCCTCCGCTGCGGCAAGCAGGTATCCCGCATCCGCGCAAATAATCAAATCATATTCTTCCGGATTTACGATATTTCTGATCTTACCATCTATGTGCGCCGTAATGATCAACGCTTTTCTATTTTCCGCAGCAGTCATAATATCCCTCCTCCATACTACATACAATATTACGGAATCACGAAAATCAATATCCCTGATCTGCAATATGCCAAACTCCGGTTTCTTTTTCTCTTACAAGGAAAAATGTCCAATTCTTCTTTTCGCCCTCAAATGCCATATCAGCATCGATTTCGGAAACAAATTCGATATCGGCAAGAAGAACAATTACATCCGCCGGATTATCTCCAAGTGCGGACCCCATACCGTGATTCATATACTGATCACGAGCCGTTATCGCGTAATCGTCATTGAACCACAGACGTTTTAAAATAAGATTATCTTTTGACCCTATTTCATTTTTTAAATCTTGTTTAGCCTTTTTAATGTCCGAAGATTTAAAAACCTTTGAATGGGTATCATCGGACGCCGAAAGCATATCCCAATCCTGAAGCCGTGTAAAAGGCCCTTGCAATGCAATATCCCTGAATTTGCTCAGCTGTTTCGGATTCTTTGAAAAATCCGAATAAGAATTACCCCCAAGTGATTTTTCAAGCTCGCTCCTTACATATGTCGCAGCCGCAAATTCCTGTTGTTTAAGCTTCTGAGAATTTTCCGACGCGTCACTGTTCGTGTCAAAGAAAAAAGTCACGTGATCAAGATTGCCGATCAAGGAAAAAAGTCTATGAGCGTTTCTTTCAAACGCATCGAGGTCTATGGCGTCCGCAGCGCTTATATTCTTTCCCGAAGCGTTTAAAGCCTTTGCACGGCTGGCATCCACCTCTACTACAATACCATACGGTTTTTCATTTGTGAGCAGCCTCATCCCGGAATATTTGAATCCCTCGGGATAATCAAGATTGTTGAGGATTCCGCCCACTTTGCTGTTATCCCCCACATACTCCGTCTTGTATTTGATGAGTTTTTCTTCCATCGAATAATCGGTATTATCCGATGCGTCCTTTTTCAAACCGATGCCGCCTAAGATAAAACATCCCCCCACGATGATTATAAGCACTGCAACTATTCCCAGAAGAATCTTCCGATTCCTGCTCATTCCCTCAGTAGCCATTGCACAACCTCTCTTTCCTGACCTTATTACGGTGAATTGATTGATTTATGTGGAAGCGCATTGCTTCTTCCCCCTTGAGTTTTTCTTTTTGTCTGAATGCTTCCATGATATTCCTGTGCTCCTCAAGCAGATCCACGAGCAATTCCTGTCTTTCTCCTTTGCTCATGATCAAAGAGGCTTTGCGTTCAATACCGCGCAAATAATATTCTATGTATATCTGATACGATGTAAGAATATTTATCAGCAACCTGCTGCCGGTAGCGCCATAAATCGTGCGATGAAACAGCACATTGATACTGCGCATTTTTTCAAAATCGCCCTTTGCCGTATAGAATTCCATAAATTCAAAAATTTCCTCAAGTTTTTCATATTGCTCATCGGAAATCCGTTCAATAGCCCATCCCGCCGCCAGCACTTCATACTCGCGCCTCAACATATATATGTCGGATATATCTCTTTCTGAAAAGCCCACGGCGAAAGCGCCTCTGTTTGGAATGATTTCAATAAGCCCCTCGATTTCAAGCTGATGCAGCGCCTCTCTTACTGGGGTTCTGCTTACACCGTACAAATTGCACAACTCCTGCTCAGTGAGCTTTGCTCCGGAGGATATTTTGCCGGTCAAAATATCTTCCAGCAGCTGCACGTACAAGGATTCCGAAATCGGCAGCTTGAGATCCGTCTTTGTCATTTCCAATTCATTAAAAATCATCCTGTCTCCTCATGGACAATATTTATGCCTCTTCAAAATATTTAATTACCGATGCCGCAAAATCTTCAGCCGTATCGCTTCCAGAAACTCCGGACATATCCTTTTCTTTTGCAGTTTTCATGAGTGCACCGAGCAATTTGTCCGCCTTATCGGCATATCCGATGTGGCGCAGCAGCATTTCCGATGCCTTGATCATACTTGCCGGATTTGCATACTTACCTCTCCCCTCGTTCATCATACGCGGCGCGGAGCCGTGTATCGCCTCAAACATGGCATATCTGGAGCCTATGTTCGCACTTCCGGCGGTACCGACGCCGCCCTGAAGCTGCGCCGCCTCGTCCGTAATTATATCTCCATAAAGATTCGGAAGTACAAATACATTATATCTGCTGCGTGCGGCTGCTTTAAGTAAATTTGCCGACATGATGTCAACATAATAATCATCCACATTGATTTCAGGATATTCCCGAGCGACCTCGAGACACAATGATAAGAATTTTCCATCCGTTTTTTTCATTATATTCGCTTTGGTAATTATTGAGACGTTCAAATTACCGTTAATTTTCGCATACTCAAATGCTGCGCGCGCGATTCGCCGAGTTCCCTGTGTGGTCGTCACCTTAAAATCGACTGAGATATCATCATCCACATCTACTCCCCTGCTTCCCAGTATGTACTCGCCCTCCGTATTTTCCCTGAAAAACGTCCAGTTTATGTTCTCCTCGGGAATGTTTACAGGCCGCACGTTTGCGAAAAGATCAAGCTCCCTTCTCAACGCCACATTAGCGCTTTCGATATTGGCAACGCCCATTTTTTTATCAGGCGTCGTGGTAGGTCCTTTTAATATCACGTCGCACTCTTTTATTTCCGCGAGGACGGAATCCGGAATGGCCTTTCCTACCGCAATTCTGTTTTCAATTGTCAGTCCGCCTATGCTGCGCAGTTGTATTTTTCCGTTTGTAATCTCATCGCGGAGCACATGCTCAAGGACCTTTTGCGCTTCATCCGCGATTATGGGTCCTATACCGTCTCCCGCAATGACGCCTATGATTACGGATTCTTTTTTTGTAAAATCAATCGGCGCCCCCTCATTTTTCATTCTTTCCACTCGCATTTTCTGTTCCGCGATGATTTTTTCAAATTCTTTAATATAAGTCATATTAGATGCTTCCTTTCAAATAATTAATTTTGCCTCCCGCAAGCAACATGCTGCGCTCAATGCTTGAAAAATTATTTTCCGCTTCGTATATTTCACCGTCTGCAAGATTTTTTATCTTGACTGTTTCATTGCCGGCGGCTATTGCCGAGGCGGCGTTCGTTACGACGAGGACATCCCCTTCCGAAATTTTGTCGTAATCACTTTTATCCGCAAACTGCAAAGGCAGTATTCCGCTGTTGATCAAATTTGAGCGGTGAATTCTGGCAAATGATTTTGCAATTACAAATCTGACCCCCAAATGAAGCGGCGCCAGAGCTGCATGCTCTCTGCTGCTCCCCTGTCCGTAATTTTCGCCGCCGATTATCACGGATTGCCCGGCATCCTTACATCTGCCGGGCAATTCGGGATCAATCTTCTCAAAGCAGAAATTTGAAAGATGAGGGATGTTCGACCTGAACGGCAGCAATCTGGAATCCGACGGCATGATATCATCGGTTGTGATATTGTCTCCCGCCTTGAGGGTAACTTTCGCTTCGAGTTCGGACGGCAATGCGACGTTCAGAGGGAAGGGTTTTATATTCGGCCCCATCACTACCGGGATATCTTCCTTGCTTCCGCCGGTCGGATATATTATGAAACTCTCATTTTTTGCAAATTCAACCGGGCTTATCTCCGGGATATCCACCCGCTCCGATACGGCATCGGTCACATATCCTGCAATTGCCGAAACCGCAGCAGTTTCAGGACTTACCAGATACACGCTCGCGTCATTTGTCCCGCTTCTGCCCTTGAAGTTTCTATTAAAAGTTCTAAGCGACACCGCGCCGGAACGCGGTGATTGCCCCATTCCGATGCATGGTCCGCAAGCATTTTCAACCACTCGCGCGCCCGCCGATATGAGCGTTGCGAGCGCACCGTTTTCCGCTAATTTTTCAACTATTTTCGCGGAACCCGGTGAGATAACGAGGCTGACGTCGGGATGCACTCTTTTGCCTTTCAGTATTTCAGCAACTTTCATTAGATCAGTATATGATGAATTCGTGCAGCTGCCTATTGCGACCTGATCAACTTTTATCTTGCCGATATTTTGAATTTCATCCACATTATCGGGACTGTGCGGTTTTGCGGCAAGCGGCGCAATCTCCGAAAGATCCACAATGAGCTGCCCGTCATATTCGGCATCATCATCAGGACATAGCTCCGTATAATCGGCTTCCCTCTGCTGGCTTTTCAGATATTGCCTCGTATTTTCATCGCTTTGGAATATGGAAGTGGTGGCGCCCAGTTCCGCCCCCATATTGGTGATCGTAGCCCTGTCCGTAACGGACAGCGTTTTGACTCCGGGACCCGTATATTCAATGATCCTGCCCACACCGCCCTTTACGCTAAGTTGCCTGAGAACATATAAGATCACATCTTTTGCGGATGACTGCGGCGGTAATTGCCCTACGAGATGCACATTGAAAATCTCAGGCACGGTAAGTGAATATGTGCCTTTTGCCATTGCAACCGCAACATCAAGGCCGCCCGCGCCTATCGCAATCATGCCGATCCCCCCGCCTGTCGGCGTATGGCTGTCCGAGCCGAGCAAGGTCTTGCCGGGAATCCCGAAATTCTCCAAGTGAACCTGATGGCATATTCCGTTTCCCGGTTTGCTGAACAACACCCCGTGCCTCATCGCCACGCTTTTTATGAATTCATGATCGTCAGCATTTTCATATCCCGTCTGCAGAGTGTTGTGATCTATGTATGCGACGGACAGTTCGGTTTTTATTTCCTGCACGTCAAGAGCTTCCAATTGCAGATAGACCATGGTTCCGGTAGAATCCTGAGTCAGAGTCTGATCCACCTTTATCGTAATCTCGCCGCCCGGCGTAAGTTCGCCCTCAACGAGATGTTTTTTTAAGATTTTATATGCCAATGTACCTTTCATAATATCTCCCTTTACAAATTACAAAAAATTTATTCCAAAACAACCGGCATACCGCCGGGCATGATCTGATGATCAACAAGCTCATTATGTAAGATATTGAATTTCGTATACCATTATACAATCCAAGCTCGCAATTATCAAGAAAAACACCATATCAAGATCTTGAGAAACGATGTACAATCCATGTAGAATTCCTATTTATCCGCGGCGCTTTTCCCCGCGGCACTGACCCCTATTACTCCGATCACTATCAATATCGTGCATATTATGTGATAGGAAAGAAGCGGCTCCGAGAGCAGCAAGACGCCCGCCACAATTGAAATCGCGGTGGACAGATTTCCGAAAAGCGAAGCTTTCAGCGCTTCAAGATGTCTAAGCATGTACGACATGAGAAATACGGACAGCACTACGCATGCGCTGCCCAAATATGTAATGCTTAAAATAAATTGTAAATTAAATGCATGCGCAAAATAACGCAGCGGATTTTCATCGTTGTACAAAAGTACGGAGACAAAAATTATATTGAACATCACAAATCCCGTAAAAGATATGAAAATGCTTATCTCATACGGATTATATTCCCCTCTGAGCTTTCGCATGAATATATTGCTTACCGCCATACAAAGGCTTGAAATCAATAGCAAAGTTATTCCTTTGAGATTCAGCGTGAGATCGCCGGCACCCAATACAATCATCGCCACTATCGACGCAACGGATATAAATACGAAAAGATTTTGTATCGCCGTACTGCGCTCTTTCAAAAAAAAGGCTGCGAGTACTTGCACAATGATCGGAATAAGCGCAAATATGATGCCGCTTTCAATAGATGTACAGTATTTCAATCCCGCAAACTGGAAAAGCATAAACAAACAATAAAGCAGGGACATAAGCAGCAGCTGCGACGTAATTCTGCCCCTGAAACATATCTTATCACGATTAAACATCGACACAAACAACGCCGTTATAAGAGCGGCGTTGAAACGATAAGCAAGCGCCTCAATCGGAGTCACCGTACCCATCAGAAGCTTGGCTGCAAGAAAAGTAAATCCTACAACAAAGCTGAATAATACCGCCGCCGCATATGCTTTTTTTCTATTTCCGGATGTATATTCCGTCATCACACAAAATCCTTGAGTTCCCAAATTTTATCATTCCACATAAAAATATCCGCTGAGCGTTCCATCTCCCGGTCACATGATCCGCACATGGAAATCAAATAATCATCAATTACTTTTTCACGAATAAAATATTCCTTGTCTTTTATTTTAACACAAAAAATATCACCTGCATGCTCGCCCGCAAGATTTAGCGCAAGAACAGAAAAAAAACTGCCCCCCCTCAATTTAAAGAGAGCTTCCTTACGAGTCCACAATCTGAGAAATTCAAAGCGTCCTTCCTCATATTCGCATTTCATGAGTTTCCGCACTTCTTCAACGGAAAAAAACCTTTTCGCTATTTCAAGCCATCGGAAATCTTTATCGGCATTATTTATAAGCTCGATGTCAAGACCGACGTCGGAGTTTGCAATCAACATTCCTCTAAGAGCTTTGCTGTGGCTTATGGATATTTTTACATCGGATATGTCATCCCCGATCCTTACAAGCGGTTTACCATATTCATCTTTCAGCAAAGCTAAGTTTTTTTGCAATGAACTTTCCGTGTAAAGATCCGTTCGCAGCAAATGTAAATTCCGTTTTGCAAACAAACACAGCGCATCGATCGTAAGAGCGTGGACCGATGCGCTGTCAGGACTTAAATAACTGTGCAAATATAGCTCCAATGCATTCTCCTTATGTAATTTTGCCGATATCAGATATGCAGGAAAATACGTATCACTTGCCGTTTTTCGCCATCCGCTCAAGCATAATCTTGTATCCGTCCGCTCCATACATGAGACATTTATTGATCCGGCTTATTGTTGCAGTGCTGGCCGCTGTTTTTTCCTCTATACTGTTATATGTGTGCTTGTCCGCCAGAAGTTTTGCGACTTGCCATCGTTGCGCAATCGCGTTCAGTTCATGAATCGTACAAATATCTTCAAAAAATCTATAACACTCTTCCTGATTTTCCAGTTTCATTATAACTTCAAACAATTCGTCGATCTCTGCCGATTTCAATCTGGATTCATAAGCCATTACGCATTTCTCCTTTCAACGCTTAATGCTGAAGATTAAGATGCATATATGCATTCTTTCTCTATGTATTACTTTAATGCATTAATGTGCGTTTGTCCAGCACTTGTTTAATCGCTTTTCCCGCCACTATAATCTCATGAATCCACAGCGGCGTCGATGCAATCAGCAGCAGTTTCAACCATTCCATGACGCTAAGCTCTACAGTTTCAAATACGCCGACAAAAAACGGAACTTCAGTTACGGCAATCTGCAGAAGAAAACCGATTGCAACGGCAACTATCATGGTTTTGTTTTCCATGTGATTTATTCTGAATACGGATTTGTTCATATCCCTCATGCCGATCGCATTGAAGAGCTGAGCCATTGCAAGTACGGTAAACGCATACGTCTGCGCGTGACGTATCCCGCCCGGGGCTATGATGAACGCAAACAGGCTTGCAGCGGCGATAGCTGCACCCATGCTCACGGTAAACGCATATCCTCCTCCCGCAAAAATACTTTCACCGGGGTCACGAGGTTTGTTTTTCATCACATCCGAATTCCCCGGATTGACGCCCAGAGCCAACGCCGGAAGTGAGTCCGTAATTAAATTTACCCAGAGAATGTGAATAGCTCTAAGAGGTGCTGCCATCCCTACACAAATAGCAAAAAACATAGTGATTATTTCACCGAAATTTGATGACAGCAAAAATAAAACGGATCTTCTTATATTGCTGTAAATATTACGCCCTTCCTCTATCGCTTTCTCAATGGTTGCAAAATTATCGTCCGTCAGTATCATATCCGCCGCTCCTTTAGAAACATCGGTGCCCGTAATTCCCATGGCAACCCCTATGTCAGCCGCTTTAAGCGAAGGCGCGTCATTTACGCCGTCACCCGTCATCGAGACAATCTGACCGTTTGCTTTGTATGCTTTTACTATACTCACCTTGTTTTCAGGAGATACCCTTGCAAAAACACGCATGCGCATAACTCTTTCCGCGAGCTCATCTTCCGTAATTGCATCGATTTCCTCTCCCGACATGCATTGATCCATACTTTCAATTATTCCGAGCTCATGTGCGATGGCATATGCAGTATCTTTGTGATCTCCCGTTATCATTACGGTAATCACATTCGCTTCCTTGAACTTTGCAACAGCATCTTTAGCCTCCTCGCGCGGCGGATCTATCATGCCGAGCAATCCTACAAATGTCATCCCCTCCTCGCTTGCGTCAATGTCATCCTTTTTCTCCGCCAAAGCAAGCACCCGCAAAGCACCCGCCGCCATGGACGAAGCTGCGCGTTCGATCTGCTCTATATCGGCGGGAGTTATCGCTCTTGCTTCGTTGCCGACAAGCACTGAATCGACCCGCCCAAGCAGTCTGTCCATCGCGCCCTTTGTGAACGCGATCACCTTCCCGTCGGCTGATTTGTGGACCGTGGTCATCATTTTCCTGTCGGAATCAAACGCCTTTTCATTCACCCTCGGCTGACCGGCGTCAAGTGCATCGCGGGCAAGTCCGTGCGCAAGCCCGAGGTCGATAAATGCAAGTTCCGTGGGATCTCCTATGCGCTGATTTTCCGTAATCTTAGCATCCGAAGCGAGTATAAATCCTGTAATCAAATGCTTCACTTCATCAAGCTTCTCCCGGTCAAGTCCATATGCGTCAAATATAGGTTTCCCGGGCAGGTACAGACTGACTGCCGTCATTCTGTTTTGCGTGAGCGTGCCGGTTTTGTCGGAACAAACCACGCTGACCGCACCGAGCGTTTCAACCGCGGGAAGTTTTCGCACTATCGTATTTACCTTGACCATGCGCTGCACTCCGAGCGCCAAAACTATCGTAACTACCGCAGGAAGTCCCTCGGGAATTGCCGCTACTGCGAGGGAAATAGCAGTAATCAGCATTTCTCCCATTGACCTTTCCTGTATATATGCAATTACAAAAAGTGCGGCACACAAAAACACGGTAACGATGCCGAGAAGTTTTCCAAGATCACCCAATCTTTTTTGCAGTGGGGTCATTTCATCCTTGGCATTATTAATCATATCCGCTATTTTCCCTATTTCCGTATTCATCCCGGTGGCAACGGCGACGCCCTCTCCTCTTCCATACGCAACGCTTGTCGACATATACGCCATATTCAGCCGATCCCCGAGCGGCACATCGTCATCGGAGAAAAACGCCGCATCCTTCTCAGAAGGAACTGACTCGCCCGTCAAAGCCGACTCTTCGATTTTAAGATTTACGGATGAAATGAGACGCAAATCCGCAGGAACGATTCTGCCCGCCTCAAGGATTACTACATCTCCGGGAACTATCTCGGACGCGGGGATTTCCGTCTCCACGCCTCCCCGCCGCACCAATGCATATGGTGATGCCAGTTGTTTTAAAGCTTCCAGTGCATTCTCCGCTTTCTGTTCCTGAATCACGCCTATTACAGCATTAAATAAAACAATTACAAGTATTATCGCGGTATCCGCAAATTCTCTCAGAAAAGCCGATATTCCGGCAGCTCCGAGAAGTATGTATATCATAAAATCCCTAAACTGCGCTAAAAAGGACTGCAGCAGCGTTTTGCGCTTTTTATCTTCAAAAACATTTGCGCCGTGCTCTGCCAGGAGTCTCGCCGCCTCTTCCGGCAGGAGCCCCGATCTGCTGTGATTTACCGTATCTGTTGCTTCAATCATAATTAAAATCCTCTCTGAAAATATTTTACAGATCAAATGGGCTCAAATAATTTATTTTTTGAGTATCTTAATCGCAGTTGCAAGTTGCATGTCAACTCCGCTCGCATCCAAATGAACCTGCACATCAGGCATGACACCGACCCCGTCAATTTTTTTGCCTTTTGGTGAGAAAAATTCCATTGTGGTCAACTTCACCGCACCGCCGGATTTCATCTTTGCAATCACCTGCACGACACCCTTCCCATATGTACGCTCACCCACGAGAGTTCCCGCACCGGAATCCTTGACGGCGGCGGCGAGTATCTCCGAGGCGCTTGCGGTGGTTCCGTCAATGAGAAGAACCAGCTGCAGTTTTGTTGATTTTGCATCCGATTTTCTGTATGTCTTCTTCCCCGAGTTATCCTTAAACGCAACAATTATCCCCTCTTTCATGAGGGAGTCCGCAATTTCAACTGCGGATTCGACCACGCCTCCTCCGTTGCCGCGCAAATCTATGATCAGCCCTTTTACTCCTTTGACTTCCATATTGCGCAGCTCTTTCCTGAATTGTTCTCCCGTTTTCGTTTCAAAACTCGAAATTTCAATAATTCCCAGATCATCTGCAACACGTGAGACCACACTCTCCTTGTCTATCCGCGCCCTTATTATGTTGAATGAGATGTTTTTACCGTCCCTGTTAACAGTCAGGCGGACCGTCGTCCCTTTTTTCCCGCGGATAGCTCTGCCGGCATTATTTACATCCGCTGCGGAATATGCAGTTCCGTCGATTGTAAGGATTTTATCTCCCGCTTTCAGCCCCGCGTCTTCTGCAGGAGAGTCGCGCATAACCTCAACTATTACAATACCTCCCTCGGGCGTTCCCGAGAATACGATACCTATTCCCTCAAACTCGCTGCTCGATGAGCTGAGCGCGTCTTCATACTCCTGCTGCGTGAAATAATCGGAATATTTATCACCGATGCCGCCAAGCAACCCCTTATAGAGGCTTTCCATTATCACGGAATCGTCCGCATGTTTATAGTATTTCTCTTTTACATATTTGTACAATTCCTCAAGCTCGCCGTATTTCTCGGACATATATTCCATATGCTTGTATTTTTCATTTGCGACCAATGTCCAACCGTTTATCGAAACGGGAGTCTGCATAAAATATGATAGCAGCAGAACAATGAGGACAGCTGAAATAAACCCTGCCAAGAAAGCAAATGAACGCTGTTTCCTCGATCGTTTTTTATTCTTTTTGTTGATTTGATCCGCCATCCGCTCGTGTTCGAGTGCTATTTTCCTATGCTCTGCATCCAATATTTCCTGCCCCTCCATGAATTCATGGCTAAGGACGGGATCATTCATATAAGCGTTAACTGAATCGCTGCCTTCATGCATAAAATTTCTATTATCTTCCACCATAATCACTTCTCTCTAATTCCGAGTCAATCTTAAAAACATTCCGCTAAAATATTCTGTCCACTATGAATTGTAACGTTGTATTCCCTCTGAATTCGTTCATACCGACATTGCCCGTTATATTAATCCTTGCACGCTCCGTCAGCATCCTGCGCTGTTCTTTGCTTACGTTGAACAAGAGGCATTCCAAATTCGTGAAATTGTGTTTATTCCGAATCCTGAACTTTATATGTTTACCCGCTTCGCCAAGCTCCCACACATCGCGGACTTCCACATCATTCAACGCAAATTTCGGTTTTTCGTTTTTCCTGCCGAAAGGCTCAAGAATCTGTATCGAATCGAATAAATGCACATTTATATCCCTGATTTCCAATAGTGCGTCATAATCGGTCTTCTCAACTAAAACCTCAGGGTGAAGCGCCAAATATTCGTCCATATCGTGTTCAAGAGCGGCGATCAAATCTCCTATGCGATCAAACTCAACCGTCATGCCGCAGGCTCCGCGATGCCCGCCAAACGCGACGAGAAATTCCTTATGCGCGGCAAGAAAATCATATATGTCAAAACTGTCAGTACTGCGAGCGGTTCCTTTGTATCCGGATTTCGTTTCGGAAAAAATTATTACGGGCCTCATGAAGTATTGTTTCAGTTTCCCGGCAACTACGCCCGCTATTCCTTCATGAGAATTTTTAGGGCACAGCAGAATTATGCTCTTGCTTTCGTCCACCTGCGCCAGGCATTCCATGTACAGTGCCTCCTGCATCTGTTTTCGATTTTTGTTCATCTCAAACACTACGTCAATTTGCTCGTCAATATCAGTATCATCCGTTCTCAGCAGAAGTTTTACGGCGTCATCCGCGTGTCCCAGCCTGCCGGCGGAATTAATCATGGGAGCAAGCAAATATGTGACTTTATCCGTGTTGATTTCCTCAGGGGATATCTCAAATTTTTCGAGCAGCTTGCGCAGTGCATCTCCCGGGGTGTGTGCAAGCCGGGCAAGTCCGTATTTTACGAGAGTACGATTCTCATCAATAACCGGCATTATGTCCGCCAATGTGCCTATCGCAACCAATTCCAAAAGATTATTTATCACTTTTTTCTCAAGGCCGAGAGTTTTCTGAATTCCCTGCGCCAATTTGAACGCAACCCCGCAACCCGCCAGTTCCTTAAACGGATATCTACAATCCCCTCTGTTCGGATTCAGAAACAGGCAATCCGGAAATTCTTCCCCAACGCTGTGATGATCAGTAACAATTACATCCATTCCCAGAGATTGCGCATACCTGACCTCTTCAATATTGCTGCTTCCGCAATCCACCGTAACTATGAGCCGCACTCCCCGAGACGAAATTTCATCAAGTGCCCCCTTATTTAATCCGTAGCCCTCCGCAAAACGCGACGGAATGTAATAACTGAGATTTGTTTCAATCAGTTGACGAGTATTTTCATTTTCCCCATTGTAATATTTTATAACTTCGGACAATATATTCCACAAAATGCCGACGGAAGTCACCCCATCGGCATCGTAATCCCCATAGATGCATATCTTGATACCATCGCTTATTTTCTCACACAACACCTCCGCCGCTTCCCTTAAATCCTGCATTAAAAAGGGATCGTGAGTGATACTGGGTCTGTCTGAAATAAACTCAAGTATCTCGCTTTCGGTATTTATACCTCGAGCTTTAAGTATCTTCATAACCACAGGATGCAGTTTTTGATTCATTACAACTCCTTATGCGAATTATTCAAATTACGTAAAATTCCGCATCGGCCTCTATGGACTCACCCAGCCCAGAGGATTCTTATAATTGCCATTTACCCTGACTTCAAAATGAAGATGCGGTCCTGTAGACACCCCAGTAGAACCTGCTCTTGCAATCGCCTGCCCTGCACTGACCTGCGCTCCCGCACCCACGAGCAGAGCGCTGTTGTGCGCGTAAAGCGTAACTATGCCGCCGCCATGGTCGATCATAAGCATATTACCGTAACTGTTATTCCAACCGGCCTTAATGACATTCCCCGCATTTGCTGCTATGATAGTTGTCCCCACGGGAGCCGGAATATCAATTCCCGTATGCATCTTCTGATATCCCAAAACCGGATGCTGCCTCATTCCGAAAGGCGATGAAATTTTACTCTTCCCCGGAACAGGCCACCTCATTCCGCCTCCGGCATACGCCTGATTTCCCTGCAGCGCCCTTATCTCTGCGGATATCCTGTTTGCCTCGGCATTCAGCGCGTCAATTTGCTGTTCCAGTTTTCTGTTTTCCTCCGACAGGTTTTTACGCTTCTCCGCCAATTCCTTCTTATCTTCGCCCAAAACCGCAACTTGGCTTGCATGACTCGCTTTCTGAGATTTCAGGCTGGCTTGTACCCCATTCAAATACTGTTTATGCTGCTCAATCAGGTCGTGTTCCTTTTTCATCGTCTCGAAAACTTCCCTATCATACGAATATATCCGCTGAATGCGATCCATATTCGTCAGGAAATCTCCCACTCCGTCGGAGCCAAGCAATATATCGAGGAAACCCAAACTGCCGTTTTTATACATCGCCCTCAGGCGCATACTCAGCTTCTCATTCTGATCCTTCATTTGGGCTTCAATTGTGTTTATCTCGTTTACCGCCTCCGTTATCCTAGCCTGCGTAGCATAAATATCCCCTTCAAGATTTGAAATTTGCTTCTGTGTCCTTGCTATGGACGCCTCCAGATTTTTCACCTCATTTTGCAAAACTCGCTCGGCTTTTTTACCTTCTCTGAGCTTTTTTTGTGTTTGATTTATCTGTTTGTTCACATTGGCAAGATCATTGCCGGGATCGGCAAAAGCTCCTCCGAACATGGCGGAGTTTACGCATATTAGACCTATCATGATATAAGAAAGAAGAATACGCCTGTTCATACATTACACCCTTTCAGCAAATCACACCGCATATGCATAGCGTCATCTATCAAGAAATTTTCTCATCGATATTATACTTCCGCAGGCTCCGACGCTGATACCTATTGCAATAAAAATCTGCACTAAATTCAACATCAGAAAATCCACCGGCACCATACCCGTCCTAAATATAATAAAGACCGTAGGTCCGATTTCCGCCACGATCTTAGCATATGCAATCGCGCACAGCGCGGAAGCGATGAGTGACGAGACGAGACCTATTGCGACACCTTCCACAAGAAACGGTCCCCGCACAAACCAATTGGTGGCTCCGATATATTTCATGATCTCAATTTCCTCGGCGCGCGCAAATACCGTCAATTTCACGGTATTTGCAACAACCACGACACAAATCACAATCAGAAATCCTATTATAATCCACCCCGCAAGGCTTATCGCATGCGTAACTGAAGTCAGTTTCTTTACGGCCTCCTTGTAATACATGATGTCTTCAATTCCCTGAAGCTTTGATAATCCGGCCGCCACGGAATCCATCATTTCTATATTCTCAACGCTTACGATTATTGCGTTGGGAAGGGGATTTTCAGGCAGCCAATCGAGCATATATGCATTATCTCCCCACTTCTTCTTCCATTGCTCCATTCCCTCTTCTTTGCTGAGGTAAGAAACACTGTCGACATTTTCCATGCTTCCGATATTGCTCATCATATCCTGCGCGGCATCATTGCTTACATCATCGTTAAGATACAGCTGTATCTGATTATATTGCTCCTTTGCATCATTCATAAGCATATTGACATTCGTTAGTACCACAAAGAACAAGCCCAGCAATAAAAGCATCGCAGTTATTGAAAAAAATGATGCAAATGTCATCGTTCCGTTACGAACAATTTGCTTGAAGCCCTGCTTTACCGCATATAAAATTCTGTTAATCATTATCGTACCCTTCTAAACCGCCATTTGGGCTACATTGATGAAAATTGAGCATTTCCGAAAACTGAGCAATCCTTTTTCGTACAATCTTCATCATCAATATAACCGTATACCCCTACATTGTCTCGTATGATCTCTCCGCTTCTTATGGTTATGACCCGTTTTTGCATTCTGTCCACAATATCCTTTGCATGCGTCACCATAAGAATCGTCGTCCCTCTGAGATTGATTTGTTCCAAAATCCGCATGATATCCCACGCCGTTTCGGGGTCGAGATTCCCCGTCGGTTCATCGGCAATGAGCAGTTTGGGATTGTTCACAATCGCACGCGCTATTGCCACTCTTTGCTGTTCCCCTGCGGAAAGCTCGTCCGGATACTTATCCGCTTTTTCGCGAATCCCGACAAGATCCAATACTTGGGGAATTTGTCTTTTTATTTTGCGCTTGGTACAATGAATGATCTCCATCGCAAAAGCGACATTTTCGGAAACCGTTTTTTTGGGGAGCAATCTGAAATCCTGAAAAACCATCCCGATATTACGCCTGTGCAGCGCGATATCTCTGTTTGAAAATTGAGTAACCTCTCTGCCGTCAACCTTAATGCTTCCTTCATCGGCATCAATCTCTTTTAAAATAAGTTTTACAAATGTGGATTTTCCGGCTCCGCTCGGACCCACAAGAAACACGAAATCCCCATCTTTGATCGTCGTGCTCACATTTTTAAGTCCCACATTGGAGTTATATATTTTGGTAACATTATCAAAAACTATCATTCTTTCCCCCATCATCCGCGGATCTCTTGCATCGGTCCTTTAAAAGCGACACAATCTCAGATCATTCCGACCGGTGCATGTAAAATTCATCTCATTTCCCGTCATTTCCCGGCACTTATTATATCATGACAATAGATTCCGAGATGATCAAATGGTTGCTCCATATCGGCAACGCCGCAATGCTCAACGCCTATCATTGAGCGTATAGATCAATACAACCATTATACCATGTTATTGGATGAATTATAATACAATTCGCAAAACCCACACATAAGATTAATGATATCCGCAAAAAAATAGTAATATCAGGTGAAAATCTACCATTTCTTTACGTTTTAATACCATAACTTTTCGTTTTAATACAATTGTATTGTATTTAGAGTGCAATGCATTTATCATGTCATTAAACAAGCTCTTGTTGTCCGAGATCCAAAATTAAAATTATAATTTAAGAGGAGAAGTACATTGAATAGAGAGTGCATATTGTGTGGAGAGATACACGATGAAAACGAACCATTTACTACAGTAAGCTTTAAGGGCTTTGAAGTGTGCGAGGATTGCATTGAATATATCAAAACACATGATTTAAAGCCTTCGGAACTTGAGTAGAACCCTGTAAACGGATCTTCAGACACACTGCATTTTGCGGCAGCATCCGCAAAATGCAGGCTTGTTTTTTTGATTTGCCGGAGTTCACCTGCGAAGCAAATCAAGTATGGCCTTAAAATCCTCCGGTTCTTCTTCATGTATGTCGATCATTTCACCTGTATGCGGATGTTCAAAAACAAGCCTGTACGAATGCAGCAACAAGCCTTTCACCTTTTCATCAACCCGCTGCCCGCTCTGCGATAGAGGATAGTTAAATCCGCTTGAATACAATCTGTCTCCGACTACAGGATGATTCAGGTGAGCCATATGCACCCTTATTTGATGCGTGCGTCCCGTCACCAAAGCGCATTCAACATATGAATATCCTCCGTAATCTCCGATCAATTTGAGTCTCGTGAATGCTTCTCTTGAAGCCGCGGCGTCATATAGGACTGTACGTTTCGTTCTGTCTGACGGATGCCGGGCGATCGGCGCGCTCACAAGCTTTTCTTCACCTATGCGAAGATCAGGCTTGCCGAATACCACCGCCCGATATACTCTGTCGATCTGTTTGTTTGCGAGCGCATACGATAATCCGGCATGTGTTTCATTGTCTTTTGCAATTATTATAAGCCCGCTTGTATCCGCATCGAGCCTGTGCACGATTCCGGGACGTTCCTCGCCCGCAAAGTCGGAGAGCCGTTCAACATGATATAAAAGAGCATTGACCAAAGTCCCGGAGATCCCGATTTTGTGCGGATATACCGCCATTCCCCTTGCTTTATTGCAAATTAAAAAGTATTCATCCTCATATACGATATCAAGCGGCAAATTCTCCGCGACAGGTCTGATATCACTATTTCCCCGATTCAAAGCGGAATCATCAAAATTCAATCTGTCTCCCGCCGCCGTTTTATAATTTTTTTGACAATGCACTGCGCCGTTTACTTTTATATGCCCTTCCGCTATCAATTTCTGCACATTGCTTCTGGAGGTCGGAAAACCGAAAGTTTCCAGCATTATTTTAACGGCATTGTCCAAACGACTGCCCGCCGCTTTTTCATCTATAAGAAATTCCACCGCTACACGCTCCTATCTTTTGAGAAAATTACGAGAAGCATCAAGCATATGCAACCTGCGGTTATCCCGATATCGGCGATATTAAATACCGCAAAGCTCCCGAACGACAAAAAATCCACAACATATCCATAGACGAATCTGTCAATCAAATTGCCTATTCCGCCGCCGGCGATCACCCCAAGAGTACACGCCGCCGCGCGTGAAAGCTTTCCTCCATACCGTAGCACAAACAAGATCATCATCACCGCGATTAGGATCGGCATCAGCACGGTTATGATTCGACTCCCCTCAAAATTGCTGAAAGCGACCCCTGTATTTGCCACATAGCGTATATTAAAAAAATGGGCGATAACGACAATCGAGCTGCCAAGCTCCATATACGTATCGACCATAATTTTTGCAATCCTGTCCAAGCCTATGAGTGCTGCCGCACATATTAGAAAAAATACTGTATTACGCTTGTGTATCAACATATCTGAAATATCCGAAACTGCGATAACTACTTATCCTGCTTATATATCACCGTGCTGCGGCTGTTAAAACCCTTGTTCATATCGCCGAAAATATCAGCCGTATTTACCATCCTCGGCTCCTTCGATTCCTGCAAAACATTCTTTTCGCGATCAAGACGAAGAGCTGCCGCCTCTTTGAGGTCATCTATTTTAAATTCTTTAAACAGTTCCGCGCTGAACGAGTCAAATCTCTCAAGCTCCGCTTCCAAAAGATTTTTATACTTTATCTTAAATGCCTCAAGCCGCTCGCTCAAATCGGACATTTCTTCGAGCATGCGCTCCGCCGATTCCTTCGCTTCACGTTTGATCAGCTCCGCATCCAGTTCCGCGTTTTTTATTAACAGATCAGCTTTTTTTTCCGCGCTGCCGGATATGTCGCTCATTAAGGACTTGGCCGCCTCCAGCGTCTCAAGCACTACATTCTCCGAATTTCTGTATTTTTCGATATCGGCTTCCATCCTGGCGATCTGCTGAGAAAGTGCTTCATTTTCCGCTATCAGTGTGGAGAAATCCAAGGTAAGCAAATCAAGGAATTCGTTAACTTCTTCCCTATTATAGCCTCTCATTTCCGAAGAAAATTCCTGCCTTTGAATATCTGAAGGTGTAAGCATCTCCGCCTCCTGTAATTACATACAATATAACTGCGCCCGGCGCACTAAATGCAAAATCTATCTCCAATAACTCTTGGAAGATGCCCCGAAATCTATGGAGTTCTTGTTTATATCGGCAGCTATATCAACATTTTCAGGGGCAAATACGAATATCTTGTCAGCTACTTTTTGTACATTGCCGTTCAGAGCATAAGTCGCTCCGCCCAGGAAATCAAACAACTTCCTGGCAGCATCCGGATCCATCTTTTCAAGATTTACAATTATAGGCTTTCTGCTTTTCAAATCATCCACGAGCTTTGTGCAATCTTCAAATGCCGCAGGTTCAATCACTATCAGCTTATAGGGATTTGCAGCCGTGCCCATACGCGCCTGCACCTGTTGTGAACGCGGTGCATCCGCATCACTTTTTGAAGATCTGCTGAGAAAGCTCTCTCGCTTTTCTACGGGATTGCTGTCCATGGATTCCATTGTTTCAGCTATTTCTTCTTCAGTTATTTCATCATAGTCATCGTATTCTTCCAGCCCTATCAATTGCTTAACTTTTCCTAACAGTGCCATATTTTCCTCCTAAATTCAATTCCTTTTCCCAAAAATGGCAGTCCCGATTCTTATTATATTTGATCCGCATGCTATAGCGGTTTCATAATCTCCGGACATCCCCATGGAGAGATATTCAAACTCAATTCCCGGTCTGCTGTCACGAACATAACCATCGTATATTTCCTTAACAATATCGAAATAACGCGCAGCATCACCCGGAATATCCACAATCGGAGCTATGCACATAAGTCCTTTAACAACAATATTCGGACATGCCCGACTTATATGATCAATGAGCGGTTCGACTTCATCCGCGCCCACTCCGAATTTACTCTCCTCGTTGGCTGAGTTCACTTGAATAAGAACATTCATTTTCAATCCGAGCGCGAACGCCCTCGCATGTATCTCATCAGCCAATTTTGCCGAGTCAACCGAATGAATCATATGCACTTTATCTACGATGTATTTTACCTTATTTCGCTGTAAATGTCCAATTAAATGCCAGCGAACTTTTCCGCAGACAGAGTCATATTTATCGACGATTTCTTGGACTTTATTTTCACCGATATCCGTTATTCCCGCCGCAATCGCTTGATTTATTTCTCCCGGAGTGCGGGTCTTTGTGACCGCGCAAAGGAGTATCTCATCCGGATTTCTCCCATTTTCTTTTGCTATTTTTTCCTTTTCATTCTGCAGGGCAACTATGTTTGCTTTTATATCGATCATACGTGAATTCACCTCTATTTCTTAATCTTGGGTTTTGGCGGGTTTTTCATAATCTCATCGTATATATCGACGGTGTCGACACGTTTTCCCTCAGTATCGTAGTAATAGGACATAGCAACCATTGTTTTTTTTCCGTCACTCGCCAGCGATTTGACGGGCTGAAACCGGAAACTTCCGTCCTTGCCTTTTACGTATACCCCGACCCTTTGCTTATCATCCGTTGTAAGGCTTTCATTAGAAACGAACAATCCGCTATAGTCTGCCGTTACAACCTCCGCCTTGACTGAGCGCAGCTTTCCAAGCTCCGCGTAATCGCGATTGCATCTCAGCACCACTCTCCATTTATCATTATCGTCAATTATGCTGTTTACATGAGCCTTTACCTCGCCATCGGGCAATTTGACGGTCACTTGCTTATTTGTTGAATAATTTGCAATCCGTCCTTCATCAATCCACATGAGAATATACCATTCGTGATGATTGAATATTTTGTATAATGCCATGTTTTTATCAGTTTTTGTCCTCACGAGGTTTTGATGCGCGCCGGTCATGCGCATGACTTTTTTCGATGAAATCTTTTCCATATTCGTGGGAGTCAAGCGTCCCTCGTTCCCATCAATATAGTATGAGACAATACCGCCCGTCGGTGCAACCATGGTATCCAGCGATTGTATTTTTCCGCGCAATTTCGTAGTAATACCTTTCGCGGGATCCGAATAATCCTCTCCCGACGCAGTGCCGTCAAGAAGCAGGATGCGAGTACCCTTTTTTACCAACTCATCATCCTCGATGAGGTAATTGATATTCCCGCCTACCGTCGAAGCATACACGGTTTCATCACGTACTATATATGCCGTAACATCATCTTTAACCTGCATATTGCCGTATTGCAATACTTCCGTTTTTTTCAGAGCGCCGGTAAGTCCCGGGATAATATAAATTATGCTGTACAATACAACAGCGATAATCAAAAAAAGATAAATCCATTTCGTCTTACGCCCAAACACGCCTCTGCGTTTTTTTTCGCTGTTATAATCAACATGTTTATTCATTAAAATTTTCCTGTTTCACTTTCTGCAAAATAGCCAGCTCTTTTTTCGACAGGGACGTCAAATCTACGCGGTTTAACAAATATTCATCAAAAAGATCCGGACGATTTTTTTTCGTTATGCGCAAAGATTCCTCATACTTCCAAAGGGCGATTTTCCCGTGATCCCCGCCGAAGAGAACTGCAGGAGTCTCAAGTCCCTCGTAGTTTCTGGGTTTTGTATACTGCGGATGCTCAAGCAGTCCGCTGTAAATCGATTCATTTCTGACGGACTCTTCATTTCCAAGCACGCCGGGAATAAAGCGAACCACCGAATCAAGCAACACCAATGCCGGCAATTCTCCTCCGGTCAATATATAATCGCCGATAGAAATTTCCTCAAAATTCCAATGGGATAAAACCCTCTCGTCTACTCCCTCGTATCTGCCGGACAATATCACAAGTTCCTCGGATTTTGCAAGTTCTCCCGCAAGATCGCCCGTCAGTTTTTTCCCTCGCGGAGACATGTATATATATCGGGGTTTTTTTGAATCGATACTTCGGATCGCATCAAATATCGGCTGTGCCGACATGACCATTCCCGCTCCACCGCCGAAAGGCGTATCGTCGGTTCTGTTATGCCGATCATCCGTATGCT
The DNA here is from genome assembly GCA_041844835.1 of Anaerovoracaceae bacterium. GTDB lineage: Bacteria > Bacillota > Clostridia > Peptostreptococcales > Anaerovoracaceae > CAUUCX01. The sequence goes on from JBGZBU010000027.1 coordinate 55,330, forward strand.
CGCGTATATCATGCACCCGTACTTCCAATATTTTACTGCAAACCGCCTTGCCTATCAACGAACCCTCGACGTACGGCAGGCAAAACTCCGGGAATATTGTCAAAATATCTATTTTCATAACCATAAGCTCATTTCTCTTGCGGCATCAGAACTGATTTTCCATCATACCCTCAATCAGATCCACCGTTATCAGCCTCTTTGTCGCATCAATATTCTTTACTATTTCATCGACGAGAGGGATCAATATGGACCTGCCGTTTCCGACCCTTACTTCGTATATATCCTGTGCCGTATTTTGGATGACGTTTACAAGCTCGCCGATATTTTCACCTTTTGTATCCACGACTTTCATGCCTATCAAATCTCTTATATAAAATTCACCCTCCGGTAATTCCTCCAAGTCACTCTCCTTGATGTATATTTCGGCGCCCCGCATATTCTCAGCCGCACTGCGATCGTCTATATCTATGAACTTGATGACAGGGCTTTTTTTTGCAAAACGCACGTTTTCAATCACGAATTCGCGGAACGCGTCTCCGACACAAAGGCTGTTTCCGACAGCATAACGATGCAGTCTCCCGGAATAACTTAAAACTTTCACTTCCCCTTTTATTCCGACGGCGCTTGCAATTTTCCCTATATTAACCATGTTATCCGCCATCAGAACCTCCACCTGAATGCATAGAAAGCAGGGGCGGCTTACACCGCCCCATATCAATATTAAACAATTTCGACTATTACTTTTTGATTTTTTTTGCTGGCTGCAGCCTTAACGACTACACGCATAGCTTTTGCAATACGCCCGTGACTGCCTATTACCTTGCCCATGTCTTCCGATGCGACTCTAAGCTCAATGACTCTGGTTCCCGCGCCATCTGACTCGCTCACGGACACATCGTCAGGATTGTCAACGAGTGCCCTTGCTATTGTCTCGACAAGCTCCACCATACAATCTTCCTCCAATCTCCATCTCACCTGTTTCGATGAGAAGCGTCCTGATATCGTCTTATTCGGCAACATCCTCTGCAGCCTGCGCAGCATCCACAGTCGTTTCCGCTTCGGATACCGCAGGAGCAGCCGCTTCCGCTATTTTCCCGTTCTTATCCAAAACACCCGCTTTTTTTAAAAGAGCTCTGACTGTTTCTGTCGGTTGTGCTCCGTCTTTGAGCCATTTGATCGCGCGTTCGCCTTTTATAGTTATCTCCGCCGGATCCGTGAGCGGATTATAAAAACCGATTTCTTCAATGAATTTACCATCGCGAGGGGATCTTGAATCCGCCACTACTACTCTGTATACGGGCTTTTTATGTGCACCCATTCTCTTCAATCTGATTTTAACCATTTTCTTCTCCTTTGTTAATAAAATTATATATAAAATTGAAAATCAATTTTGCAAATCGCTTCTTATCGGCCTCTCTTTCAATTCATCCCGCGAAAAAGGTTATTGAGCTTTCCCCGTCCTCTGCCGCCGGTAAACTGTTTCATCATTTTTTTCGTATCGGCATATCGCTTTACCAGAGTATTTATCTTACTCACCGGCTGCCCGGAGCCCATGGAAATTCTTTTTCTTCTGCTGGCATTCAATATGGACGGATCATTTCTCTCCGCCCTGGTCATCGATAAAATTATCGCTTCCATTTCTTTCAGCTCCTGATTGCCCTGTTCAAAATCGACATCTTGAGTTTTCATACCCATTCCAGGAAGCATGTCCAGAATTTTGGCAATTCCGCCCATTTTTTTTATCTGGGCCATCTGATCGAGGAAATCTTCCAAAGTGAAAGAATTCTTGCGGATCCTCTCTTCTAGCTCCATGGCCTTTTTCTCATCCATGGTCTCTTCGGCTTTTTCGATAAGGGAAAGCATATCTCCCATTCCGAGGATGCGTCCTGCCATCCTGTCGGGATGGAATTCTTCAAGAGCATCCGATTTTTCCCCGACACCGATGAATTTAATCGGCTTTCCGGTCACTTTTTTTGTGGAAAGTGCAGCTCCCCCCCTCGTGTCGCCGTCCAATTTCGTCATGATTATGCCGTCTATTCCGAGAGCGGAGTCAAACCCCTGCGCCACATTTACGGCATCCTGTCCTGTCATTGCGTCCACCACGAGCAAAATCTCATGCGGCCTTATCTCTTTTTTTATATCGCAGAGTTCCTGCATGAGCGCATCATCAATTTGAAGTCTGCCCGCAGTATCGACTATGAGGACATTATATCCCCGTACCTGAGCGTCATGCTCGGCGGCTTTTACTATCTCCACAGGATTTTTATTGTCTTTTAAAGCAAAGACCGGAACTCCCACTTGCGAGCCGATCGTTTCCAACTGTTCTATTGCCGCCGGTCTATAGACATCGCATGCGCAAAGCATGGGTTTCTTCCCGTTTTTAAGCAAATGCGCGGCAAGTTTGCCGCATGTTGTGGTCTTACCCGTTCCCTGAAGTCCGACCATCAAATACACGGTAAATCCCCTGGAAGAATATGTGAGTTTGCTGTTCACTTCGCCCATCATATCCACAAGCTGATCGCGCACAATTTTAATGACCTGCTGACCTGGAGTAAGGCTCTCCATGACATCCGCGCCCATGGATTTTGACTTCACTTCGGCAACAAACTCTTTGACAACTTTGTAGTTGACATCCGCTTCAAGCAAGGCCATGCGCACTTCCCGCATAGCTTCATCAATGTCTTTTTCACTTAAAATTCCCTTGCCCGTAAGTTTTTTGAACGTATTTTGCAATTTTTCGGACAAACCCTCAAAAGCCACTTTTCGTCTCCTTTAATTCCAATTATTTTATTTGATTCCAACTGCTTCATTGGTTATACCTTATTTTTTCCGTAAGTTCGCGTATTGAACGCAATTTATCTATGATGCGCGACTGAACTGATTTTAAATCATTGTTATCCGATATGACTTCCATATCCGCGACGATTTCGTCAATCAGCATATCAATAGCATCCGCCGCCTCACCGCTTTCGACAAATCTTGCCAACAACCCCAATTTTTCCTCGCAATGCAACAAGCTCAGTTTTGCCTTTTTGAAAGTGTCATAAACCGCCTGCCGCGAGATTTCAAGCTTTTCGGCAATCTCCGCAAGCGAGTAATCTTCTTCATGAAAGAGCTCCATAACGAGCTGCTGTTTCTCGGTAAGCATCGGTTTATAAAAATCAAACAGCAAAGTGAGTTCCAAGACCTGATCCATAGAAAACCTCATTTTTTATTGCACATACAAGAAAATATGATGTCAAGCAACTAAGCTTGTCAACTATAAAATAACAGAGTATCACCACTTTGTCAACCGAAAATACGGGGGAATCCCGTCGGATTATACAAGCTCCATGCAAAGGTAGCTTACCGGCATATTATTCTTGTTCACTATGCTCATAATTGCTTCCACGTCACCGCTATATTGCGGCATTGATGCGCTCATCCCTTTGAAGAAATCCCTCCAAAAACTGTTGCTTATATAATCAATGCTCACAATTTCCGCGTCCTTTAATTTTTCCTCTTTTATCATTTTTTCACCGACTTCTTCAAGCGTTGCCAATCCGTCGACAAGTCCGTTGTCCACGGCCTGTCTTGCCGTGTATATCCTACCGTCCGCAAGCCTGCGAACATGATCGCGTTCCATGCCCCTGCCCTCAGTTACGACATCTAAAAATTGCTCATATGCATCCGAAATAATTCCCGCATATATCTGTCTTTGCGTCGGCGTCAACGGACGGATGACATCTCCCATTGCCTTGTTCTCTCCGGATGTGAGCGGCTCGGCCTTTACACCGTACTTATCCATCAATCCGGATATGTCGAAATGATTCCCCATAGTTATCCCTATAGAACCCGTGATCGCATTTCTGTTTGCATATATCTTGTCCGCAGGCGCCGCAACGTAATAACCGCCTGATGCTGCAATTTCCTGCATGCTCGCATATACCGGACAATTTGTCTGCTCTTTGTAGTCCTTTATTTTAAGGTACAGCTCATCGCTTGTGAAAACCGACCCGCCGGGAGAATTAATTGAAAGAATCAATCCGACATTGTATGGATCGTCGATCAGCTCATCAATTCTGTCAAGTGTCCATTGGTGATGATATCCCGCATCCTCCCATAGATAATCGCCGCTATCTCCAATTACGCCGTTTACATGAATGATCGCGATATAATTATAATCGGGAAGAATTATCTCTTCCGGCGAATATGTCGATGTCCCGTCAAAAATCCCCCTTGTGACCATATTGCACGAATATCCCAATGCCAAAACCAATGCGATAATGCAAGCGAATATAATAATATTACGCTTAAAACGGGATGTACCGCCGGCGGCATGCAGTCCGGTTCCCTTCTTCTGCCCCCAATACTCACTGCTCGTCACTCTTTCCACAACATCATTGCGTTTATCATCCGTCATTCCAACCTCCATCGAAAAACAATCCCGACCACAATAAAAATATATTCTTAAATGCTCAACGCCTATCGTTGAGTGTATATATCGATGCAACTATTATATCAAGCATCCCCCATCGTGGCTATTTATATTTTTGTTTGAGAATGAAATTTTTGAGCTTTGATTCTTCATTACAGTTGCAGCAAAAAACGATGCGGAACGAATATCCGCATCGTTTTTTGGATTGCCTTTTTACTTTTGCTTTATTCCCTGCCTAAATGAACAATTCCTCAATTGGCCAAGGAACATTGTCAGGAGAAAATCTCACGACATGAGTATAACCTGATTTCATTGTTATTTCGCACTTGTACAGATTATCATCCGGAAGTGAGTTAAGCCATGTATCCGTCGATACTTCTCCGAGCAAATCGCCATATTTGGACGGGTTGTCCATCTTTACTGTCTTACCAAGGTAGGTCACCTTGACTGATTCAATATTTTTGGTGCCTATACTATCGATATTTATCCCCATGGATTTCAGGCACTCAAGCGTATTGACATCAGTTTCTTTAAGAAGAACTCTCATTGTCTCTTCATACCGGAGCTGTCCACTTTCGTATGGATTGAATTTTTTGCCGCTCCAGTCAAACTGCAAATCAATGCTGATCCCCGTACTTGGACCTATATTCCCTGAGTTTTGGAAATCTTTTTCCAATGCCGCCATCAGGTTTTTTACCTTCTCCGGATCGTGTATCCCCCCAACCCCCCAAATCGAGGCGGATTTGACAGGCGCCACAAGATTGTTAAAAGAATAAAAATCCTTGATTTCCTTGGTGAAAAACACATCATTCAAATACTTGTTGAACTCATCAATATTGATTTCAAAGCTACGCCTGAGCAGTTTTTTATTCCCGTTGAAGTATGATATATATGCTCTGCCCGTACTTTCATATGGATCGGCGAACTTGGCATTTTTGCCGCCGAAAGCATCTTTTTGAAGTTCGGTGAAAAATTTGATATTCTCCCGATCGCTGATTATCAGACTCATTTCACCCCCACTCTCCGAATTTGTACTGATTCCCGGCTTGAGCGGCTTGAAAAACTGCGCGTTATATCTGTCATAGCCATAGTCGGCATCGCCGTCATATACCGTATACTCGAATTTTATGTAATCGATTTTCGATAGTGGCGGCGTCTTTCCGGCATAGCCGAAGACATCAATCGCAAATGCGGAAACAAACAATGTCGCGACAATGCCATATATTACAAGATTTTTAACAAGAGCCTTATTGAACACTCGCGCTGTTTTCAGCACAACCATGCGACCTATTGTGAGAAATATAAATGCACCCGTAATCAAACCCAAATAAAAATATTCTTCTCTTGAGCCTGCCATACCCCACAGATAAAGAGCCATAGCCGTCATTCCGAAAAATGCGAATATGTAGGAGACGATCGGAACCATGAAACCGAATGTGACTCCGTCCCCTGCACGTTCCATTTGACGTATCTGATACAGGAAGTACGATAGTACAAACACCAGAATCCCGACCCCAATATATATACTCATGTATTTCGCATTTGTAATATACTCCGGATGTGCAATGAAGCGCAGGACCGGTGAGAGTGCAAAAGTAACGTCGGAATTGAAGACGAAACCTGTCAGATATTTTTCACCGTAAGTGGAAAGTGCGAGTGACACGCACGGGAATAAAGCGTTAAACCCGATTGCACCGATCAAATGATGCACCGTTGTTCCCGTTACCGTTCCCGCAAAAACAGATATTGCATATACGAATGTAATTGAAACCACGGACAATCCCAGCCACGTAAGTATTACGCTCGGCGCAAACACATTTATATTCGTAACCATATCCGAACCGTACACGGACTCTTTATAATATACCGGTTTTGATATTATAAGGAATATCAACGACAGCGCAATTGAAGGCACTACCGACAAAAGCCATCCCGTAAGCAAATTTGTATTAAACAAACGTCCCCTCGAATATGGGAGTGAATTTATATATGTAACGCTTGCGGTTCCGTGCATGTATCTGAATACTGACAATGCACTTACAACAGGCAATATCATATTTATCATAATAGTCCCCGGGTGTTTATTGCCGAACATGAAATGCAAATATTGAGCAAGTGAATCTTTTGTATCGATCATGTATATAGGGATCAATGCGAAGATAAACATGAACACAAATGCAATTGTCGGAATATACCAAAGTCTCCGGAGATTTTCACGGAATACCGCCGGCGAAATCTTATACCAAGATGTTTTGAATGTCATCGTGTTCACCTCCCAGCTCATAAATAAAAATCTCTTCCAAAGTCAGCGGCAAGACATCTAAAATAAGCGGATTGCCGGACTTGAGTTTGTTTATAACCATGTCTTTTTTATCTCTGATAATCAGCAAATCCACGGCGCCGCGCGACTCTCTATGCAATATATTAAGTCCCTCATATTTAGATTCATTTCCATCTTTATAAGCAACCTGCACTTTGTGTATGTCGGTCTTCAATTCGTCAAGCTCGCGTTCCAGAACCATTGCCCCGCCGGATAAAATTCCGATCGAATCACATATGCCCTCCATCTCTCTCAAATTATGCGAGGAAACCAAAACGGTCATATCGCGATCCGAAACGTCGTTGACTATATAATTCCAGACCTTTCTTCTGACTACGGGATCAAGACCGTCTATCGGCTCGTCCAATATCAGATAATCCGGCTTTGCCGCCATGACCAGCGCAAAAACGGCCTGCTTTTGCATACCCTTTGAAAATCTGCTGACACGCCCCCTCAGATTCAGTCCGAATTCACCTATCATTTCATCAAAAATCGCCTGATCCCACTCCTTACGGGTACTCCTATGAAAGTGAGCCATATCTCGCAAATTGAAGCTGTTAAAGAAGTAGAATTCATCCGGAACAAAACCTATTTTAGCTTTTACGGATTCATTATCATATATAATTTCTCCGCCATAAGTAATCTCCCCTGCATCCTGTTTGTATACCCCTGTAAGATGCTTTATAATTGTAGTTTTGCCGGAACCGTTTGTACCCACAAGCCCATAAATGGAACCTTTTGCAACATTCAGGTTTAATGAGTTAAGTGCCTTAAAATTTCCGAAGCTTTTTGAAACATCACTAACCTTTATCATGCCCGTTCCTCCTTTCTGATTTCAATTCATTTAAAATTGTGTCAACGTCGTCAATCGGCATACCGAGCAACAACAGTTCCCTGATTGCCTCGCGTATCGCGTTTTTAAGCTCCTCCACTTTTGCTGAATCGGGCGGTATCCCCTCACGCCCGGACACAAAAGTGCCCAATCCGGGGGCCGTGTATATATACCCCTGATACTCAAGCTCCCGATACGCTTTTTGAACAGTATTCGGATTGACAGTCAATGTTTTAGACATAGCTCTTACCGACGGCAATTTTTCATCATTTGCAAGAACCCCGGTAAGTATCAGTTCCTTTAGATTATCAACCACCTGTTCATAAATTGATTTTCTACTCTTCAAATCAATTTCAAACATTCATTCCACCTCCTTTTCGAATTTTCCCTTCTGCAAGCATAGTGTACCATGACACATAGTACAGTGCAAGCATTTTTTATTTTTTTGCGAAATTGACAAAATAAAATTAAATCAGCCCAATGGCGGGTGTAGTTTTCCCTGTAACAACTTGTCAAGGACTTTCTAATCATTTTTATCGTCTTTTTGATGTTTTTCCATCTCCATTTCTCTAAGCATGATAATGCTACTATTACCACAGATACAAAAGGCAGCTTACTTCCAATGCGATCTATGCGGCGGATGCTGTCAGCAGTATAAAACCCCTTACGGGAGAGCGTGTAACGGAGCTTCAAAGAAATTTCAGAAAGGAAGCAAAGAAACAGTCTGAACAGAAAAAACATAACACGAAAACAAAACATCATGAATTGGAGGTATAGCATGAATCCTTTTACAGTAGAAGAAATGAATTTGTTAAGCATTTAC
>JBGZBU010000028.1:0-6328 GCA_041844835.1 Anaerovoracaceae bacterium
AATGATTCTGATTACTTCATTATTCCCTTCTTCCCTTATTACAAGCTGCGTATAGCCGTACGCGTCCCCTACGGGCGTTACCACTCCGCCTTCGCTCACTTTCGCTATCCGCTCGTCCGCTATGCTGAACTTGATCTTTGACCCGTCCACAGGTAATGTCGGATATACCAAATTAAAACCCAGTACCTTTGTAATGCTGCTCTTATCTATACTAAATTTCTGATCTGAAGAAATTCTTATCACCACCGGAAGCGGATTGTCAGCATCAAATGTGACGGCACCGCTGCCGCCCGTTATATTTGCCCTTCCTATATTGAGACCTGTGTTGATGCCTGATGCTGTACGCACCGGAGCATTTCTTTGAACAATGCTGCCATCGCCAAGTTGTCCGTATGCATTATACCCCCATGTCCATACGTTGCCGTCTTTCTTTATTGATACCAAGTGATGCTGTCCGCCGGATATATCCATCACATCCGTAAACTGATCACTTGAACCGAATCCGGATATGACTTTCACAGGAGTATTTTTTCCTACTGTAGTCCCGTCGCCAAGCTGACCGTATACGTTATGCCCCCATGCATATGCGACTCCGTCCGCTCCTACTGCTTGTCCGCCATAGTGTTCGCTCCCTACTGAAGTAAATTTATAGTTGCTGGCAAGATTAAGTGAAGCGAAATTCACCGCCACGGGAGAAAGTTTGCTAGAACCAGCTCCGCATCCCAGTTGTCCATTGCGATTATCACCCCATGCGTAAGGCTTGCCATCCGATCCAAGCGCTATTACGTGATAATATGAGGACGATATATCAGTCGCCTGCAGATACTGTCCTCCACTCTCCCCACCTATTACTCTCTTAGGAAGTGACCTGTCCGCCGCGCTCCCGGTACCTAATGTACCGTTACCACCGTATCCCCATGCATATACCGAGCCGTCCGCTCTCATAGCACATGCGGAAGAGTTGCCCGCCGTTATTTTTACGATGTTCTCAAGATATTCCTTCCCTGTTTCCCCTCCCTTTACAAGTCCCGGGAAATATCTATCGTATGTCGTTCCGTCGCCGAGCTGTCCATTTCCATTATTACCCCAAGCATAAAGCATTCCGCTTTTACTTATTGCAAAAGAAGTGGCCTCACCCGCTCCTATCGAAACTATATCCGAAAGAATTCCGCTATTGCTTGGCCCTTTTACCTGCACAGGAGAAGTCCTTTGGTTCAGACTGCCATCGCCCAGTTGGCCAAGACCATTATATCCCCAGCTCCATACCGTTCCGTCGGATTTCAGTGCAAGAGCATTAAAATAATTTGCCGTTATATCCACAATATCCGTAAGGAATCCGGTTGCTGCCGCACCTTTTACCTGCATAGGCACTATATTGGTCGTTATAGTACCGTTTCCCAGTTGTCCGTAGCCATTGTGTCCCCAGCTCCATAATGTTCCGTCTGATTTAAGCGCATAGGTCGAATTATGGCTGCACACAACTTTAGGGGTTGCTACCGCGCCTGCCGGGCGAACTTCCAGCGGCAGGACGTAGAACTCGCCGTCGACGGTCGCCGTGACCTGAGTTGTACCCCAATGGATACCGTTTACCGAAGTACCGGATATGCTAGCTATGCGGGAGTCAACGATTCCGGTGAGTACCACGTTGCCGGAGCTCTTGCCGGAAACTGCACGGAAATGAGTCGTCAGATCCAGCGATCCGCCCTGCTCTATACGCACTCTCTGATATGTCTGCACCGCATTGTTGCCGCGTTGGCTGCTGTTTTGCGGCCCGTCCACGAGCGTGTTCGGACCGTCCGCGGCATCCGCCGCATTGCTCGTTCCGTCGTTTGCAACTGCCGTCGGAGCGCCATAATTATCAAATCCCGCCTGCACGTCCGTCGCAGTCAGCATTTCAGCGCCACCGGTTGAAATTTTGGAATTCATGTCATAAAAACTCACGGACATATCGCCAAATTCAAGTCCGCCTTGTGAAGTACTCTCCGCCGCGCCGCCCGCGTCAAACGATTCATCCGCTCTGTCTGCGAGTATCAGTCCGGTTTCTTTTATTGAATCGACGTCAAGTCCCATCTCCGAGAGCGCATCCCATGTGAGGGTCTCACGAGCGGACTCATTATACATTTCGATCAGGAATTTTGTGATTTCCGGAGATTCCGATTTTTTGATCTGCTCCAGCATTGCTTCGCTGTCATCAGCTTTTATCGTACCTGTCTGCTGCTGTTTTGCTTTCAGGTCAGCTATCATTTTCTTCATCTCGGGAGAGAGATTTGGATCGTTCGGATCGATCTGCTTCACGCCTGCCGATGTAGAGGAAACGCGGGAAGATGCCGCAGCCGCGTCCTGCGCTTCCGCCGCCTGCGCCCTGCGCACGCCGAGCGGATCCGGATCGAGCGGATTCACCTTGTACACAACATTTGCCGAACTGCCAGCATCGCCTTTTTTCGCTGACGCCGCAAACTGATTCGCCTGTGCGAAAGCTCCTCCTTCCCCAAGATTTTCAGCATGCAGTGTGCGATCAAACGCAAGCGAAAAATCGCCCAGTAACATAACAAAAATTATAGCCGCGGCTATAACCCTTACTGTCCTGCCTTTAACGCGTAAATCCATGTAGTCCTCCCGAAACTAAAGTGTATTATATTCAAAAATTATTCAAAGAATTCTTAAAACTCATTTTGTCCAAAATCGCATACCTGTATACCCGCCCCAAGCACTGCTAAAACCGGAATTTGCAAGTATGTCACTACACAATTAAGGGGACATAATTTACAAATTTTTACAATCATGGGCATAATCCCGCCCATGATATAGGTATACTATTATGTGAAGCGTATTACACGTGAATTTCAAAGTCAATAAAATACATAAAGAATTTTGATGTTTATACAAAAAGAAGCGGCAAAATTTGAAATTTTACCGCTTCTCGCCTGTTTTCGCACATTTTGTTGTATACAAATTGAGCTTTTTTGACTATATCTTGTGCACCCCTCGGGGTTGCTCTACTCTTACCGCCATCCTTTTACTGCTATTCCTTTATTCCTTGCCCCTGAATAGCTCTTTTACGCTGCTGAGGAAGCCGCTTTTCTTCTGATAGGCTTCCGCACCGATACGTTCATCCAGCTGCTCCAGCAGCTCTTTCTGCTCCGCCGTCAGGTTTTTCGGCACCTCCAGAAGCACCTTGACGTAGAGGTCTCCCTTTCTCGCGGAACGCTCGGGCTTGATACCGTTGCCTTTAAGCCTGAAAACCGTGCCGGGCTGTGTGCCGGGCGGTATTTTGTAGCTTATTTTTCCCTCAAGCGTAGGAACTATTATCTCATCGCCGAGCGCCGCCTGAGCAAATGTAACGGGGATTTCGAGAATGAGATTGTTGCCGTCGCGCCTGAAAAGCTCGTGAGGCTTGACGGATATGATCAGAAACAGGTCGCCGGGCGGGCCGCCGTTTTTCCCGGGAGTGCCGTGCCCCCTCACGGATATGACGGATCCGTCATCCACTCCTGCGGGGATGCTCACGGCTATTTTTACTTCCTTGCGCTCCGTTCCGCTGCCGTGGCATCTGCTGCATTTTTCGTCTATGATCTCACCCGTGCCGCCGCATTCCGGACATGTGGAAATGCTCTGAAATTGCCCGAACGGTGTGCGCTGCACGGTTTCAACCTGACCCGAGCCCCCGCAGCGCCCGCAGGTGTGACTGCCGCTGCCGGGTTCCGCACCGCTGCCTCCGCAGTGTTCGCAGGTGACCGGTTTTGTCAGCTTGATCTTCTTTTTTGCTCCGAACGCGGCTTCTTCAAATGTGATCGTAATGTTTTTCTTGATGTCTCCGCCGCGCATCGGACCGTTCCTGCGCGCCTGCGAGTAGGCGCCGCCGCCGAACATACCCCCAAACATGTCGAATATGTCCTCAAATCCGCCCGCGCCGCCGAAACCTCCGAATCCTCCGCCGCCGAATCCCGCGTTGGGATCCACTCCGGCATGCCCGAATCTGTCGTATTTGGCTTTTTTATCGGGGTCGGAGAGCACGCCGTACGCCTCATTTATCTCCTTGAATTTCTCTTCCGCCTCTTTATCGCCCTTGTTTTTGTCGGGGTGATATTTCATGGCGCTTTTCCTGAACGCTTTTTTTATTTCGTCGTCGGAGGCGCCTTTTTTCAGCCCCAGTATCTCGTAGTAATCTCTTTTATCTGCCATTTATGCTTTCCTTTTCCTACAGCCCGCCGGCGTTTTCCGACGTCTGCCGCAATTTGCTCCCCGGCTGTTTCCGGCTCACTATTTCCCGATTATTTCCCGGACTCGTCATCGTCCACCACTTCAAAATCCGCGTCAACCACACCGTCGTCAGCCGCGCCGCCATCCGGCGATGCCGCACCGCCCGCAGCCATATCCGGACCTGCGCCCGCGCCTGCCGCCGCCTGCGCCTGCTGGTACATCTTCGCCGAGAGTTTGTGGAACTGCTCTTCGAGCTTTTCCGTAAGATCTTTGATCTGCTCGAAATTGTTCGCTTCGAGTGCGGAGGAAAGCGCGTCCTTGGCCGATGCGATTTCATTTTTCTCGCCCTCTTCAAGCGTTGCATCCAGTTCTTTCAGCGCTTTTTCGGTCTCATACACGAGGCTTTCCGCCTTGTTTTTCACCTCGGCTTCTTCCTTGCGTTTTTTGTCTTCCTCGGCAAACTGCTCGGCTTCTTTGACTTTCGCCTCAACTTCTTCATCCGAGAGCTTGTTTGAGGATGTGATGGTGATGCTCTGCTCCTTGCCGGTGCCCATGTCCTTTGCGGATACGTTGACTATGCCGTTTGCATCGATGTCAAACGTTACTTCTATCTGAGGTACGCCGCGCGGCGCCGGAGGTATACCGGTGAGCTGGAATCTGCCCAGAGTGATGTTGCCTGATGCCATCTCGCGCTCGCCCTGCATTACGTGTATATCCACCGCCGGCTGATTGTCCGCGGCTGTCGAGAATATCTGGCTTTTTTTCGTCGGTATGGTGGTGTTTCTCTCAATCAGCTTGGTAGCAACACCGCCCAGCGTCTCAATCGACAGGGAGAGCGGAGTCACGTCGAGCAGCAGCACGTCGTGCACTTCGCCGGTCAGAACTCCCGCCTGAACAGCCGCTCCGAGCGCCACGCATTCGTCAGGATTGATGCCTTTGAACGGTTCCTTGCCCGTGATTTTTTCTACCGCTTCCTGTACCGCCGGGATCCTTGTGGAACCGCCGACGAGCACCACTTTATCTATGTCCGAGTTTGAAAGTCCCGCGTCTTTCATAGCTTTTTTGATGGGTTCTATGGTGGCGTCCACGAGTTTTTCGGTGAGCTGATTGAATTTCGCGCGGCTGATGTCCATGGTGAGGTGGAGCGGACCGCTTTCCGCCACCGTGATGAACGGCAGATTTACATTTGTGCTCTGCGCGCTTGAAAGCTCTTTCTTGGCTTTTTCTGCGGCTTCTCTGAGACGCTGCATCGCCATTTTGTCCTGCCTGAGGTCAATGCCGTGCTCCTGTGCGAAAGAATCCGCCATGAAGTTCAGCAGGGCATTGTCGAAATCGTCTCCGCCCAGCTTGGTGTTGCCGTTTGTGGCGAGCACCTCAAATACGCCGTCGCCTATTTCGAGTATGGATACGTCAAATGTGCCGCCGCCCAGATCGTATACGAGGATCTTGTGTGAACCCGTGTCTTTGTCGAGACCGTACGCGAGCGATGCCGCAGTCGGCTCGTTGATGATTCTTTCAACTTCGAGTCCGGCTATCTTCCCCGCATCTTTTGTCGCCTGTTTCTGGCTGTCCGAGAAATATGCCGGAACGGTGATTACCGCTTTTGTGACTTTTTCGCCGAGATATGCTTCGGCATCCGCCTTAAGTTTTCCGAGTATCATCGCGGAAATATCCTGCGGCGTATATTTTTTTCCATCCACTTCCACGGTGTAATCCGTGCCCATCTCTCTTTTGATGGATGAGATGGTTCTTTCAGGATTTGCTATTGACTGTCTTTTTGCGACTTCGCCGACGAGTCTTTCGCCGCCTTTTGCAAATCCCACAACGGACGGCGTTGTCCTGTTCCCCTCCGCGTTTGCAATTACTACGGGCTCACCGCCCTCAAGCACCGCAACTACGCTGTTTGTTGTGCCCAAATCAATTCCTATTACTTTCCCCATATTTGTTTTCCGCCGCAGGAATCTGCCCGCGGCTCTCCTTTCCTTTTTATCTTAAATAATTGTTATCTTTGTTTGCGTTTGCGCGTTTATGCTACGAATCAAGCCCTCTTTGTTTACGACTGCGCCTTTTGTTTTATTTTTTATCGTTTTTTGTTGTTTTTATTTTATTCTTGAGGCTATTTTGTTCC
>JBGZBU010000029.1:0-61460 GCA_041844835.1 Anaerovoracaceae bacterium
CGGCGATGTGCCGCCGCCTGTTGACGGCGGATCTGACGGCTGCTGAGGCGTCGTATTTCCGCCCGTTGACGGAGGCGTAGTTGTGCCGCTGCCCGGCGCTCCTGGATCTCCCGTTGAAGGAGGTGTGGTCGGCGATGTGCCGCCGCCTGACGAAGATCCTCCGCCTCCCGTTGATGCGCCGCCGCCTGTTGAAGCCCCGCCGCCTGTTGACGGAGCTGCAGGTGCACTCGGCGCAGCTGCTCCGCCTTGTGAATTTTCATCCGCTTTAGCGGCGGATTTTTTTGAATCTCCGGCAGGCTCACCCGGCTTCCCGTCATACTTCTTAAATCTATCCATTGTAACCACGGATTCCGCACGTGATATCTGATTATTTACGTGCAATCCGCCATCCGCATATCCCTTTATAATTTTTGCACTATAAAGAGCTGCCACACTGTCTGCAGCCCACGCCGGAACTTCTTTCAAAATCTTTTCATCCGTCGTTTTTTCAGGGGTTATTTTATTCGCACGCACCAGCATCACACACGCTTCAGCCCGCGTTATAGGAGAATTTCCTCTAAATGTATTATCCTCGTACCCCTTGATGTACCCATTGCTTATCGCTGTCTGAAGCTGCTTGTAATACCAATCATCGCTTTTCACATCCTTAAATGATATATCGGATGTCCCAGTTAATTTAAAAGTCTCATTCAAAACCGTCAAAAACTCCGCTCTCGTAATTTTGTTATCCGGTTTGAATGTGCTGTCGCCGTATCCTTTTATATAGCCTTGCTCATGAAAAAGCTGGATGGAATCTTTCGCCCAATGTTTCTCCAAGTCTGCATATTTTACTTGTTCATCCGCCGCCGCGAGCGAAGTTCCCGCAAGCAAAAACGCGACAGCAACAAATCCCGTCGCAATATTTTTTAATTTTCTGATCATAAATACCCCCTAAACGATTAACTCTTTTTTTTCTTTTGAGCAGGTCTGCTCTTTCCTTTATTCCTACCCGCGGAGTGCGGTATATATTCACCGTCTTTACGTGCAAGCGCGATATTTTTACGCCCTCCTTCATAGGGGAGCGGTATATCCAGTTTTTTTCGCTTTATGGCCTCATAAAGTTCCTGCTTCGCCTTTATCGAAACATGCGCCGAATCATTGATGGTCCGATAGGAAGCCGTGATATAATCTTTGCCGAAAATCCTCTTTACATCAAACGACTTATTTAAATTTCTCGCAAGTTCCGTCACGCTCTCATCACTCGGTTCGTGCTCGGCTTTGTAAAAGCATTTCCGCAGTTTTCTGATCATGATTGCCAAATAAATTATGACGCCGATAACTATATATGGCAGCAGATTTCTCAAATATAATCTTATGTAATACCCTGTCCCCTCTTTTGGAAGCAAAAAGAATAATAAAATCAGCAATAACAGCATCAGAATCGTTCTGTTTCTACGCATCGAATCCTCCCGTCAAACCGTTTATTACGAATGAAGCGATCATCAATCCCGCCGCAGGCGGCACAACCGCAATGCTTGCCGGCGGGCCCACAGCAGATTTCACAGGTCTTTCCGTTGAAAAGAGCACATCGACTTCTGAAATGCCCGCCATTTTCAGTTCATGACGCATCTTTCGAGCCAGAGGGCATGTATGCGTCTTTTCAATTTTGTTTATCTCTAATTTCCCGGGATCCAATTTATTGCCCGTTCCCATGCATGAAATCACGGGAACATCGCAGTCTGCAGCCTTTTTTATTATAGCAATTTTTGCCTGCACATCATCCACTGCATCCACGATGAAATTGCAATTTTTAAATTCCATCCCGCTCAGCGCATCCTGATTCACATCCATACAAAAACTTTCCAGTTCAATATCGGAATTGATGTCTAAAATTCGCGCAGCGGCGGCGTCAGTTTTCCTGAGGCCGAGCGTGCTGTCAAGAGCATAAATCTGACGATTAATATTGCTTATATCAATAACATCCCGATCAAATATTAGCATCTTGCCTACGCCTGAACGCACGAGAGCTTCAACGACATACCCTCCTACACCGCCCAGACCGAAAACCGCAACCCGGCTTTCCCTAAGACGCGCAAACCTATCTTCACCTATGAGACTGACTGTTCTCGTAAATTTTGCTTTATTATCCACCAAAAGTGCCCCCGGGATCTGTTTAAAAGGCTTATCTCGTATATGTTATGAGATTTTTGGAAATCTCGCTGATCGCCACGGTGACCGGTTTGTCGGTATCTGCGGCCTCCGCGTCAAGCGGCGGCAATCCCTCTATAAGATGTCTTGCCCTTTTTGCCGCCAGAATCACAAGTGTATAGCGGCTGTCCGCCCTTTCCTTGACTTCGTCCTTAGATAAGTACAACATTACTTTTCCTCCTTATATTTTTCAATCAGATCTCGTATGTCTGCAGAAACTCTTGAATGCTCGGCAATTAAAATTGCTTTCAGCCGATTCAATGCTTCGTCTATTTCTCCGTTTATCACGCAATAATCATACTTTTCCACATAGGAAACTTCATGTAATGTAGCCCCCATTCGGCGCTCAAGCGATTCGGGCGTCTCAGTTCTCCTCCCCGTTATGCGCTTGCGCAATTCAGCCATTGACGGTGGCAGTATGAATATAAAGACTCCGTCAGGATAGTTTTTCTTAACCTGCAAAGCGCCCTGAATGTCTATGTCTAACAGCAAATCCTGTCCGGAATTTATAACATCCAAAGTTTCCTTAAGAGGAGTTCCATAGTAATTTCCGTATACTTCCGCGTATTCCAAAAAGCCGTTTTGATCTATTCGCTTTTGAAATTCCTGCCTATCGACAAAATGATAGCTCGTTCCGTCGATTTCACCGACTCGCGGCGTTCTTGTCGTCATGGATACTGAAAAAACTATATCCATATCCCTGATCAGGCGCTTAGCAAGCGTCCCCTTGCCCACTCCCGACGGTCCCGAAATTACAAAAAGTCTCCCTCTTCCCATATGACTCCCATTTTTCTATGCTGTAAACGCCTCAAAAACTGTTGTAAAGTTAATTATAACACATATTATGCTGCTTTGGAAGCACCGGGGAACGTCGTATTGAAATTTGCATATCGGACAAATATAAAAAAAGAGGACTCTGCATTCCCCTTTTGCAAAATCCTCTTAAAATACCCCTTTTGAAGATGTATCGGTAATTACTGTTTGTTTACTGATTTTCTATTAATCTTCTTTTCTATTAATCTTCCAATTTCCACATCTTAAGAAAATACTTGTCTATTTTTGCCCATATTGCGGCATCCTTGGCGTCAATTTTGTCAATAACGGCATACTGTGCCTCGATTTGAGCGTTAATAGGCTCAAGCTCTTTTACGATGTGTGGAGCTAAAGGCTCTTGTGAGTCAAGCGCAACATACTTGTAAACAATCTTATCAGAAGCCTTGTACAGTTCTTTCAGTTTTGCGTAATATGGCGCCTTTGCTTTCTCGGATGCAATAAGCTGATTTTTCTCGGCTTTTGTAAGAAAATCAAATCCTTTCAGCATCTCCTGCATGCTCTTTACAGCCTGGGCCTCATAGCTTACACTGCTTATTACGGCATTACTTGGCGCAGCGGGTGCTGACGCCTGATCGGCTGCCGCAAATATTGTTCCCGAGAACAAAGCCGCTGTAATCACACTTGCCGTCACCAATTTCTTCGATTTGTTAAAAACATCTCTTTTCATCTTCCAATCCTCCTTTTGAATATGGTTTTGTATGTATTTGGTAAGGTTTCCGCGGGCCCCGCATCTTCCCCGTGACTATACTATACAAAACCAATTCACGAAAAATCACCTTGAAAATCGTGCAAATTTGAGTAGAAAGTGTGGCAAAATTGCGGCAAAAGCATGATGTGCCTATTTGTGCTTGGGAAGCAGGACTGTAAATGAGGTCAGACCGTCTTCATTTGATACGGAAATCTCGCCGCCATGTTTAAGTATTATTTCCTGCGCAAGAGATAAGCCTATTCCGAAATTCCCGTTTACCCCCTTATAAAACCTGGTAAAAATATGCGGTTTATCTTCTTCTGCAATCCCTGCTCCGTCATTCATTATCTTTATCATCACCACATCCGAATCCGCAAAGCATAAAATGCGAATCAGTTTATCGGCATACTTTACGGCATTGATCAGCATGTTGGAGAGTGCGCACGAGATCCATTCTTCATCCGCCCGCATCCTTTCACCGACTATTTCAAAGCGATGCTCGATTTTCACACCTCGGATATCGGCCGCGGCTTTTATTTCCCATAAACAATCGTATAGCAGTTCCTTTATATCAACATCTTCATAATTGAGATTATCATTTATGCTTTCAAACTTCGACAACAACAAAATCCCGTCCACGAGCGCCGACATCTTATTGCTCTCTTTTAAAATTATGTCCGCCGCCTGCAGCGGATCCTTTAAAACGCCTGTACTCACACCCTCCGCATAACCCTGAATGGACATCAGCGGCGTGCGCAATTCATGTGAAGCGTTTTGAAAAAATATTTTTCGGCTTTCCTCAGCCGCGTCTATTTTGTCGGACATATCCCTGACCGCAGATGCAATGCTGTTGAATTCCGCGTATGGCAGCTTCTTGAAATGCGGCAGGGGTTCACGCCTTCCCACCGCCGATATGTATTTGTCCAATTTCACGAACGAACTGTCAATGCGTTTTGCCATATTTAAAATCAAAAAAAGTGCCAGCAAGCCGGAAACGAGAGTCAGAATTATAAGGGTTTTATTCAATGCATTAAGGAATTTTTGCATCGGAGTTATGTTTGCCGATACCAGCACTGTATACATGGCTGAGGCGGGTTCATCACTTCTTGCAACTATATCGACCGCCAATTCCCCCCAATATTTTTTAGCGGCAACGCCGTATACATTATCATTTATCTCCACTTTTGTGATCTTGCCGTCCGCTGAAATTGCTGAATCTTCACTGAAACAGCGCGCAATTTCACTCGCGTATTCAGCTTCACTGTCGGAACGCCACGGCTCATGCGGGAATACCAAATTGCGCTGATCATCGAAGATCAAATACTCCGTCGGAATAATGAACTGCGCATCATCTTCGACTCCGCCCGTCTGCGCCTCCGCATACCAGCTGTCCAAAAATGCAAATTTTCCGTCTATAGCTTTTCCCGTTTCCTTATCAATATACTGCTGTATCACAAAGTTGAAAGAAATAAGAATCATGCAGAATGATATAAAAATCAGACCGGTGGGAACGAGAAATAGATTCAATTTCAGGCTTTCGCGCAAACGCTTGATACGCAACATATTTTCACTCGCCTTTCGTATTTTTCTCATTCTCCGCATCGTAATTGCCGAGTTTAAAACCGAAACCCCAAACCGTTTCAATGGACACCATGCTCCGCATATCCCTCATTTTTTTGCGCAAACGCTTGATCGTATCATCGGTAACCCGCGTTTCCACATCACTTGCGTATCCCCACACCGCGCTTAGAAGTTCTTCGCGGGAAACCGCGTGATCCTTGTTCTCCATCATGTACTGCAGCAAATTATATTCCGTTCCCGTAAGCTTGAATTCCTCCTGCTTTACATACGCGGTTTTTCGACGGGGAATCAGTCTCAGATCTCCGTAATCAAGTTCGGAATTGCCCGAATCGCTTTGTTTGGGAGCAATCCTTTTAAGTATTGCCTTTACCCTCATAGTCAATTTTACGGGAGAAAACGGTTTAGTAAAATAATCATCACATCCAAGCGTAAATCCTGTAATGTAATCCGCGTCCGTATCCCTTGCTGTCAGGATAATAATGGGTACATCCGATTTCTTTCTCAGCGCCGTACATGCACTGAGTCCGTCCATTCCCGGCATCATTATATCCAAAATCACAAGATCCGCCGGCTGCTCGGAAAACGCGTCCACAAGAGTATCCCCGCGATCGAAAATCCGAACCTGAAATCCCTCATCCTCCAAAAAAGATTGGATCAGCTCCCTTATATTTTTTTCATCATCCGCCACATATATCAAACTGCTCATAATTCGCACTTCCTCTTATCTGACATGCTCGGCAACGAAATTACACACATCGGAAACATCATGCAGCACTTTCCCCGTATATCCGCCCGGCGATACGAGATATCTCTCGGAATTTCCGGCTCGCAAATCAGCCAAATCGTTTGCCATAACGAAATCCACCTCGTTCTTTCCGCATAACCGCATGGCAACATCAAACAATTCATCCTTGGGGACATTTTCAAGCAGTTTGCACCCGATAATCAGCGCGTCCGGGTACCACTTCCTCAAATGTGAAATAATTTTAGGCGTCAGACAAAGCTTTACCGTCAGATTTTTCTGATAGCTGCTGATCTTTGAGCTGCTGTCGATCATATAGCGGCTGCCGTCTTCCATAAGACGCAAAATATCCTCCGGCGATTCAATCTTTCCGTCGCGCATATCTTTATATATTTCTTCCGCAAGATCTTCCATCAAAAACGAAAAATCCGCCGCGTAATCTCCCACTGCCGCCGCATGAATCAGCGCCGAACACCTATCGCCTTTCAAATTTTTCAGCGCATCAAGCATCTCAAGCGTTGTCTCCACCCGCACTATCTTTACAGATCCCGTTAAAATATACTCATCCAGCGCGGATATATCCACGCTGTGATTTAATATCATACTCACATCAAAACCCATATGTGCGAATTGCGCACCCAATGCCGCCGGAAAGCGACCCGTGGACATATTGGTTATTTTCATCACCTCATCAATGGGTTCGTTCGTAGGTCCCCCTGTAATTATTATATGCTTATTCACAATCCCCTCCAACTTTTAAAATTCTTTTTCAGGTTTTTCCGCACCCAACACATGGCAGCCCTTGAATCCCTGTGCTTCCAATTTTGCAAACAACTTGCCGAGTTTTGCGGGTTTTTCAAAGAGTGCGACATCATAATCGGCTCTAAGCTCATCCGCTTTTTTTATTGCTTTTATTATATCATTTTCCTCATAAACGACAGCGTATTTATCTCTGACTCCCGGCACCTTGATACCGCGCTCAAGCAATATGCTCGCGATTCTTTCAAAACCTATCGATATCCCCACTGCAGGAACGGTTTCTCCCAAAAACTTTCCAACCATGTTGTCATATCTTCCGCCCCCGCCGATAGAGCTTCCGAAATCCAGGCTTTCAACCTCAAAGACACTGCCCGTATAATAGCCCTGACCACGCACTAAAGACATATCAAAAATCGTTTCAAAACGCCCCTCGGCTATGATGTTCATACTGTCGATAATTCGCTCCATATTGTTCGCATACTGCGGATTGTCGCAATATTTTTTCACATCCGTCGGTGTAAGCGGTCCTTCTCCGATTATCGCCGCAAGTCGATCTACCGCGCTTTTCGGCATGGATTTCTCAAGTAATTCCACAGTAACCCCGTCAACACCTATTTTATCCAGTTTATCAAAACTTAT
The DNA here is from genome assembly GCA_041844835.1 of Anaerovoracaceae bacterium. Lineage (GTDB taxonomy): Bacteria > Bacillota > Clostridia > Peptostreptococcales > Anaerovoracaceae > CAUUCX01. The sequence goes on from JBGZBU010000029.1 coordinate 7,431, forward strand.
GCATACCCCGGGCAGAGATTCCTTGGGAAATCCTATATTCTCAAGCATGCTGTTTAAAATTCTTCTGTCATTTATCCTGAATTTGAAATTCGATATCCCTATCGCAAGCAATGTTTTTGCGCAGATATCAAGCAATTCTATTTCCACATTTATTCCTTCGGCATTTATGACATCTATATCGCATTGCATGAACTGGCGCATTCTGCCCTTTTGCGGCCTTTCCGCTCTGAACACTTCCCCAATCTGTATAACTTTAAATGGTGAATTCAGTTCGTTCCTATGCGCAGCATAGTATCGAACAAGCGGCAATGTCAAATCATAACGCAAACCCATATCCGCAAGTTCATTAAATTCTCCTCTTTCAAGACTATTCTTTAATTTATCTCCCCTTTTCATGATCTTGAAAATCAGGCTCAGGTTTTCACCGCCATCGCTATTGTCAAGATTCTCTATATCCTCCAGCATGGGCGTAGCGATTCGTTCAAAGCCGTTTGCCTGATATACCGACAGAATCGTCGACGACAGGTAATCCCTGATTATCATCTCCGACGGCAGAAAATCACTGGTCCCCTTTACAGAATTCTTTTTCATTACTTTAATTTCTCCTTAACTCTTTTATATATATCCTCCGGCGGATATCCCCCCGGACCCTTTTCAAACATGCAAACAGACTTGAATTCACAATAATTGCAGCTGCTGTTTTCTCTATGTATGCTCGGCCTAATTCCGACATCGCCCGAGTCAATTCTGCTGCACATGTCTCTTATTATACCATCCATAGCGGAGTTGAGCTCATTAAATTGTTTTCTGCTTAAATTCCTGTAGCTCTTATTCACCGCACCCGAATTTTCCCGTTCTACAAGCTCAATTAACGACTCATCGGAATCACCGCCTGCTTCATCGCTTTCAGCTACATGTATCCCCTTTAACTTCAACACCTTTTTTAGCATACTTTCGCAGCTCTCCTCCAGCGCCTCTTCGGTCATTGATTTCCAATCGAGTTCACCATGTGTAATTTCATCTATCAGCACATAATTCAGTGCTGCCGGAGACAATCCCGTAGCCCGCTCCACCGCCTTGGAATAAAGCATAAGCTGCAACTGTCTGCCGCCCAGCATCTCCGTAAGTGAAAATGTCGGATCCCCCGTCTTATAGTCTGTAATCGCATACGACCCGTCTTTATTATAGTCTATTCTGTCAATTGTTCCCTCTATTCCCGGATTTTCCTCACACTCGTGCCCTGAAATGATTTCCAGCGCACCGATATCATACCCGCAACCGAACTTTTCCTCGCATGCCATCTTATTTATCTCCGATTGACAAACCGTTTCCACCATAGCCTGCACAACCGCGAACGCATCTTTTTTCAGGCGGGAACGGCGGTATGCACCATCTTCTCCGTATGTTATCAGGCCTTCTTTATATTTGAGGCAGCTGCTGTCGATATATGCGTCACAGATCCCGCGCAGTTCCTCCCGGCTCACATTTGCCCACGGGGATTTTTCGGAGCTCACGGGGATGTCGGAATCGGTAAGCTCGTCAGCCACATGTCGCAGCAAATCGTGAAATATATCGCCGATCTCACGCCTGCCGAATTCATATGTCTCCCAGCTGTCCGGCCTCAATCCGTATCTCACGAAAAATTTAAACGGGCAGCCGCCGAAGATTTCAAGCCCCGACGGGCTGAAGCGCAGTCGCTCCCCCGCATAAAGTTTCCGCGCAAGATCTTTTGTAATTTTCAAATTATGCAAAGATCTCGAATCTATCATCCTGCGCAAAAGCCTGTAATCATCGGGGCGATTAGCTTCATACCATGCCGCTATCCCCAGCCATTCCTGCGAAACCTCTCCGCCGTCTTTGCCATCGCGCAGCATCTTTGCAAGATGTCCGAATGCCGACATATGGTGCTGCACCAGATTATGCGGATCATTAGTGCTTAATATATCTTTTTCCGGCTTTATTTCTCTAAATATATCGCAAATCGTATTAAAAGTGCGCGAAGGTGAAAGAGAATTTCCTTCGACATCCGACGCCGCATATGACATATAGAGGTATTCATCGGGTGATGTCAGTATTCTATATATATCAAGCTCATATTTATCACGCTGCTTCGTATGCTCCAGTCCTATTTCAACTCCGGCGCTGCGCAGCAGCACAAGCTCATCCTCACTGAACAGCTTATTTTTCTCCACTTCAGGCGGAAAGCTCTGCTCATCCATGCCCAGTACAACAAGAGCTCTTATACGCCCGAAATGGGTTCTTTTTATGTCTCCTATCAGAACGCAGTCCACCGTTGGAGGTATGACACCTATGGAGATGGAATCAAAACCCGATGCCATGATATTGGAAAACATTTCCGCCCCGAGTTTTTCATCTCCCGCCAGCTCCGCCATTTGATCAAAAATCCCTACGATCCCCTCCCATATCTGGGTGACCTCGATAGCTTTTTCATGATTTCCTGCCCGCCGCTCAGTCTCTACGATGCGAGCAAGCTTGTTTTGCATTTTCGCATCGCGATTTAAAAAATCATACAAAGCTACAAGCCTGTCCTTTACTTTGCGCGATTCCTTAAATGCCGCGAGAAACTTATCGGCGTATGCATTCAGCGTAGATCTGATTTCTTCTATCTTGGCAAGGGTTTCTCCATATTCATTCGCGCCGATCTCAAACGGCTCCGCAAAACGAGCCCGATTGATCTTATACTTGCTGCAGTACTCCTCCAACAACTCCGCGTGAGCGAGCGAAACCGGCGAAAATCCCGTTTTTGCAAGCTCAATAAGGAGTTCCGGCTTTTTACCCTGAAATGACATTTTAAGCAGCGCTTTTATAAAAAGTAATGCCGGATTGTTCCTGACCTGCACATTCTGATCCAAAAAAGAAGGTATTCCGTTTTCGACGAGAGACGATTTTAATATCATACCTCGCGTATTTAAATCCGGAATCATGACCGCAATTTCCCTGTAGCGCAAGCCCTTATCCCGCACCAGCCGCTTTATGTATGCCGCCGCGGACTCCGTCTCGCTGTGGATAGTTGAAGCATGCACAAGCGTAATTCCCTCGGAATTTGCAGCATCCGCACGCAGATACGGCAGCGCATGGAGTTCTCTCTCCAGATGCGCGATTCCGCTCGAAAGTTTGCGCTTATATGCACCCGTTTCGCCGAAAACTTCCTCGATTCTCACTTGCGTACAATCCACAGCGCATTCGCGCGCCAGAGCGCGCAGCGCCGCCATACTTGATTTTACTATATCAAAAATATATGCAGAATTTGATTTATCACCACAGCTGAAATACAATGTAAGCCCGGCTCCGTACTGCATCAACTCCCCGAGAAGAGCAATCTCCTGCGGCAAGAGTATATCAAAATAGGCAACAAAAAAATGCGTATTCCTGACGAATTCGGAATGACATATCTTTGAAATAAAAAGCTCCATTTCATCATGAGAATCTTTGAGTCCTGCGGAGAGTCGCATCTCATATGCCGCATACACTTTTTGTATGTCATTGAGTTTGCCGGACAGAATCATCTTTTTTCCGCTCTCAAGAGTATTAGCTATTTCCCCAAGCCGGATTGGATCGGTTTTCATTGCTTTCATCTGTGAGATATTATCACCCAGCGCATTTATAAATGAAGCCACATTCGCATATCTGCTATATGTGGCAAGCTGATTCTTCTCTCCGGCAAGAATCGAGGCGATCAGCATGTTTCGTCCCTCCGCATTTACATAAACGCTGTCGCTCCCGCCGAGCTCACCTAATATTCGGTGCATGAGTCTGCTTATGCTCGAGACTTCTACATTCATAACGCCTGCACGGTTCAGATAATGCATCGCCGTTTTTTCAGTTTCAAGCGTGTATTGTTCGGGGACCAAAATCACAGCTTGCCCGCCGCCTGCAACCGTTTTTTGTATGGCGTCATACATATGCCGGTCCTTGTCAACATCATTCCTTCCGTAAAAAATTTTCATTTCCAAATATTCGCAAAACCGCAATAAACAAATTCAATAAAGCTTAAACACCGCCCGGTACGGACTTTCAGCGGACTTTCAAATGCTCAGGCAAGTGATCTTAAAACCTCAAATATTTCATCAATATCACTTATCTGATAGTCGGGCTCCTCGACATCATTTATGTTTTGATATTTATCCGCCTGCGCCCAGCCGACCAGGATCGATTTTACTCCCGCTCTTCTTGCGGACAATATATCAAAAATACTGTCTCCGATCAAAACGGCCTCCGAGGCGGATACACCGAGTTTTGAAAGAGCCAGAAAAACAGGCTCGGGATCCGGTTTGTGATTCTGCGTATCGTCACAGGTTATTACCTCATGAAACCATTTTTCAAGTCCGTATTTTTCCATTCCCTGCCTGGTGGATTCCGCAAGTCTGGACGTCACCACCGCAAGCTTATATCCCATCAAGTGCAGCTGCTTGATCAAAGCCTCAATCCCCGGAAATATCCTTATGGAGTCAACGAATCTATCCTTGTGATATTCTCTGTATATGTTAACGCTTTTCTCAACATCCACATCGGGGAATTCCTTTTTCATGCTTGTTTCAAGCGGCTCACCGAAAGTATTAAGTATGCGGGCGAGCGGCTGTTCTTTCCCAAGCAGCTCCCGAAATGTATGCTGCCAGGAATTTATTATTATCTCGTTTGTATCCATTATGGTGCCGTCAAAATCAAACAACACCGCTTTAATTCTTGAATCATTAATATCCATTTAAACGTCCATTCTTAATTTTTCATTTATAAAATAATCTATATCGCCGTCCATAACAGCCTGAACATTCCCCATTTCGGCATTGGTTCTGTGATCCTTGACCAATGTATAGGGCTGGAATACATATGAGCGAATCTGACTGCCCCATGTATTCTGCGAGAAATCGCCCTTGAGTTCTTTTAAATCCTTTTTCTGCTGCTGCTCGGCAAGCTCCGTCAATTTACCCTTCAAAATGCGCATGGCAACATCCCTGTTCTGATGCTGACTGCGTTCGTTCTGACATGTTACGACTATATTTGTCGGCAGATGAGTGATTCGCACTGCAGAATCCGTCTTGTTTACATGCTGTCCTCCCGCTCCGCTTGAACGATACGTATCTATCCTTATGTCCGCCGGATCTATCTCTATATCGATGTCGTCGTTCATTACCGGAGCCACGTCAAGCGACGCAAAAGATGTCTGCCTTTTGCCCTGCGCGTTGAAAGGGGATATTCGCACCAAACGGTGTACCCCCCTCTCATTTTTCAGGTAACCGTAGGCATTCTCACCGTTTACTATGATTGTCGCGCTTTTTATTCCCGCCTCCGTATCATCCTGAATTTCCGCTATAGTAAGAGCGTATCCGTGCTTTTCAGCCCACCGCATATACATTCGCATGAGCATTTCAGCCCAGTCCATCGCCTCTACCCCGCCGGTTCCGGCATGCAAAGTTATGACAGCACTGTTTTGATCATATTGTCCCGTAAGCAAAGTGCGCAGTTTCAAGTCTTCGGTTTTTTGCTTAAACTCCGCAAACATGCCTTCGATTTCCCCGACAACGCTGTTGTCATCCTCCAATTCAGCAAGTTCGATCATAACTTCAATATCATCCGCAATAGCTGCAATTGCTTCATATTCATTAATCTTGTTTTCTATGCTCTTTTTCTGTTTAAGCACATTTTGTGCTTTCTCGGGGTCATCCCACAGATGTTCATCCTGAGCCTTTTTATTTATATTTTCAAACTCATCCCTAAGACCTGGCAGGTCAAAGGGACTCACCTACCTTTTTAAATTCTTCAACCGCTGCCGGCAGCTCATATCTGATCTGTTCCAATTCCAACAACCAAATCACATCCTTTCCCTATTTTTACATCATAAACCCTATGAATTTTTTACCCGCCGCATATCGGGCGGAAAATAAACTTTTAATTTCTTCCGCAGCAATTCTTGTATTTCTTGCCGCTGCCGCAAGGACACGGATCGTTTCTGCCCACTTTTTCCGAATCCCTCCTGACGGTTTCCTGAACCCGTTCCCGCTCCGGCACCGCGGCGCCCGCAGGAGCTATTCCGGAATTTCCGTCTGCAAGCGCCGCAAACGGGATATCGCTTTCCCCGCCAGCAAACTGTTTCGATGCCCCGCCAATTATGCTCTTGCGCTCCGTATGCGTCTGCAAAGTCGCATTATAACAAAATCTCACGGTGTCCTCCCTTATAGATGCTATCATCAGCTCAAACATGTCAAACCCCTCCGCAGCATAAGCCGCCGCAGGGTCTTGTCCGCCCAATCCGCGCAATCCTATGCCGCTCTTGAGCTGCTCCATATCATCTATGTGATCCATCCACTTATTATCGACCACTCGCAGCAATATCATGCGTTCAAGTTCTCTCATCCTCTCCGCGCCTATCTCCGCTTCTTTGGCCTCATACAGCTTTTGAACCTTGTCGTACAAATCGTCTTTCAGACTTTCAGGTGTAAATTCGAGGCACTCTTCTTTGCTGTATCTCATGTCCGAAAGCGCCTCAAAATACTTTTTCAGTGAACCGTACAACATGTCAAAATCCCATTCCTCCGGGAAACGTGATTCCACGACTATAGGATCAACGCACTCATCAACAAGTTCCCTCGCCATGTCCATTATATAATCTCGCAGATTTTCTCCAAAAAGCACACGACGACGTTCACCATATATTATACTCCTTTGCTTATTCATAACGTTGTCATACTGAAGCACATACTTTCTGATGGAAAAATTGCGGCCCTCTACTTTTTTCTGCGAATTCTCAATGGAGCGGGAGAGCATACCCGCTTCAATCGCCTCATCTTCCGCGCTGGAAAGCCTGCTTACAATCCCCTGTATCCTTTCTCCGCCGAAAAGCCGCATCAGTTCATCCTCCAAAGAAATGCAAAATAAAGTATTCCCGGGATCGCCTTGACGCCCCGAACGTCCTCTTAGCTGATTATCTATACGCCTGGACTCATGCCTTTCAGTACCTATTATAGCGAGCCCGCCCAAATCGCGCACCTGCTCCTGCTCTGCACGCCTTTCCGCTTTTATTTTTTCAAGCAAATCATGATAATCCTTGCGCATTTTCAAAAGATCCTGATCATCGCTGTCCACAAAGCTGGACGCAAATGCTATTTCCTCATCACTGCATCCCCTCTTTCGCATCTCTCGTTTCGCTTCAAAATCCGGATTGCCGCCGAGTATGATGTCCGTGCCTCGACCCGCCATATTCGTAGCTATCGTCACCGCGCCCAATCTGCCGGCTTCGGCGATTATTTCCGCTTCCTTTTCGTGCTGCTTCGCATTTAAGACATTATGCTTTATCCCCTTGCGTTTCAACATCTCACTTATTATCTCCGATTTTTCTATTGAAATCGTACCGACCAGCACGGGCTGTCCAGCATTGTGATATTCCGCAATCTTGTCGGCGATTGCCGTAAATTTCCCTCGCTCCGTCGGATATACGCAATCATCCATGTCCACCCTTGCTATCGGCTTGTTTGTCGGAATGACCACTACATCCATATTGTAAATTTCTCTGAATTCGTCCTCTTCCGTTTTTGCGGTACCCGTCATGCCGGCAAGCTTGTTATACATTCTGAAATAGTTCTGCAGCGTGATAGTCGCCAGGGTTTTCGATTCAGAACGCACGGTAACTCTTTCTTTTGCCTCAATCGCCTGATGCAAACCGTCACTGTAACGCCTGCCGTACATGAGGCGCCCCGTAAACTCATCAACAATGATTATCTCCCCGTCGCTGACTATATAATCCACATCACGCTTCATAAGATTGCGCGCTTTCAGCGCCTGCTGCACATGATGATTGATTTCCATGTTTTCCGGATCTGAAAAGTTTTCAAGCCCGAAATTGCTCTCACACCTGCCAACGCCCTCTTCAGTCAAGGAAACGGTGCTGTCCTTTTCGTCAATCGTAAAGTCACGATCCGCTTTCAACGTACTGACAAAACGATCCGCCTGCATGTATAAATCCGTGGATTTATCCCCTCTGCCTGAAATTATGAGCGGAGTTCGCGCTTCATCAACTAAAATGGAGTCGACCTCATCGACAATAGCAAAATTCAATTCGCGCTGCATGAGATCCTCTTCATAAGAAACCATATTGTCGCGAAGATAGTCGAAACCGAACTCATTATTCGTTCCGTACGTAATATCTGCCCGATACGCATTCCGACGCTCCGCTTCCGAAATGCCGTGTATTACACATCCCACGGATAATCCCAAAAATGTATAGAGTTTCCCCATCCACTCCATGTCACGTTTTGCGAGATAATCATTAACCGTTACCACATGCACGCCTTTTCCGGACAACGCGTTCAGATAAGCCGCAAGCGTTGCAACGAGCGTTTTCCCCTCTCCCGTTTTCATCTCGGCTATTCGACCCTGATGCAGTGCGATTCCGCCGATAAGCTGTACCCTGAAATGCTTCATCCCAAGGCTTCTCCATGCCCCCTCGCGGCATACGGCAAAAGCTTCCGGCAGTATGTCGTCCAGACTTTCTCCCCCAGATACACGCTCTTTCATCTCAGCCGTTTTGAGCTTTAATTCTTCGTTAGTAAGCGCCTGCATTTCTTCGTCAAGCGCTTCAATTCGATCCACTATCTTTTCTATTTTCTTAATCTCTTTGACATTCAAATCACCAAAGATTTTTTCCATTAACCCCATTATATCTTCTCCTCTCCGTCAATCTTTATAACATTTATTTGAACGGCTTTTTTATCATCCGCTTTTGTTACCCTCACTTTTAAATTTTTATACACATACTCATCCCCGACTACGGGCAATCTGTCCAGCATGATCATAACCCAGCCGTTTACCGTAGTTGCATCGAAAAGATCCTCTTCCCCCTCAAGCCCGAAAAACTCAAAAACATATTCGAGATTTTCATCGGCACGCACCATAAAACTGCCGTCCTGCCTTGGCAATATCCCCTGACTGATCGGCCTGTCATGTTCATCAAATATCTCTCCTACGAGCTGTTCAACGATATCTTCTATGGTAACTATACCTTCCGTCCCGCCGTATTCATCCACTATTACCGCCATATGCGCCTTATTTTTCTGCAGGCGCCGGAGCAGCACATCAATCTTGACGCTGCCCGCAACGAACAAAACCGGATTGACAAAATTTTCGATGCTCATATCATTATTTGCAAGGTAATTATGAAAATCCTTTTGATTCAGCACTCCCAGCACATTGTCCAGATTGTCGCGATAAACGGGCAATCTGGAAAAACCGGTTTCAAGGAAAATCCGCGCTATTTCTTTCTTGTCTGCATCAATATCTATTGCGACCAGATCCACACGCGGGGTGAGAATTTCTTCCGCATCAATCTCGTCAAATTCTATCGCATTTTGTATCAGTTCGCTTCGTTCCTCATCAAACGTTCCATCGGTTTCAGCTTCTTCAACAATAGTAATCAGCTCATTATCCGTGATTTGCTTGGATGATTTTATATTAAATGCCGTTGTTACAAATGTTTTCCATTTCTTAAACAAATAATTCAACGGGCGAAGAATGTATGCGATTACACGTATTATCGGCGCCACCAGCAGAGCATATTTTTCAGGAATCTCTTTTGCTATACTTTTAGGCGAGATTTCTCCGAAAATAAGTACAAGCAGAGTCATCACAGCTGTTGAAACGGTAGGACCGAATTCCCCGAAAAGCTCTACAAACAGCACGGTCGCAATCGCCGTCATTGCAATATTTACTATATTGTTGCCGATCAGTACCGTAGTGAGCAGACTGTCGTAGTTCTCCGACAGTTTGAGCACGAGCGCAGCGCGCTTGTTCCCCTCGCTCGCCATATTTTTAATACGAACCCTGCTAAGAGACGTAAACGCCGTCTCGGTCGCAGAAAAAAAAGCGGATAAAATCACTAATACAACAATTGCCGCAATATACGGCGCCAAATCATCCATTGTCGGAAAATACCTCCACTGCGCGTCAGCACAATATACAAAAATATATTTTATCAATATAGTTTAGCATAAAAAAACGAGCATTTAAAGAGTACGAAAAATATTATATTTGATTGATTCATTCAGCCTATTCCAATAAAAGAAGCGATACGGTCTCCGAATAAGAAATCGTATCGCCTGTATACAGTTCTTTTTAAAATCAAATCAGTTGTTTCCGCCGCAAAACGGGCTCAAAATCATGCTTTAAAATTAAAATCCCGAGAACATGGAAAGCATTACCGAAGCGGCTACCGCAGAACCTATAACTCCGGCAACATTAGGTCCCATAGCATGCATCAGCAGGAAGTTGGACGGATTTGCTTCCTGTCCCACTTTTTGTGATACACGCGCCGCCATAGGCACTGCAGATACCCCTGCAGAGCCCATAAGCGGATTGATTTTTCCGCCGGTGAGCAGGTTCATAAGTTTGCCGATCAAGACACCGCCTGCGGTACCGACCGCAAAAGCGAGGATACCGAGAATTACGATCTTGATTGTAGCCATTGTCAGGAATGTAGCGCCCTGAGCGGAAGCCCCTACTGCAAGTCCCAACATTATCGTTACTATATTGATAAGAGCATTTGACGCGGTTTCAGACAATCTGTCCGTACGTCCGCACTCCTTAAACAAGTTGCCCAACATCAGCATACCTACAAGCGGTGCTGCGGCAGGAAGAAGAAGTACTACCACAATTGTTACGAGAATAGGAAAGAGTATTTTTTCTCTTTTAGTAACCACTCGCAACTGTTCCATTTTTATAACACGCTCTTTCTCGGTAGTGAGCAATTTCATTATAGGCGGTTGTATAACCGGAACAAGCGCCATGTATGAATATGCCGCAACCGCTATCGCCCCGAGCAAATGCGGCGCAAGCTGCTGAGTAGTATAAATCGCCGTTGGACCGTCGGCACCGCCGATGATTCCGATGGACGCGGCTTCCTGAGCGTTGAATCCCAAAAATATCGCTGCGAAAAATGCGAAAAATATTCCAAGCTGCGCTGCTGCACCCATGAGCAGAGATTTCGGATTTGCGATGAGCGGTCCGAAATCCGTCATCGCTCCTACTCCAAGGAATATGAGTGACGGCAATACGGGTTTCAGCTGATAAAACACGGTAAACAATCCCATCTGCTCAATCGGAATATTGCCTGCATGCGGTATAAACATCCCTGCAAGCGGCATGTTTGAAAGCAGCATACCGAAAGCGATAGGAACCAGCAGAAGCGGTTCAAATCCTTTTCTGATAGCAAGATACAAGAAGATGATGGCAACGACTATCATGATCAGGCTGCGAACGTCCATGTTCAAGACGCCCATGTCGGCAGCGAAATTACTCAGCGTTTGTATAAGCATTACTTTTCTCCTTAAAACTTTTATAGAAAATTATATCTCCGGCTCGCGGTCATTTTGTACAAGACCACAGACAAAATTGATTTTATCACTGCCCCTTGTTTTTTACAAGGGGATTTTAATATAGTTTAACAAATTTTATACTTTGCAAATCCCTGATTTACAGCACACATCTCGCGCGGGAAAACGTGATGTGCAGCCGATTTAAATCCTAAATTCACTGTTGTATACGTATTCCTGGGCTTCTTCTTTGCCGTCTATCATGCGCAATGCTCCCATAGCGAGCGCTTCAAGTTCGTTCTCTCCCGCCATTATGCGTACAGGGGCTATTTTCTCGACTCTTTCAGAAATCCATCCGGTTATCATTTTTGAATATGCCACTCCGCCGGTCAAAATGATGTAATCGACATCGAATTTAAGTACGGCAGCCATTGCACCCACAGCTTTTGCAATGTTATACGCCATGGCTTCATAAACCAGCGTCGCGTGTTCATCACCTTTTTCCACCATGCTTTCGACTTCTCTGGCGTCGGTTGTTCCAAGGTGTCCCGCAAGACCTCCGTTTCCTCTTAGGATCTTCAATATCTCTTTTTTCGTTTTTCCGCTGTCAAAGCATTCATCCACTATTCTAAGAGCCGGCGCCGCACCGGAACGTTCAGGCGCAAAAACCATTTCGTCGTCGCGCACCATATCGATAACCTGGCCTTTCCGATGTGCCGACAAAGTGACTCCGCCGCCCATGTGGCAGACGATGAAATTAAGGTTTTCATATTCCTTGCCGTTCTGCTCGCTTAGTATCCTTGCTTTTGCTTTCATGTTAAGCATATGACTTATGCTGCGCCTTTTTATCATAGGCCACCCCGTAATTCTTGCGATTTCAGGCAAATCATCCGAGGCGGGAGCATCGTATATGTACACCGGAATACCGATAGGCTCCCCGAGCTCAGCCGCGATTAACGCTCCCAAATTTGAAGCATGCGGAGATGCTTTCCCCTCCATAATGGTTTTTTTCATCTCCTCGTTTACGACATATCCGCCCGGCTTGACCCCCGGAATCAGACCTCCGCGGGAAACGACGCAGTCGAGATCCTCCGGCTTTATACTCTTTTCTTTCATTATCATTTCCACCATTGCTTTTCTGTATTCAACCTGATCCAGCACATCGGCATATTTTGACAGCTCCTCAAGCGGATGTTCAAGATCCGTCTGAAAGACTTTTTCCCTGTCATTAAAAAAGCCCATTTTTGTGGATGTTGAGCCGGGATTAATTACAAAAATTTTCTTGCCCATAGGTAATACCTCCTATATAAACCTGTTTAAACCTGTTTTTAATATGTGAAATTTTATATTGCAATCTTTACACTTAAACTCTTTATACCGATAGACTATTTATACCGAACTTTACGCTTGATTTTTTTATACCTCAAAAGCGTTATATATTGCTTTTATCGCCTTTTCAAAATCGGGATTCTCAACGCCGACAATGATATTCATCTCCGTAGATCCCTGATCTATCATGCGAATATTGACCTTGGCGTCTGCAAGCGCCGTAAAAATCTTGGCGGAAACGCCCAATCTTCTGTTCATACCGCGCCCTACCGTAGCTATCAACGCCATATTATCAAAGACATCTATTTCATCGGGGCACATCGTTCTTTCGATGTCGGCGATCAGTGCATCCCGCTTGCCATCAAGCTCAGAATTCGCAACCACCACGGAAATCGTGTCTATACCGCTCGGCATATGCTCGATCGCGATATCGTTATCATCAAAAACTCCAAGAAGTCGACGTTTAAAGCCCCTCTCGTGCGCGAGCATGTTTTTATATACCACAATTACCGTAAAATTTCTGCTGCCCGCGATGCCCGTGATAATCCGCTCGGGCTCTCCGTCCCAATCCATAATCATTGTTCCCTCATCCATAGGAGCATTTGTGTTTTTAATATTTATAGGAATATTTCGCTCGCGTACGGGGAAAATGGCATCCTCATGCAGCACTTCCGCACCCATATATGAGAGTTCACGGAGTTCAAGATATGATATGGTTTTTATCGGTTTTGCATCGGGGACGATCCGCGGATCCGCTATCAGCAGCCCCGATACATCTGTCCAGTTTTCATAAACGTCGGCTTTCATCGCATTTGCAACAAGAGAACCCGTTATGTCGGAACCGCCGCGAGAAAACGTGATTATATTGCCCTCATGATCCGCCCCGTAGAAGCCAGGGATCACCGCGCGCTCGTGTTTTGACAGCAAGTCTGCTATGCTTCTGCTCGTTTCTTCCGCAAGCAGCACGCCGTTTTTGTCGAAAACTATCATATCCGCCGCATCGACAAAATCAAATCCCAAAAATTCGGCAATAATAATCGCATTCAGGTATTCGCCCCTGCTTGCAATATAGTCCGCAGTGGCTCCCTTTTCCAAATTCTTTCTTATTTTGTCAAATTCGCTTGCCAGATCCACGCTGACATTCAAATTTACCGCTTCCGCCATGTATCTGTCGCAGACCACCTGAAAAATCTGTTCATACGGCAGGTTGTGTTCAAGATGCGTTTTGCAAAGATACAACAAGTCCGTTATTTTATTATCCCCGGCATAACGTTTGCCCGGAGCGGAAACGACCACATATCGCCTGCTCTCATCCGACATAATAATATTTTTCATCTTGTTCAGCTGTATCACATCTGCAACGGATGAACCTCCGAACTTTGCAACTCTAAGCCCCATCTTAAAAACCTCCATACCGTAATTTTATCCGACAATTACAAATTCTTTTCTTGTGCGCCGCCTTTTATACGCCTTATACGTCGCCCGCTTGCTATAAAATCCCCACTAAAATCACAAATAAAGGGATGGTAAGCATGGACAAAATCGTTGACATTGCAACCCCCTTGGTCGCATACATCACGTCACTTTTATATTGCTCCGAAAATATAACCGTAGCCATTGCCGCGGGCATTGACGATTCCACAACTATCGCCAGCTTGAGCAACAGCTCCATATTCGGAAACAGGCTCACTATTCCGAGTGCCACACAAGGCGCAACAAGCAATTTAAAAAAAACCGGAAGATATACCGTTTTATCAATTATCAATTCCTTAACGGAAACATCTGCGAGCCTCAGCCCGATCAGCATCATGGCGAGCGGTGTGGTTGCAGACCCCAGCATATTCATGGGCGAAGCGAGGAAGGCCGGAATTGTGATCCCCGAAAAGAACAGTGCAAGTCCTATCAGCACACTGAGAAAGCACGGATTAATCAGGCTCCTTACCAGGCGACGCATACTTATTTTGCCGCCCTCGGATGCCGTTCCCGCTTTAATCATGTTCATTCCCACCGAAAACATAAAAACATTATATGTGGCATCACAAAGAGCGCCGTAAAAAACGGCTTCGGGTCCGAACAGAGCGCTTAGCAAAGGCACTCCGAGAAAGCCGCTGTTTCCGAACATGAACATAAATGCCAGTATACCTTCTCGTTGCTTTGAAAGATTTAGGAGCTTAACCGCCAATCTGGAAATCCCCATTGAAACGACTATAAGCATTGCAAAAACAAGTAAAATATATTTGCAATTGTTGACAATCCTTGCAGAATATTCAAGCTGCATATTTGTTATAATCATGCACGGGAAAGTCACTTCCGTAATGAGTCCGGCGACAACACTCGGAGCACTATCACCGACAATTTTTTTCTTTTTAAGAATAATTGCGGGGATCATCATGAGAAAAATCGAAAGAATCGTGATCGCCACATGCTGCGCAGCCATATCTCCTCCGTAAAAACAAACAAATCCATAAATAAGCAATCAATAAAATAAATTATATGACATAACCGCAAGTGTAGCAACCATATTTTGTGTCCCCCGTAATCATTTGCCGCAGGAAAAACAAAGACCCCGCCGTCACGGGGTCTTCCAGAATCTCAGGAATTTATCCAAGCAATCATGCTATTGACTTTTCCTCTATGAATTCTATGTATCAAATTCTTCGTTATATGGAAACTATCTCTGGAATTTAGGATCCTGAGCGCCTCTCTGGAACTCTTTCTTAACTACGAGAGTACCTGTAGCCTCTCCGCAAAGAACCGGCTCAGGAAGAACGTCTGCAGCGGAAATAGCCATGCTGCTGTCCTTGCCGTCTCTGTTTGGAAGAGTGATGATTTTGTAAGCTTCAAACTTGCAAGTCAATGAAGAATTTCCTGCTTTTTCAATCCAGCCTACATACTCCATGAAATCGCCGGCAAACACAGGAGCCGTGAATCTAACATTCTCGTATCCGAGGAACAAGCTCTCATCACCATGAAGTCTGATAGCAAGCTCAGTTCCTACATCTCCCCAGAAATCAAGGATGTGGGATCCGTTAACCAAATCTCCGGCATAATGTGCTTCGCCTGCGGACATTCTAACTCTCAGAACAACTTTCTCTCCTACCATTTTTCTTTTCCTCCTAATTTGAACCAGTGGTCCATATAAAACATTTAGAATAGCATTTGTTTGATAAAAGATATCTCTATTATCTTTTGACAATATTGATTATATATTAACATAGTTGCCGTGTCAAATATTTTTGTTACTTTTTAGACAAAAATAAGACGGATTTCGATTTTTGATTCAAAATGACAAAAAACCGCGTACTTCCAATGAATACGCGGTTTTGACAGCATGTAAATTTAAGCTGCTATTAATCAAGAATTTGACAGAATTTTGCAAATTGTTTAGAATTTTAGAACTTCGCCCTGAGTTCCTCCACTTTGTCCAAACGTTCCCACGGGAGATCAAGCTCCGGTCTGCCGAAATGTCCGTATGCGGCAGTCTGCCGATATATCGGACGCCTAAGATCCAGTCTCTTTATGATAGCCCCCGGTCTGAAATCGAAAATCTCTCCGACGATATCGGCAATTTTTTCATCCGGCAACGCTCCGGTTCCGAAAGTGTCAACGTTTAATGATACCGGCCTGGCAACGCCGATAGCATATGCCGCCGATATTTCACATTTTGAAGCAAGCCCCGCGGCAACGACATTCTTTGCGGCGTGCCTCAACGCATATGCCGCGGACCTGTCCACTTTAGTGGGATCTTTGCCCGAAAAAGCTCCTCCTCCGTGGCGGGCGTAGCCTCCATATGTGTCCACTATGATTTTTCTGCCCGTCAAACCGGAATCGCCGTGCGGCCCTCCAATCACGAAACGACCCGTCGGATTTACATATATTTTGGTTTCCGCATCAAGCAGCCCCGCCGGAACTATCGGTGTGATGACATGTTTAATCATATCCTCTCGGATTTGCTCCTGCGAAACATCCGGTTCATGCTGTGTCGAAATTACAATAGAATCGATTCTGACCACACTATCTTCTTCATACTCCGCCGTCACTTGAGTTTTTCCGTCAGGTCTCAAATATTCCAGTGTCTTTTCTTTTCTGACTTTTGCGAGCTGTTGTGCCAATTTATGTGAGATTGCTATCGGCAGCGGCATCAGTTCATCGGTTTCGTCGCACGCATAGCCGAACATCATACCTTGATCTCCCGCACCCACATTTTCAAAATCATTATCCCGCATTGAACCGTCTTTATATTCCAGGGCATTATCCACCCCCATCGCGATATCCGCGGACTGCTCGTCAATCGCGGTCAGGATCGCACAATTCTTTCCGGAGAATCCGATATCATCGGCATCATACCCGATTTCCGTTATTACCTCTCGCGCAATTCTCGGTATATCTACATACTTTGCGGTCGTGATCTCTCCCATCACCATCACATATCCCGTCGACGCCGTTGTTTCGGCAGCCACTCTTCCATATGGGTCAACCTCCATGATTGCATCGACTATAGCATCCGAAATCTGATCACAGATCTTGTCGGGATGCCCCTCCGTAACCGATTCAGATGTGAACAACTTTTTCATAATAACCTCCACAATTCAACCATAAAACACGAGTTGTCTTGTTCATACTATTAATTATAGACATATCGCGTATCATGTCAACTCGATTCTGCCATCTCCCAATACACCTTAATACAACTTGATATATCTCAATATACCCTTTAATCGCTGCAAAATCCCACATTATCTCCGATATGTCGGCGAGACTTATCCGCTTGCATTGTATAAGCGTTGCATATAGAATATATTTCAGTTATCAGCATTGTTAACGTTTGTTTCACGCTGATTTTTGATTTCTCCTGCGAGATCGCATCGCACCGAGTTGCACCGGATCAGGCAGGTTTGTTTTGTACATTTAACCAAGAAGTGAGTTTAACACATGAATAAAGATATAAAAATGATTATAGGCGGAAACGATTTTTTTGGCGGAGACAACGGATATCCCTCCTTTCAAAAGGAAGAAATGAGCTTTGTAGCTGCCCGCATTTCACGTGCGGGCCTTGACGGCTACAACATCCTCTCATCCGACTGGCTCTGCAGGAATGAACGCCGTTTTCGCCTTTTTTTCGTCCTGTCACGGGAATGCCCGCACATCCACCATTTCGCGCTGTGCCACGGCTACTATGAGGACGTTTTTGTTCCGTTTCAAATGCGCCTGATGGGGAATCTCACCGATGAATACGCGGGGCTCAGCCTCAAGGAAATGCTGGCGCTGCTTGCCGAATTCGCCGGCGGCAATCTCAGGTATGATATCTCCATGCCGCAGGGAGGAAGTGCGTATGATTTCCTTTTTGAGCTCATGGACGAGCGAGATGCCCTCACCGCGGACGAATGTATTTCTTTAAAAAATAAACAGTTTCAAGAAATCTCTTCCCCTTTTCAGCTGCTGCATTACACGATAATGGCGTTGTTCAGAAATGACGAATTCGCGGCGCAATATCTCGCAAGTCCGCAATATGAAGATGTTGTAATGGATGCTTTTGCTCGCTTTCCAAACGAAGATATCATCAGCGCCACCTATGAAAAACGGCGCATTTCGGATTTTTATGATTATACGCCCGTAAAAACGGCAGGAATCATAGATATGTTTCACTATACCCATCCTCACATCTTCCGAGATCTCAACAATCCGATATATCATGAATTGCTGTATAATAAAATATCCTCGTTTCACGAGACGCTTGAAGGATCTCCGGGCTCACGACAGGAAAATGATGAGTGCGGAGAGCTCGAAAAAAACCATAAAGCTTATGAATCTCAAGGTCATGAGGAATACGACGGATATGCGGGAACTTCGGAATGCGAGGGATATGAGGGATATGATGGAGCTCCGGCTGAAGAGGAGGCGGAGACATATAGGTGCAAAAGTTTTATGCGATGCGGAAGCGAACTGTTTTGGGTAGTCCTTGATGTGGAACTGGATTCTTCGGGCATCCGCGGCATAAAGCAAATATTGCTGACAAAAAGCAGCGATTATGAGCTCGAACTGCATGCAAGTGCGCACGATTTTGTCACGATATGCGAGTTGAACTGTACAAAATATCATGCTCTCGGCGTGCTCGAAAAAAGCGTTTTGAAAGCATGTGTGCCGCACGAAGAAAAAACTGATTGCTTTTTCCTGCCACAATCGATATCCGACAGGGTTTTTCAGCCGGTATTCAACGCCCTTGAAAGCTATTTGTTTGCAATACACGCCGACGAAAACTCTCATCTCATATTGCATGCATCCGGCCTGAACGGCATAGGCTTTGCGGAAATGATCGTTTTGCAGTCTCCGCTCGCGGAGCAACTTAAAATCGTAACCAGGCGGGAGCTGATCGAACCGGTATTTTTGGACTACGTTCATACGCCCGACATGGATGATTTCATTTTTTATGCAGAGGAGCTTCGCGGCTATTCCCTGATAGATGATCCCGAGTTGTAATATTATGTAAACTCAACCCGGGCGACTGATCGAATATATCTACACATAACAATATTAAGAAAATTGGGGCAATTAAGGATTTTTCCACAGCAAAAAATAAATCGTATACAATTTCTTCAACACTTAACTGTGGATATTTAACAAAACCTGCATCCCCCTTTTTATCAACGATATGTCCGTTTTTTACAAAAATTGTAACCATTTTATCCACAGTTTTATCAAAAAAGCTGGTAGCCGTTGAAATTCTGCATTTTTACAATTTTTAGCATTTTATGCAAAGGAGCTCGATATGAATAAACAGAAAAAAACATCGGAAAATAAAATCAATGTCAACCGCAGCCAAACACCGCGCCCCCTGTATAAAGAAGATGTAAACCTGAAAGAATGTGAGGCGGAGGTGCTCGCGTTTCATCCGGACGAATCGCTTATCTTATTAACGCAAAGCATATTTTTCCCGGGCGGCGGCGGACAATCAGCGGATATCGGCGAGATATCTCTCCTGCCCGCAAACGGCGATAAAAAAAATGATAACGCGGTAGCGCATGTTATAGGCAGTGAAGAACGGGATGGGCTCATATTTCATCGCATTGCGCCAAAATGTGACGGCTCGGCGCTCCCTCAATTCACTGAAAGCTCACGCGTGTTGTTGAAATTGAACTGGCCGCACAGATTTGACAATATGCAGAGGCATTGCGGCGAGCATATCCTCTCGGGAGTGATTTACCATGAAATCCGCGGCGTAAATCGTGGATTTCACATGGGAAACGACTACATGACTATCGATATCAGCATGGAAGAAAATCCGTCACTTGATGAACTGACACCTGAAATTTTGGAGCGAATCGAGCATAATGCAAATCAAGTAATTTGGCAAAATTTGCCCGTTATTTCCATGCATTTCGACAGCGCAGACGATGCAGCAGGCATTCCTACGCGAAAAAAATTGGAAATATCGGAAGATATAACAATAGTTTCGATCGGAAGCACGGAAAATGCAGCGGACTGCGTGGCATGCTGCGGAACTCATCCCAAGTCGAGCGGACAGGTGGGACTTATAAAGATATTGAAAGCGGAAAACTACAAGGGAATGTTTCGACTGTATTTTGAAGCGGGAGAGCGAGCATACAAAGATTATGCGCGGAAACATCAAATTATTCGCAACATTTCAAATGCGCTCAGTTGCGGTGCGGATGATCTTTCCGAACGATTCACGGCATTTGCGCATAAAATTGATGAGCTCAACAAACAGCTCGTAAACATGAAAAAAGAGCTCATCGCTCAGTACATAAACGATTGTGAGCCGATTGCAGTGCATTCTTCCGATCCAGATAAAGTGACAGTATTGTACAGGGAATATCCTCTCCTAGGTGAGCGCGATCTGCTCAGCATGGGAGCGTCATTATCTTTACCTGATAATGTAATATTTGCCGCTACGGGGAATGATCCGCTCACGCTTTTCATTTTCTCAAATTCGGTAAAACTCGACTGCGGCATGCTAATAAAAAACAATGCCCACGTATACGACGGGAAAGGGGGCGGCAGGCCCGATAACGCGCGAGCCCGCTTCCCGAAAAAAGAGCACATCGGGCTTTTTATCGATCTGCTCGAGAAACATCTGCGCTAGCCGCGGCAGTCCACGCGAAAATCCATGTAAAATGTCAGCGCTTGCCGAGTGCGCTCCTATTTTCTCCCATGTATATAAGTATGCGCTGTTTTCGTTCCTTATTGACAGGAGCGATTTGGCAAATCATTGCAAAAATTATTGCATTCGATACCAATGCAAACAGCCCCGCAGTCAGCGGATTTATTTTCGCACCGCATATCAAAAACAAGAGCACGATTATCCCGCCGAGCATCCCTGAAACCGCGCCTTCAGCTCCCGCCCGTTTCCAAAAAAGCGCCCCGCACGCCGCCACTGCAAACTGTCCGAAAAGACCGAATGCAACCGCCATTAAATCAAAAATTTCCGGCTTTATGATCATGGAAAAAAGAACCGCTACGGCAAGAATCGTAAGAATACAGTCCTTTGCGGTATCTTTCAGCCAATTATCGTCAAATTTGACACCCAATTTGTTTTTATGCGCCGCCGATACGTACATCTGAATCATCGCGTGGAGCTGAGCATTTGCGACGGGAAATATCGCCGATGCAATACCGCAGATAAGTATAGTTGCGCTCGCTGCATCAAAATTATTCAAAATCAAAACGGGCAGCATATAAAAGCTCTTAACGGTGTGCTCTGCGGAAAAACACGAAATTACGGCAAGAATGACAATCCATATGACGACGAGAACGCAGCAGAACGCTATCAACCTGACTATCCATGAATGTCTGCCGAGCATCTGCGGTTTTTCAATTGAATAATAGCGCAACCACATATGTGGCATCATTACCATTCCGAGCGGAACCACAACGCACATCGCAATAATCTCCATAAAATCGAGATTTTTCACTTTGCCCATCAACATTTCAATCGGTGCCGCAGTAAACGAATAGTTCTGCACTCCCACAAAGCTGATAATCACGAAGGACAAAAGCGTCAGCAATACAAAACCCGCATAATATAAATCCATCATGATTATATTCTTGATGCCGTGCCCCCAAAGACTGATCGCAATAAGACTTGCAAACAAAACCATCCCCACCCACCATGAAAGCCTGCCTCCGGATGCAACCATCACAATCACCCCGCCGGCGGACAGGTGGAGCAGCAGAAACATGAAACACGACGCCATCGCAACTATGAAAAAGACCGCATTGAGCATACGAGAGCGGTATATATCATCGAAAAAATCGAGCATTCCGAGGTAACCGTGCCGCTTGCCGTATCCAGAAATATTTTCTCCGAAAAAAACGATCAGCAGTGCAAGCAGCAGTGGCAACAGTGACGCCAATATATACGGCGAACCTTTGACTGCAAAGGAGTTCGGCACAATCAAAAACAACAAGCTTCCGACAGAGGTCGCAAAAATCGAAAAAAAAGCGAAACTTGAGCGCATATTTCCGCTATGCAGGAAAAAATCCTCGGCTGTGGGCAATGTTTTTTCACCGGCCAACTCGGCAATTATCAACGGGATAAAACAAAAAACGCTTATTATCATAAGTACACCTGTCGTAATGACTATACTCATATTTCAATTCCTCTCAAAACTGTTACAAATCTGCCGCTTTCGTAAAAAGCGCCCTGTCCGTACGAAAACTTTCGTTAATGAAATTATTTTACCACAGAATCATAAGTTTTCAGCTTTCATATTTTCAAATGGAGAAAAGAAATATAGCGAAATATATGCATATATATCGCCGGATAAAATATACGGGTAATTTTGAAAAAACTCCCGAATCTGTGCTAAAATACCTGCATGGGTATAGATTACAATTCGCTGGTGCTTTTGAGCTTTTTCATACTTGCAACAGCTACATCAATGACATATTTTTTTGTTTTTTATCGTACAAAAACAAAATTCATGAAATACTGGGCTGCTTCAGCCGCGCTGTATGCTGTCAGTCTTGTGCTCTTATATCTCAGAATCACCGGGGCTCAGGGCGAAAATTCCTTCAGATCTCTCATGAGCATACGAATGCTGGTCGACATGCTGGGGATAATCCTTCTGCTGCGAGGCTCATATGCATTTACTCATGCAAAAATGCCGTCGTACTGGTATCGATTCGGCATTTATCTGTGCCTTTGGGTGCTGGTTGCGGTCACGTGCAATATGGATCTCCTGACCGCCATTTTCCCCGTCGCGTTTTTTGACTTTCTCGCCACCCTCGCCCTCTGCAACAATATATCATCTCAATGGAAACTTCCGAATATTGAGTCATTGGTAGCGTTTTCCGCATTCCTCCTGTGGGGCAGCAGCAAAGCGTTGCTTTCCGTGCTGGTTGCAATAAAATCGATTTCACCATATGGATATTCCACCGAAATCATAATGTTCATAATCATAAATTTGTGCATACTGTCCGTTTATATTCAGGAGAATACGCGCCACACGCAAATTTCCGAACGCCTTTACAATGCGCTTTCAAACAATTCCAAGAATGTAATCTTCTATTATCAAATTCTTCCGGTTCCCTCGTTTGAATACATCACCCCATCCGCCGAGGAGGTCACGGGATACGGGCAGGAGGATTTTTACGCGGATCCGCGAATTTTTATCAAACTGTCCGCGGTAGATGATATGGAATATGTAGACAAACTTTTCACGGGAGAGCTCGGTGATCTCCGCTCACAGGAATTCAAGCTGCATAAGAAAAACGGAGAGGAATTGTGGGTGGATTTCAGCAGCAAAGTCATATATGAGAACGGTATCCCGTACGCCATAGAAGGACATTTTTCGGACATCTCAATATACAAAAAAACCGAAGCCCTGCTTGAAACCTCCAAAATATCCAGGCAACGGCTGATTTCGTATGTTTCACACGAGCTGAAAACTCCGATAACCTCCATACTGGGATATGTGGGCGCGATCACGGACGGGACATTTTCGACGCCGCACGAGCAGGAACAGGCTCTGAAAATCGTCGACTCTAAAGTACGCAATATGGAACATCTCATTAACGATTTGTTTCAACTCACTAAATTGGAATCCGATCAGTTTTCATTTGAATTCATGCTCGTTTCTGCAAAAAATCTCTCTGAAACATTGGTTAATAACCACCTCCACGACATACGTGAAGCGGGGCTTACACACAAAGTCAGAATAAATGAAAAACAGTTAAAGGATGTGGAAGTAATTGCGGACATGCAAAGAATAGAGCAGGTTTTTTCAAACATCCTTTCAAACGCGCTGAAACATACTCCTGCCGGCGGAACCATCCGAATGAATTTTTTCTTAAATGAATCAAGGACATATTACTGCGTGCAAATCGGCGACAACGGCTCCGGCATAGACGAAAAGCATCTTCCGCACATATTCGAGCGTTTTTATTCAACTATCGAAAATGCGGTGGAGGGCGCAGAAAAGGGAAGCGGCCTCGGGCTCACCATATCAAAGGAAATCATATCGAGCCATAAAGGAGAAATAGAAGTAGAAAGCAGGGTAGGCAGAGGAACCACATTCACTTTCAAGATACCCGTATATTCACTGAGCAGCTACGAAATGGAATAGCTTTTTACATCTCGATTGTGATATAATTATTGGCATATTATATCATGACAATAGATTCCGGCATGATCAAATGGTTGTTTCATATCGGCAACGCCGCAATACTCAACTAAATAACTGCGGTTATTATAGCATGCTGCATCATGTCACATTATTGTTTTTGGGGAGGTGCCGAATGGCTAATGAGAAGATCCTGATAGTGGACGACGAAAAACCGATAAATGATCTGCTTTCTTCGTACATGATGAAAGAGCAATTTGTGCCTATGCAGGCATATGACGGGGAACAGGCACTGGAAATCGT
This sequence comes from Anaerovoracaceae bacterium, assembly GCA_041844835.1. Lineage (GTDB taxonomy): Bacteria > Bacillota > Clostridia > Peptostreptococcales > Anaerovoracaceae > CAUUCX01. Next base: position 31,963 of record JBGZBU010000029.1, read on the forward strand.
CAGAGAGCACAATCCCGATCTCATTCTGCTTGACGTGATGCTGCCCGATATCGAGGGCACCGAGCTGTGTCTTGAGATAAGAAAAACAACCGATGTGCCGATACTTTTCGTCAGCTGCAAATCTGAGGAACTTGATAAAATTATCGCTCTGTCCGCGGGAGGCGACGATTACATTACAAAACCTTTCCTGCCCGGGGAACTGATAGCCAGAATCAAGGCAAATCTGAGAAGACATCGCAGTGTATTTGCAGCGCAATCGGAGCACGACGAAGATACCACAATTTACGAATTCCCGAATCTCCGAATAAACGTAAACACGCATGAAGTCTATGTGGGCGGAGAGCCCGTGAGTCTCACGGCGAAAGAATTCGACATACTTCGTTTGCTGGTGGAAAATCCCAAGAAAATTTTCAGCGCCGAGCAGATATTTGAAGCAATATGGAAAACCCCGTGCCTTATGAGCGATACAAAAACCGTAATGGTTTATATAAGCACTTTGCGCAAAAAAATAGAACCGTCGCCGGATCTTCCAAAGTATATAGTGAATTTAAGAGGTGTCGGGTACATATTCAATCAGGCGTTGCTTGAGGATGCAGGGAAATGACCTTAAATCCGTCTCTCCCGCATTCATATAACATTCATATAATTCACATAATTTATTGAGCTATATGAGTGATTTCAAATATGAGACCTCGTCGCGCGTGAGATTTCTGTAATGCCCCTCTTTGAGGCGTCCGAGAACTATATCGCCTATGGCGACACGTTCAAGTTCTATGACCCTGCACCCGACGGCATCGAACATCTTGCGCACCTGCCTGTTTTTCCCCTCATAGATACTGATTTGTACGACATATGTATGTCCGGAACGCTTGACGACAGCAGCATCGGCTTTTGAAGTGATGAATCCGCCTATGTCTACCCCTTTTCGCAAAGAATTTATTACATTTTCATCTATGCGTCCGGTTACTTTAGCTCTGTATGTTTTATATACTCGTTTCGAAGGGTGCGCAAGTCCATTGGCAAGCTCTCCGTCATTTGTAAATATCAAAAGCCCTGAAGTATTGTAATCAAGCCTTCCTACGGGATATATCCTTTCCTCGATATCCGCAACCAAATCCATGACCGTGGGTCTTTCGCGATCATCTTTTAGCGATGTTATGAATCCTTTAGGCTTGTTGAGAACGATGTATATTTTCTTTTTTTCCAATCTGAGCGGTCTGCCGTTTACTTCAACCGTATCCTCATCTGAAACAATGCTGCCCAACGCGAAAACGGGCTGCCCGTTAACTTTGACATTCCCGTTTTTAATAAGCTCATCCGCCTTGCGCCTGCTCGCGCATCCCGACATTGCTATATACTTGTTCAATCTGATCTCTGCCATCTTATTCCGTTCCCCCGTCACGCCATTTCTCATCGCCTTCGATTATAAAGCTCATCTGATTGCGCATGGTTGAAGAATCATCAGCGCCGCCGCCCTCTAAAATGTCATAATTATCATCGAACATTTCCGCTATTTCATCCAGAGCAGGCAATTCCGACAGCGCGCTCAATCCCATGTATCTCAAAAATTCGGCGGTTGTGCCGTACATTACGGGTCTGCCGACCGCCTCCGATCGCCCCAGCTCACACACAAGCCCCTTTTTCTGCAACCCGTCGATTACCCGATCGCATTTCGTTCCTCTTACGCTTTCAATTTCACTCTTAGTCACCGGCTGTTTATATGCTACAATTGCCAGAACTTCAAGTGCCGATCTGCTCAGGCGTTTTTTCTTTACAGGAGTACACATACGTCTTACATATATTTCATTTGAAGACAATGTCACAAATTGAAACGCCCCGTCTATTTCACGCAGACGAATGCCTCTCCCCTCTTCTTCATACTCCTTTTGCAGCTCGCGCAGATACCTGTATGCCGAAGCCTCGTCCAGATCCATTGCATCAGCCATGCTTTTTACGCTCAGCGGCTCCCCCCACACAAACATCATCGATTCAAACGCGGATTTTATTCTCTTCCCGCCGCTCATTGTTCAATCTCGCCCTTTCCATGTAATTTCACATCTATTCTTCCAAACAAACTTTTTTGATACACGTCTACCAACTTCTGTTTTGCCATTTCCAACAAAGTCGTAAAAGTAAGCACTTTTTCCATCTTTTGAATTCTATCCTTATCCACATAATCGGAAAGTTCGCAAACAAGTTCGTTGCCCTCGCCGATCAGATCGTTGAACTCGATGCAATCCCGATCGCTGCCGGCGAATGCGGCAAGGATGGCATTTGACTTATTTTCCATGCTTTGCTTACGCCTCTCCGCTATTATGTAATGCTTGCGCACCGCTTCAATTTTTTGTTTTTTCTCAATAAAGCGGGCGAACGCCTGCACAAATTCGGCGGCGCCCAGTGCAAGATACTCGTCAGGCTCATTTAAATACGCGGATATATCTTCCTGAGGTTTTTCAAAAACGTTTTGCATCTCATCTTCAAACCGTTCAAGGACTTTCGCCGCATTTTTAAAACGTTTATACTCCAGAATCTTAAAAACAAGCTCACTGCGAGGGTCCTCCTCTACAAATACGCCGTCTTCATTGACAATCACCCTGGGGAGCAGCATCCTTGATTTGATGTCAAGCAATGTCGACGCGAGCACTAAAAACTCGCTTGCAGGTTCCACATTGATCGACTGCATATCATTCATCCAATCCATATAATGATCCGTGATCTCAGCTATTCTGATGTCATATATGCTCATTTGGGCATTTTCAATCAGGTGAACGAGCAAATCGAACGGACCCTCAAAGATGTCGGTTCTAACTTTATATCCCATTATCTTTTCTCACAATTACATTATAACTGTCATCTGATGATTATTCTATCACAGGAGCCGATGGGATGTCGAGAATCTCGGCACGCATATTAAATATATGCAAACAAAAAAAGGCTCGTGCCATAAAAATGCTATAAAAACACTGCAAAAAAGTGCGGCATTATAAATAAAAAACCCGGTTCAGCACGAAACTGAATCGGGGTTTTGACGGTTTTCGCTCTTTTAAACAGCTCAGGAATCAAACTCTCGAAGTCGGATATCCGTTCGCCGCAAGGAATTCTTTTATTTGATAATATGTTCCCTGGAAACGATTTGCATGCGAAAGAGTGTATTGTCCGCGCTTTACACGACCTTCTCCGTACGCATATGCTGCAAGAGCTTTATTCCAATCCCCGCCGAATGTTTTCATATTTGTAGCAAGCACTGCCGCACCCACATTTATATTCGTCTGCGGCTCATACAGCGCGGCACGCGAAGCGCCGAATCTGCTGCCCGTAGCGGGCATGATCTGCATTAGGCCGATCCCCCCGTCGGGAGCGGTCGCACCGGATGAAAAGCGACTCTCATGTCTGCAAATCGACATGAGCAATTTTTCATCCACACCCTGTGCAACTCCCGCCGCGATAAACTTGTCCGCAAGCTGCTCTGCAGCGGCTGCACCCAGCCCCGGTGATATCGTCAGTATATATGCGCCCAAACCTTGCCTATATCTCTCGCTATGGCGTAATTTTATCGTTTCTTCAGAAGCGTTTAAAATCTGACTATCCGCGCTGCCGCCGCTCTCTTTTTTATCAAATGGCGCCGGATCCGCATCTCCGACAATACAGCTCCTTACGAATGAAGAGCCGAACTCAATAAAATCCGCATCATACGTGTCCGCAGCACAAAGCGAAACCGATAAAAACATTGACATTGAAATCAAAAGCGTCATTCCGATAAATTTATTAAAAGCATTATTCGATCTCATATTTTCCACTTTTTCCCTTTCCCCTTCTCCTGGACAAAGCTTTTCAAAAAACATGTCAAAAGCTTCGACAAGGATTTTGCAGGATTTTTTTCACAAGCCTGATTATAACATTGAGAGAAAAAATGGGAAGTTTTTCGATTTTTTTCAGAATATTTCCAAAGCTTTAAATTGCTGTGTTTTCAATCTGTTTGGCGGTTTATGTGGAAAATACACACATTTTCTACATAAAATTTTTCAAGCTTTTTCAGCGCAATGGCACATGATTGTAAAAAAAAAATCGCTATGCTAGAATATATATGTGTTATATATTCGTGAAAGGAACGCATGATGAATTATCAAAGAGAATATGCGATTAAAAATTACGCAAAAAAAATCAGCGGAGACAACGACCGCGGCATTATCAGATACCTGTTCGTATTTATATTCTTTACCTTGACCCTGTTTGTCATTCCTAGGCTCAATCTTCATGATATTGTAAAACCTTATATCGTTTCTCACATGAATATTGAACCGAGCGATTTCAATAATCTGTACTTGATTTTCGTTTTTGCGTTAAACGCAGTGCTCGCATTATTAATTCTGCGCCGTGATTTCATTGAAAGCGCGCGAACTACGCCTGCGGGCTTTATTCGCAATGTGCTGTATGTCGTTATGGGATACGGGATGATTTTATTGCTCTCATTTATCGTGAAGTTCTCCGGACTGCCGGAGATTCCCGTTTCTCAGAATCAGCAAAATGTGAACGGAATTCTAAACAGCGGGCTTGCTATCGCTTTCATGCTGACGATTATAATATCCGCCCCAATAATTGAAGAAGTGGTTTTCAGACTTATTATCGTGGGAAGATTTAAAGATGTTCTGCCGCCGGTTTTAATGGCGATTATCTCGGCTTTGGTTTTTGCGGCAGCTCACTATAGTATCGGCGACCCTATTTTCGCGCTCGTTCCATATGTATTTGTGGGCGGAGCCGCCGCGACGATGTATATTATAAGCGGTTACAACATCTGGGTTCCCATATGTATACACATGGTTAACAATCTGATGGCGACATTATAGCGGTACATAACGGGCCACCGGCTCCGTCGACGTACTAGAGCAGCGATGCTCTTACCGCATCGAGCATCTCATTTTTTTCAATTATTCTGTCATGAAGCACTTCTTTTTTATCAAGGCCTTTGAGCCCCGCCGGGATCTCAACTCCCGTAAGCTCATTGATTTTCTCGATGAATTCAAATCCGCTAAGATCGCCGCCGATTCCTATTGACCTCCCAACGCTCTCTGCGAATTTGTACGCGCTGGCTGTTGAGGCGAGCAGAACCGGTCGCTCATCACCTGTTTCGGCGCGATAATCACAATACACCTTGTATGCTACCGCAGTATGCGTATCCATTAAATATCCATGCTTCTCATACATGTCGGATATTGCCTTTTCCGTTTCTTCACTGTCACAGGAACCTCCGTAAAAATCTGCAAGACTTGATCTCATTTCATCGCCAAGCTCATATCTGCCGGTCTCATCCAAATCCCGCATGAGTCTTTGAACCTCATCCGTATCGCCGCCGGAAATCAAATATAAAAGGCGTTCCAGATTGCTGGATATCAAAATATCCATTGACGGTGAATTTGTCAGATAAAACATCCGATTTTTATCGTATATTCCCCATTCAAAAAAGTCCGTCAATACTCTGTTTTGGTTAGATGCGCAAACCAAACGAGCAAAAGGAATACCGAGCATTTTTGCAAAATATGCCGCCAATATATTGCCGAAATTTCCGGTAGGCACGGCAACATTCACCTCATCACCGGGCATTATTTCTCCCCTCTTAACGAGCTGAGCATAACCGTATACATAATATGCAATCTGTGGAATCAGCCGCCCGATATTTATGGAATTTGCAGAAGAAAGTTTATATCCGTGCTTCTTGAGGACATATGCGAAATCTTCATTCATAAAAATCTGCTTTACCCCGCTTTGAGCATCATCAAAATTCCCGTTTATTGCATACACATGCACATTATCTCCAAGCTGAGTGGTCATCTGTTTTTCCTGTACGGCGCTTACGCCGTTATTCGGGAAGAAGACGATGATCTCAGTATTTTCAACATCGGCAAACCCCGCAAGGGCGGCTTTCCCGGTATCCCCCGAAGTGGCTGTCAATATACATATCTTATTGGTCTCGCCCTCCTTATCCATGGCTGTTGTAAGCAGATGAGGAAGTATTGAAAGCGCCATATCTTTAAACGCCGATGTACTGCCGTGGTATAACTCCATGAAATGAATTCCGTCATTTTTGACAATAGGAACTATCTCAGGCGTATCAAATTTTGAATCATACGCTTTTGCAACGCAGCCTTCTATTTCCTCTCGGGTATAGTCTGTGAGGAATGCGGAAAGCACGATTTTGGCGATATCTTTATAGTCCAGTTTCGATATTTCGTCAAGAGACATCGCTAATGCGGGGATCACCGTCGGCATATACAGTCCCTTGTCATCCGCAATTCCCTCAATTATGGCTTGCGCTCCGCTCAAAGCTCTTTCACTGCCTCTTGTACTTATGTAATTGATCATTTTAAATTCCCCCGATTTTTAATATTGAATATTTTCCGCTATCACCGCAGTTAAAAAATAAACCGCCGATACTAAGGCGGTTTGATGGTATCGCCAGGGGGGATCGAACCCCCGACTCAGCCGTGAGAGGGCTACGTCTTGACCACTTGACCATGGCGACACAACATAAGTTTTAATTATAAAAACTCATTGCACTTTATTATACAGGCAACTTTTGGATTTGTCCAATCTTTTTTTAATTGCAGCCTTACCCCTCGGATTGCAAGTTTAAACGCCGCACATTTTCTTTAGCGCTTCAGCTTACGCAATTTCAATTCATGTATCCCATATATCATTTGCGGTTTTATATTCTAAGATTTTATGATGGGAATTACTAACTTGATCTTATATTCGCTGTTCTTCTTTTGTGATCAGCTCGAGAAAATCGGGGTTTGGGGTACACATCATTTGATTTACTGTTCCACAAATTGCTATGTTATAGCTTATATTTAGTTGTTTGAGTCAGATAAACTCCATTTTATTTATAGCCATCTTCATCGTATTATCGCCTATCTTTGCAAGTAAGCGATGAGAGAAGCGAATATTAGGACTTTTCATGTCATAATAGCCTAACATATAGCCTTTTGAGGTAACTTTTATATTTCCCGACCAGTTAAGGTCCTGTATCGGTTTATTTGTATAGAATAGTCCTTCTACATCACTGATGCCCATATTCTTTAGTGTTTTTGACATCATCAGCTTTAAACCGAGCTTGCCTACACTGTCAAAAACCAAACAGCCTCCTACATATCTTTTAGAAAGTTCTAAAACCAAATTCTTCACTTCATCTCTTTTAAAATAATGAAATACTCCTGCCGCAAAGAAAATAACTCCGCTTGATCCGTCTATTTCGTTCATCCATGAATAGTCTTTTAAATCACAGGCAATATTGCTTTCTCTTTCATAGTTTGAAATAAGCTGATTACGAACCTCTATAACATCAGGAAAATCTACATTAACTATCTTACAGCTTCCATTATCACAAGCCTTACCGGTTTCATCCAAACCACAGCCAAGATTTACGATAGCAGCTTTTGGATAAATCTTTAAATATTCTTTGATTTCCCACATAATATCTAACTGACGCATTGCTGCTTCAAGCGAGCCGAATTCATATAAAAACGAATTGTTCTTTTTCTCAAATTCAGAAAAATCATAATCCAACCTATCACATAGATTCTTTGCGAAAATATCTGTATAGAGTTCAGGAAATTTTTCGGAACACATTTTTCTACCATACAACGGCACAAGCAATGTTTCTTGAACGGTATTCTTTTCTATCTTTACTTTTTCTATTTCGATGCACCTCCTTTTTAGCTAATTAATTTTGTTTCACTCAACAATTATAATACCCTATTTCAGCTGATTTTTATAGATCTAACTCTTGTTTTTTTGCCTGTGTCAGTACTCTATTTTCTTGCGGTAATTTTTCTATCCTGTTTCTAACACTCCAGCTTCTTCAGCTTCTTTTCGTATGTCTATAATTTGAGAATATAGGTTGTCTTTTAGATATTATCATACAAGCTCTATCTGTTTTTCTCTGTCTAATTCTTTAGGAAATACAAGGGAGGAACTTGAAAAATATAACAGACCAAAGTACGAGTATAACGGTAAAAAAATGACCGAATACGAGGTGGTCGGCGAGCAATTTTTATATTCGCCTGGGACTGGCTGTTAAACGGGCACTGTGCGCCGATCGAGAACGGCGTTAAAAAGCGTAGCAGAAAGTGAAAACTTAAGAATATTTGTTTAAAAGTATCGTGGATACGAAATGCATGCCTATTAAAAGAACTACCGCAATAATACATTCCCTTATGAGCTTTTTGACCCAATATTTGGAAAAGAACAGTTCCTCCTCTTTTGTCCTTGTTTGCTTTCTCTTATTATATATTATCCCACAAATTCCTATTACAGCAAATTCTGCAAGAAAAATAACAGCTAAAAGAAATGTATAACTCATGGATTTAAATTTCTCCACACCACTTATAATAGAATAGAAACTCCATATCCATACCGTAAGTACAACAAAAACTCCACCAACAATATATATTCGTTGTTCATTTTTTAAAATTAAGCCCTTTTTGATTTTATCCCTAAAATTACTGTAACTTACATCCCCCATGGCAATTCACCTTTTAAACCCAACCGACTTCACTCATAAAAGGATCACACAAGGCATCCGGGAGCCTTTATATGGGATGCCCGGCTCCGGGCTTTTTTTCTAAAGCTCCATTAATCAAATGCGCCCCGCCGTTTATCGATAAAGCGCCGCAAATTTTTCTATACGCGCTCGGGTACGCTCTTCCCCCAAAACCTGCTGTATTTCCCATATATCGGGCGACTGTGACAAACCTGTAATTGCAATTCTTATAACCGTACTTACATGTCCTACATGTCCTTTGTATTTATCCGGTTCTTTTTTGTAATCCTTAGGCTTTTCCGCATATCCTGCATCACGTGCGATTTCCCTTATTTTTTCAAACCACTGCTGTGAATCATCGCTGAAATCAAAACTGTCAAGATATTTACTCAAGATCAGCGGTACATCGCCTGTCGGCACTTCCGGCGGAATCGAATCCTTAATGACAAAGAACTCATCGAAGAAATAAGAAATAAAATCCGCTATCTGAGCCGCATATATCAAATCTTTTCGCGGTTTTGCACCGCTGCGGCCGATATCCATTATTCTTGCCAGGTATTCGAGATCTTGCGCTATCACGTCATATTGCTCCCGATGGTATTTGCTTGCCCAATTTGCAACAAAATCCGCAATTTCATCTCCGCGCAGCCTCAGCAAGGTATCCTTTGAGATATCCTGCAATTTCAGAATATCGAACAGAGCTCCCGAATTATTCATTTTTTCAACGCTGAAATCAAATTCTTCATTTGCGCGGTCAGGATTTGCAATTCGCCACTCCTCATAATCGGAGTTGAGTATCGTGAGCAAGTATTCACGCACTGCAAGAGGGTGATATCCCTGGCTCATGTAATAATCCAGCGAAAGTTCGCTGTCCAGCCTTTTTGAGAGTTTTCGTTTCTGCCCCGTTTCCTCGTCTATTTTCATAAGCTGAGCCGTGTGACAATAAATCGGCAGATCAAAACCCAGTTTTTCAAACAGCTCCACATGCACGGGCAATGTGGACAACCACTCGGCTCCCCGCACCACATGCGTTGTCCTCATGAGGTGATCATCCACTGCGTGGGCGAAGTGATATGTCGGCATTCCGTTTGATTTGAGTATAACTATGTCCTGATTGTTTTCCGGCATTACAAGTTCGCCCCGTATGGCGTCAAATACCGTTATCTGGCTCATTTCATCCGGCGATACATCCGTTTTGCCCGAGGATTTAAGGCGCAACACATACTCGCGCCCCTCCTCAATCAGAGCTTTCACAAGCTCAAACTCCTCGTTACGATATTTTGCATATTTGCCGTACACACCCGGCGTTTCCTTTGCGGCTTCCTGAGCCGATCGGATCTCCGCAATTTCCTCACTTGTCAGAAAGCAAGGATATGCATAGCCGTCTTCCACCATTTTTTTTGCATAAGCCCGATAGATCTCACCGCGAAGCGACTGATAATACGGTCCGTACGCGCCCCGTTCTCCATCGCTTTCCGCACCCTCATCAAAATTAATCCCGAAAAAATCAAGCGCACTGATAATTGAATCAACAGCACCGTCTACATAACGCTTGTCGTCCGTATCTTCTATTCGCAGATAAAACACGCCATCGCTTTGTTTCGCCATACGCATGTCAACAAATGCGCCATAGAGGTTTCCAAGATGTATAAATCCCGTGGGACTGGGTCCCAGGCGGGTCACCATTGCGCCGGCGGGCAATTCTCTCGGAGGATAAATCAATTCATATTCGTCGGGGGCTTTCAACTCGTCCTTAAAAATAAGCTTTGCCAATTCCAGATTGTTCATATATGCTCCTCTGATATATTTCTTATAATGCCCAAAAACTTACTGCTCGACATTTTCAAATTGATCCGCAGTAAACGGTTCAGCCGTATCTATATGCCCCATTAAAGAATCCACTGCCTGACCGTTCACGGTAAATTGTACATATTTAACCTCAGGGAACGTATTTGTGAGCGTCAAAACCATCTGCCCTATCAGTGCCGATTCTTCCAGGGCGCTGCCGTTCAGATTTTCCGGGTCAAAATCGACCGTAACCGTTCCGCTGTTGAATGAGGCGCTCTCTATATCTAAATCATCGCGATACATTGTCAGAAGTTTTTGATTTCCTGTTACATATTTTTTATACTCATCCGCATTCAACATTTCGAGAACTTCCTCATATTTGTCGTTGCCGTTGTAGTCTTCCGCCTCAATTTTTGCCTGCACTATGACGTACAGGTTTGCAGAAGAAAGCATATAGTCATCTTCACCATAGTGTATTTCTTCTTTAACAAACGCCAACTTAACATCTTGCATCTCTTCGTGATAATCCTCACAAGCAGAAAGTGCAAAACCTGTTGCCATGACCAATAAGACTGCAATGAATATGCTCAGTTTTTTCTTGACAGCATTTTTAGCATCAATTTTTTTATTCATCTCCAATTACCTCCTTGTTATCTCCTTAAGATATCAACTGAATTTTGCGGAAATCAAATTAGCTATGTTTTCCGCCAGACCGTAAATTTTATCTGAATCTTTCCCCTCTATCATGACTCTGACCAGCGGCTCCGTCCCTGATGGGCGAATCAGAATTCTGCCCTCTCCCGCCATACTTTCTTCCGCAGATTTGATGGCGGCTATAACTTCCTCATCTTCTCTAAAAATCGATTTATTTTCATTTTTTACAGCGGCATTCACCAGAACCTGAGGATATATTTCGATCTCAGCCGCCGCTTCGCTTACCTTTTTACCGCTGCGGATGATCGCCTGCAACAGCTGCAAACCGGACAATATCCCGTCCCCTGTGGTTGTATGATTTAAAAATATGATATGTCCCGACTGTTCCCCGCCTATTATGCAGCCGGTCCTCAGCATGCTTTCAAGGACATACCTGTCTCCCACATCCGTAACATCGACAGTGCATCCCATTTTTTCGGCTTCCTTATGAAGCCCCAGATTGCTCATCACGGTTGCAGTTATCTTGTTGCCCGCAAGCTCTCCAGAATCTTTGAGCATTTTTGCGCATATGCATATAGTGCGGTCGCCGTCTACGACATCCCCTTTTTCATCCACGGCTATGAGCCTGTCGGCGTCGCCGTCGAAAGCAAGACCTATGTCTGCATGTTGTGATACGACTGCCGCCTGCAAATTTTCGGTGTGCGTCGATCCGCAATCATCATTTATATTCACGCCGTTCGGCTCGTTTCCTATGACCACTATCTCTGCACCGAGTTCTTTGAATACTTTTTCCGCTACAGAGGTGGCAGCGCCGTTTGCGAGATCAAGCACTATTTTCATGCCGCTGATATCTTCTGTTACGCTTCCTTTCAAAAAATCCGCGTAAATATCGATGGCCGACTCTTCCACATAAAGGCAATGCCCGAGATCGGAGCCCGTCATATACGCGGGACATGCGCTCTTCTCGGCATCACAGGCAAAGATCAGAGCCTCTATCTCATCTTCAATTTCGTCTGAGAGTTTATAACCCTCTGAATTGAAAAACTTTATCCCGTTATATTCAAACGGATTGTGCGATGCGGATATAACTACACCCGCATCAGCTTCATAATATTTTACAAGGTATGCCACGGCAGGAGTGGGCACTACACCGACCTTGATCACATCTCCGCCCATAGCCAGTATCCCTGCAGTTATGGCATTTTCCAGCATATCTCCCGAGACTCTTGTATCCATTCCTATTAGAAACAGCGGCCGCCTGCCGCTCTCTTTCGCGAGCACATATGTGCCGGCTTTTCCCAGTTTCATCGCCAATTCGGGTGTCAGCAGATCATTCGCAATCCCCCGTACACCGTCTGTTCCAAATAATTTACCCATATAAATCCCCCTATTTTTTTCTTCCGGTTTTTCCGCTTGTTTTGTATTTATTTTATTGGTTTTTTGATTTATCCGGTTTTCTATCCATATCTGTTTTTCTGATTTATCGTTTTATTACTTTCTTGGTTTTCCGGTTTGCCGCAAACCGCATAAGCCTCAGTTTTCAGTATCACCATTTCCCGCTTCGTCACCGGGTGTAAGGTCGGCAGGCGGCAAGTCCTGCGAGAAGTACGGAGCGCCCGGCTCATCCGACTGTGATGGAGATGCCTGCGGCTCATCCACGCTTTCATTATTGTTGTTGCTATTATTATGCGATGCCGCCTTCTTTGTTATTTTAATCGTAACGGTCGGGTGGTTTGTAATTTCCAGTCCTTTGCGCACCAAATCCCTGCCGTCCATGCTTACCGAAAGAAGATGCGTACCGAGTGACAATCCGTCAAGGTCAACGCTCGCACCTATCCGATTTGCATCATAGCCGAGCAGTTGAGATCTCCTGCCTCTTATGGAAATATCCGCTGTCGGGTTACGTGTCGAGCCGGCAATTTCAAATCCCCTGTCGCGTATGTCTTCTTCATTCAAGATCTGCACCGGCACCGCTTTATATTTTTTCGTGATCATGGGGTCGGTATCATTCATCACATATGCCCATAAAATGACCGCTATAAGCAATGACAGTATCATCATGAGCTTCTTACTTTTGAGCATTTTTCATTCTCCCCCATATCCCTTTCAGCGGACTTCTTTCGGGATCCGTGTCCACCATATTGATGTTCAAAATATCCTTTTCCACGGATCGCGCATCAAGAAAGCGTTCGAGCTTTCCGTTGCGCGCCATGGATATGACGCCGCTTTCCTCGGAAACGACGAGCGCCACTGCATCCGACAACTCGGTAATCCCGATCGCGGCTCTGTGCCTCGTCCCCAGTGAACTCGACAGTGTCGGATCCTGAGTCAGCGGTAATACGCAGCCCGCAGCATCAATTCGGTCATTTCTTATTATTACCGCTCCGTCGTGCAGCGGCGAGCCCGCGTAAAAAATATTGCGTATCAACTCGTCACTTACCTTTGCATCTATCTTTGTCCCCGTCGCAACGAGATCCGACAGCGGCGTCTCACGCTCGAATACCACAAGCGCTCCCGTCTTGCTTGCCGACAACTCCTCGACAGCAGAAGAGAATTCCGCCGCCATTTCCTTGATTTGATCGGTATTTATATCCGCATACGACTTGCGCAGCAGTTTGCTCCGTCCCATGTATTCAAGTCCTCTGCGCATCTCGGGCTGGAACACAACCACAAATGCGACCAAACCGAGGGTCATTGTGCCTTTCAATATCCAATTCAGAGTGTACAGGTGCAGTCGGTCGGAAACAAATGTAGCTACAAGCAGTATTATAATCCCCTTAACCAGCTGTCCTGCTCTGGTCTCACTTATAAAGTCGAGTATTTTATACACCAAAAGCGCTACCACCAGGATATCAATAATATCGATTATATTGATATCCGAGGCAAAATCCGCAATCATTTCCGCCAGGTCTTCTATAAACATCGGTACCTCTCAATTAACTGAAAAAGGCGAGAGACTGCACCCTCGCCCGTTAATTATCACTGCTGAAGCAATCTGCCGCATCTTGCATTAAAGCTATTAAAAACGAAATCAATACGTGGTTTCCAGCAAGCCGTAATCGTTGTTCTTCCTCTTATATACAACATTGACGCTATCCGTTTCCATGTTCAGAAATACATAAAAAGCATGCTGGAGCATCTCCATATTTACGATAGCCTCTTCAACCGTCATCGGCACAAGCTCAAATTTCTTTGTACGCACAACTCTTATTTCCGGATCTTCCGCATCCGGAATATCCATAAAATTGAACGCCTTGTTGTCCTTGTGCTTGCGCTGAAGTTTTGATTTAAATCTCGACATCTGAGTCGACAAGCGTTCGACTACCTTGTCAACACCTTCGTATATGTCGCCTCCGGTACTCTCCGCACGAAAAATCATGCCCCTTGCATTTATTGTCGCCTCCATGGTTTCCCTGTCTTTTTCCGAGGACACCATGACATTTGCAACTATATCATCCGAGAAATATTTGCCCAATTTCTCAAACTTTTTCTCAATAGTGTCTTTGAGGTGCTGTGTAGTGTTAAATTTTTTGGAAGTAATCATAACTTTCATTTTTCTGCCCTCCTTACTCCGTTCACACGATACATTCAATATCTGCCGGGTCACAACCGCAGCGGGTCGCAAATCTGAAAGCATTATCTGCAATTACATTATACCATGTCTTACGATATTTCGTACATAATTGTAGAGAAAATGTAATATTTATATTGTTTCATATTGTTTGATTATTCCGTTTGAAAGGCAATCGTTTGACTGACCCGATCTTTGCCCCCACACTTGCCTTTATCCGATTTTCGGAGGACTTACATCTAAACTACGCCATGATCACTGCCGCAAAATACAAAGCAGCTTACGTGGGTCCTTTCGCCCGTAGCTGGCATGGACTTGCAATCGCAGACTCAACCGATTTCCTTTCACGATGTATTTTATCACATGTCAGCTATTTTAGCCCGCTTTTATTGTCGATGCCCGATGCAAAAGTCAACACGTCCACCCGCGCCGCTCCCGCGGATTTTAAGAGCTCCGCACAAGCGTTAACAGTTGCGCCGGATGTAAACACGTCATCAACAATGAGGAAAGAATGCCCGCGCACGCGCTCCTCGCCGCCGGCAAGCGCAAATGCATCCCGCACATTTTCAATCCTCTTGGCCGCGCTCAACCGACTCATTTTTACGGTTTTTTTCTTTCGGATCATCAGATCACCCGCAAGCTTGAGATTATTGCCGGTTATGTTTTCGTTTGCATATTTGACGATCAGATCCCCAATCAATTCCGATTGGTTGAAGCCGCGAGATTCCAGTCTTTTTTTATGAAGAGGCACGGGAAGCACAAAATCATACGAACATAGATCAACCGGTGCCGTTTGAAAATTGATTCTGTCAATTACTATCTGCGCTATATCATATGCGATATATCCTTTGCGCGAATATTTCAAATTGCGTATCACATTTTTGGCATATTTATCGTATCGCACGCAACTGTATCCTCTGTCAAACGCGCGCACCGAAGTCATGCAATCGGCGCAATAGCTGCGAAATGCGTTATCTTCCATTATTTTACCGCACTTTTTGCATATCTTTTTATCGCTCCATTTCATACGATCCATGCACTTTGCGCACAACTCATATTCGCATGTTTCATCTATTATCGCATTACAGGCTATGCAGTACATGTGGCTCGGGAAAAGAATATCCAAAAATAATCCCATTATTCGTGCTCCTTCAATCATTCATGTTCCGTACTGTTTCCGCTATTCGTGCTCCTTAAACAGAGAATGCGTATATTTCAACCTCTCGGCGAGACCGCTGTTGCGCTCTCTCGTCCGATTATTGTCGATCATATATTTCAAATATCGTTCATCACCGACCATAATAACGGATGTCTTTCCGCGTGTGACCGCGGTATATATCAAATTTCGGGTTGCAAGCATTGGCGCCACACGGTTTATGGGGATTATCACAACGGGGAATTCACTGCCCTGACTCTTATGGATCGTTATTGCATATGAGTGTTCCAGTTCATCCAGCTGCATGTACGAATACTCCGCGGCTCTTTCATCATAGAATTTCACATGAATTACATGCCTGTCATCATCAATCATGCTCACGAATCCCAAATCACCGTTAAAAACTCCGCGCTCCGTCTGAAATGAAAACGCGTTTATCAGTTCCATATCATAATTGTTTTTTATCTGCATCACTTTATCGCCCGTCCGGAATATTCTCCCGCCTATGTTTTTTTCCTCCCTGTCGTTCGCCGGGGGATTCATGACTTTTTGCAAACGTGCATTCAATTCATTGCAGCCCAGCAGCCCTTTTCGCTGCGGTGTAAGAACTTGAATATCTTTCATCGGATCAAGCTCGGGGAAAAAAGCGGGAAGCCGCAATCTGCAGAGCTCGGAAATGGTCTCCGCTATGTCTTTTTCATTTTTTCTGTGTATAAAATAGAAATCGCTGCTGCGATCATTGCAATCGATGTATTCGCCGCGGTTTATCATATGAGCGTTCACGATTATTTTGCTGCCGGCGAGCTGTCTGAATATCTCCGTTAATTCAAACACTTGCAGCACTTCACTGCTGATTATGTCTCTCAATACGTTTCCGGCGCCGACAGGCGGAAGCTGATTGACGTCTCCGACAAACAGTATTTTTGCACTCGGCTGCAATGCCGACGTCAATGCTTCCATCAAAAGGATGTCGATCATCGAACATTCGTCAACAATCAGAAAATCTGCTTCAATCGGATTTGACTCATCCCTCCCGAAATGCATAAAATCATTATCGTTGGAATAGCTGTATTCCAAAAGTCTGTGAACGGTGACAGCGGGGAATCCGCTTGATTCCGTTATCCTTTTTGCCGCCCTGCCGGTGGGCGCCGCGATGGCCACATCAAGTCCCATAGCCGTCAATGCGCTTGCTATGCAGTTGATTACCGTCGTTTTACCCGTTCCGGGACCGCCCGTTATCACCGATGCTCCCGAAATTATGGCTCCTCTTACGGCGGATCTTTGTTCATCCGAAAGACTGATCCCGCCTCTGCTTTCGGCGCCGGCGATCATTCCGTCCACATCGGCACAAAAGGTGTTTTCGGAGTTGAGCGCAAGAATGCTCAATTGCTTTGCGACACGCTGTTCAGCTTCATAGTACCGCATGAGATATATGACGTTTTCCCCGCAGCGGGATTCTTTTTTCAAATAAGCGCCATACGCGAGCGACAGTATTGCATCGGACACATCGTCACGCGCCACATCAAGCAAATTTGACGCCTGCTCCTCAAGTGCCCTTTCCGCAAGGTAGCAATCGCCGTTTCGCAATGCTTCTCCCAGCACGTACAACACTCCCGCTTCAATCCTGCGGGAGTCATCCGGCGCTATCCCCAATTTTCGCGCGATCATATCAGCTCGGGCGAACCCGATATTCGCGATCTCTCCCGCGAGCGCATAGGGATTGTTCTCTATAATCGCAATGCAGCTTTCACCGTATTTTTTATACATCTGCGTCGCTTTGCCTATTCCTATGCCCAGCGTATGCAGATATGCAAAAACCTCAAAAAACTGCATCTCCGCTCGAAAAATTTCCGACAATTCCGTGGCTTTTTCTTCTGTTATCCCCGAAATTTGTGCCAATTTGTACGGTTCGCTTTTCAGGACATCTATGGTTTGCTCTCCGAATTCCGAAACTATCGCAGCCGATCTCTTTTCGCCTATGCCGGGGAAAACTCCCGATGCCAGAAATCCCCTTATTCCCTCGAGTGTCGTGGGCCATTCCTTTTTAAACGAGTGTACGACAAACTGCTCTCCGTAGTCCGGATGCACTCCGAACTCCCCCTTTAAAGTGAACTCTCCGTTTTCAATATCCGGGGGCATTTCTCCCACAGCCACAAACATTTCCGGGATTTCCGCATCAAGCGTTACGCAGCTGAACACCGTATACGAATTCGATTCATTATAAAAGATGGTGCGCTCAACACGCACCTTGTGTTCCTCCAAATCTTCCGCGACGGCATCCTGCAATTCCGGCTGAAAAACCATATCATTCCTCCGATTCGTCGATATGACCGTCATCCTCTAAAAAGAGCGGGCGATAGAATGCCCTTCCGTCCATAGAACGTATACGTTCGGTGAATTCCCCGCTGCTTACGGCTTTCAGCGCATATTCTATGTCGTACATCTTCGCATCGATTATATCAAGATAGTGCAATATTTCAGCTTCCGCGAGCATCGGTTTTTTCGGGCTGCCGTATTCCGGCTCATAATGATGCGACAATATCATATGCTGCAAAACCAAAATTTTCTCATCGGACATTCCGATTTCCCGGCACAAATTACCGATATTGTTTACACCCATGACTATGTGTCCGATCAGCTTTCCTTCCATCGAATAATCGCTTGCCACGCCAAGCTCGTTTGCAATTATCTCATTCAGCTTTTCCATATCATGCATGATTACGCCTATGGCGATGAGGTCCGCGTTAAGCATTGTATACACTTCGCACAGGCGGTCTCCCGCCATCAGCATCCGCTTCACATGATAGAGCAGTCCTCCACGCTCCGCATGGTGATTTTTTTGTGCGGCGGGGTAGTACATCAGCTTTTCCCTGTTCGAGTCGAGCAAACGCAGCCCCAAAGCCCGCAGCTCTTCATCCTTAACATTCTCTGCTCTGCCTCTGATAAACTCGAACATTGATTCCGAGGATTCGGGCGCGGTTCTGATAAAATCGGAAATGCACACTCCGTCTTCGGCGCCGGCACGCCTGATTTTGGATATTCGCACCTGACGCAATGTCTTCCATTCGGTTATCAATCCCTTGATTTTGACAATTTCTCCGACCTGCAATTTTTGCAAATACGGCATTTCCTCATCCGCCAAATCCCACTTTTTGCCCGATATTTCGCCCGTGCTGTCGCCGAGCACCACATCCAAGTACTGCTTGCGATTCGAACCCATCTTTATTTCGATGGTCTTTAGCATGAAAAAATCCGTATACTCACGATCGACCTTGAGATCCAGGATGTAATTTTCTTTCATCAATACTCTCCCGCCTGTCTAAAAACATCAAAATCCATTCTCTTTACAAATCCGCTCCCGCCTCTTTATCCGTCACGACCAACGCATCCGGATGAAGCTGGAGAATTGATGCGGGAACGGCGATATCGATTTTCCCGTTAACGGTCCCGTTTATAGCATCTCTTTTATTCTCCCCGGAGGCGAGCAGTATTACCTTTCGTGCGCGCATTATTGTCTTCATGCCCATCGAAACCGCACGGGTAGGGACATCGCTTTTCTTTTCAAAAAATCTGGTGTTGTCATCTATCGTTTCTTCCGTGAGATCCAACGTGTGTGTAATAGTATCAAGCGGCGTTCCCGGCTCATTAAAGCCGATATGACCGTTTCTGCCTATTCCGAGTATCTGTATGTCCACCCCGCCACAAGCTTCAATCGCCTGTTCGTAGCGCATGCATTCCGCTTCCATGTCGTCTGCTACACCCGAGGGGATGTTGCGGCTGGCAAGCGGAAGATTTATAGCATCAAAAAGATTTTCCGCCATAAAAGTGACATAACTCTGATCACTGCTCCTGTCGAGCCCTATATATTCATCAAGATTGAATGCCGTGATTTTTGAAAAATCCACAATTCCTTCTTCGTGATATCTGATCAATTCCTTATATAATCCTATAGGCGTCGATCCCGTGGCAAAACCGATAACGCTGTCCGGTTTTGCAAGTATCTGTTTTGCGATCTCCTTTGCAGCCGCCATGCTCATCTCATCATAAGAATTTGTAACTACAGTTTTCATAACATTTCACCCCGAGCACCAATATGCCCTGTCCTTTCCATATCCGTCTCTTTCACTATACGTTTCCGATCCATTTCCAACTCGTTTCCAATACCCTGATGCATATCTTTTTTAGTCCTGTATATATTATATTCAATACTGTCACATTATACTACAAACAAAAGTGGAAAAAAAAGTAAAATTGTAAAAAAAATGAATTAAGGCGCGCACGCGGGGAATTTGTGGTATAATTGGCAGGGTTATTTGCTTGATTTTCGATTACATAATAATGTGATCGAATGCGGTGTGACGGTTTATATATTCGCAAAAATACTCCGCTTTATAATGTGTGCCTGTAGCTCAGCCGGATAGAGCGTTGGACTCCGACTCCAAAGGCCGCAGGTTCGAATCCTGTCAGGCACACCATGAAAAAGAATCCTGAAAGAGCCTGCAAAGCCTGGATTTTCAAAGCATTGCAGGTTTTTAATTTTGCCGAAATCATATGCCAAGCAGTCGCCTAATGACGCCTAGAGCAACGTAAGGTGTTGCCCAAACTGTTGCCCATTTATATAAATGTTTTATGCATGGTGTGTATAAATACACACTTCAAACTCAAATCTTTAGATTTAGATAAAGTTGAAATGGGCTTCAATACGCTGAACGGCATATTTTACCACTGATCGGCGGTTATTGTTTTTGGGCATGCTCATACATTTTGAGCGATGATTTTTCCGGCTATCGCACATTCCAGGCGCTTTTTGAACAGCTCACATCCATATTTGTAATTGGAATTAATGCTTCCGCCCGAATGATATGAATTGGCAGCGCATCCTCCCGCGCAATAAAGCTGCGCCCAGCATTCAGCACAGTCATCGCGCGTAAAAATATTGTTGTCTGCAAATTCAAGCATAATATCCCGATTAACGGCGCTTTCATCGACATTTCCGATGCGATATTTTTCATCGCCTGCGAATTGATGACACGGATAGATATCTCCTTGCGGCGTTATCGCAATATATTCGGTTCCGGATCCGCAGCCCGCAAGTTTTTTATGTACGCACGGTCCATTCTCAAAATCAAGCATGTAATGATAAAATCGAAACGGATCTCCCTTTTTTATATACTCAAGACTAAGCATTGCAAGCCCCTCATATTGCTCGACCAATTTATTGAAATCATCATCCGTCAAACAGTACGGCTCATCGGAAGAACAGACTACCGGCTCCATGCTGATATCACGAAATCCGAGATCCAGCATATGTTTTATATCTTCGAGGAAATCCGCGTTTTCATGGGTATATGTCCCCCTTATGTAATACTCTCTGCTGCCCTTTCCGCTGTTTGCGTTTGCGATTCTCGCATCAACGAGTCTCCGGAATTTGGGAACAATCCTGTCATAACTTCCGCGTCCGCCAATGTCCATGCGTTTGCTGTCATGAACGAATTTGCGACCGTCAAGGCTGAGAACCACATTCACCATTTCGCGATTGGTAAAATCTATCACATCATCATCTATAAGCAACCCGTTGGTGGTAAGCGTAAAGCGAAAAATCTTCTTTTTTCTCCCGTTGCCGCCGTCATATCGAGATTCGAGCTGTCTGCCGTATGCAACGGTTTTTTTTACGACATCCCAGTTGAGCAGCGGTTCGCCGCCAAAAAAATCAACATCCAAATTGACATGATCGCCCGAGTGCTCAACCAAAAAATCCAACGCTTTTTTCGCCATGTCCAGGCTCATCAGCGCATCGGCACCCTTGTATTTTCCCTGAGCCGCGAAACAGTATTCACAGTTAAGATTGCATGAATGCGCCACATGCAGGCAAACAGCTTTGAGCGAATCTCCCGACAAGCAGGCGGCGCGCCTTTTTTCCCGCTGCATTTCGGCGGTCTCCCTGAGAACCGCAGAATAGACATCATCGGAAAAAAGCTGATTGTTTTCTATCAAATACTCCACGCCGTCGATGTACTCGGCAAGCTCGAAATCGGAATCGGGCAGCGGCACGGGTCGAATATCTCCGTTCTTTATCATCAGGGCAATTTCCCCCGCACGATAACAGGCGCCGCCCTCTATCGCAAGCTTATATGCCAAAACCAATCCGTATGCATAATCGTCCATCAAATGAATGGAACCGCTCGCCGAATCGATCACTATGTTATATTCTTTAAATTTGTATGCATGTACCAATTTTTATTCTCCCGCTCTCACGATTTTTATATCTTTATCCGCTCAAGAAATGCCGTGTTTTTCCCGCCGGGCAAAGGTGAAACGTTGTTTCCGCCTAGGCTGCCGTTTCCGCTGCGGCTGCCGCGCAAGACAAAAATTTCTGAAGCCCCGGCATCTTTTGCAAGCCTGAGAGCATCCTCATATCCAAAATCTATCGAGGATATATCATGCGAATCGGAATTAATCATAATCCGAAATCCGCACTCAAGAATCTTTGACAGAAAATCAATGCGAGGATAGAAATAATCACGATATCCCCTGAAAACCCCTCCTGTATTTATTTCAAACAAAAGCTCGGGGCGCATTGATTTAATACGTTTTATCGCATCCATCCCCATCTCTTTGTACATGACGGAGTCCTCGTCAAAGATCGCATTGCCGCCGTTCAGCTTTGCAATCAAGTCGAAATGAGCGACTATATCCGCCGGCGCGCGCTCGGCGGCTGCCACAACCCGTTTGTAAAACTCTTCCACCATTGCCATGGAATCACCCATGAAAACATCACTGATGCATTTTTTCAACTCGGCGCATGTGTAATCCACGGAATAATATCTATCCCCGTCACGAATTTGATGAACCGCCGATATTGCATATTCATAATCTGAAATGTCGAAATATTCCCCGGCAACCGCTTCGGTATCCATGTCCCACTCAATTCCGCTTATTATTTCGATTCTGTTTTTGAATTCTTCCTTGAGACTGCATATTTCATTTTTATATGCGGGAATATCCGATTCCTTTATCGAATAATCGTCCTCAAACCCCAGCGGCGAATGAACCGTGAATCCCAGAGAAGCAAGCCTCTTTTCGACAGCGGATAAAACCATTTCCCTTGCCGTATTTTTGCCGTCGCAAAAAACCGTATGTGTGTGTGCATTGGAAATCATCCCGGTGATCCCTGGCATATGCCCTCCTCTGACGCGCCTAACGCATCTTTTTCTGCTTTTCTTTGCTTTCAATTATGTGCCGGCTTGCAAGCTCCCTTTTTATATCTTCCGGACTTATCCCCATTTCAATCATCAGCACAAGTACATGATAATACAAATCAGCTATTTCATAAACCGTATTTGCTCTGTCATTATCCTTTGCGGAAATTACGACTTCGGTACACTCTTCGCCCACCTTTTTCAATATCTTATCCACACCGCTCTCAAAAAGATAGCTTGTGTAAGAACCCTCTTTTGGTGATGTTTTTCTGCCGACCAGCATCTCATGAAGCTCATCTGCGGAGAATTCTTTCCGCTTGGTAAAAGAACCGTCTGCGGACATAAGCGGGTTGTGGAAGCAACTCTCGGCTCCGGTATGGCACGCAGGGCCCGTTTTGTCCACTTTTATCAAAAGAGCATCCCTGTCGCAGTCAAGCGCTACCTCCCTCACACATTGGATATTGCCCGACGTTTCACCTTTGCGCCAAAGCGCCTTCCGGCTTCTGCTGTAAAAACATGTTCGCCCCTCATCAAGAGTAATCTCGAGCGCCTGCCTGTTCATATATGCAAGCGTCAAAACCTCCATGCTTACAGCGTCCTGCACCACAGCCGGAATCAACCCGTCGGCACCATATTTTATTTCATCAAGCATATCCCGATCAACTATCTTTTGCATATTTAAACCTTTCACTAAATGTTGACATTGACACCGTTTTCATAAAGATAACGTTTCAATTCAGCTATATCGATCTCTTTGTAGTGGAAAACCGATGCCGCAAGCCCCGTCTGCGCATATCCGAGTTTGAAAACCTCAAGAAAATCCTCCATTTTCCCGGCGCCGCCGCTTGCAACTATCGGCACGCTCACCGCCTCGGACACGGCTTTGAGCAACGGAATATCGTAGCCTTCCTTCATGCCGTCGGTATCAATACTGTTTACAACTAATTCTCCCGCGCCGTCCGCCACACATTTTTTTGCATGCTCTATCGCATCGATGCCCGTATCAATCTGCCCGGCCCCTTTAAAAACATGATATTTCCCGTCAACTTTTTTTACGTCCATAGACATTATAACGCGTTCGCTGCCATATTTCTTGGAAACCTGTGAAATCAAATCCGGATTTGTGATGGCTCCGGTATTGATAGATACTTTAGCAGCTCCATATTCGATCGCCCTGTCGAAATCTTCAACAGTTGCAATTCCGCCGCCCACAACAAGCGGTATGCTCGTCACCGCAGCGACCTTTTCAAGCAGCTCCGTAAATATATTTTTCCCTTGTACCGTAGCGGCAATATCATAGAAAACCAATTCATCCGCACTGCTTTCATTATAATATTTTGCAAGCTCCACGGGATCAGCCACATCCTTTATCCCCTCGAACTGCACACCCTTTACAACTTTTCCATCTTTTATATCCATACACGGTATTATTTTTTTCACTGACATATTTCCCTCCTTAAACACTAAAGCACCATATTTCCGATTACTTTTCAGGCTGCCTTTGCAAAACAGCTGCCTGGACGCGTCAATGCCTGCAAAGCGCCATTACCCGCCCAAGATCCAGCCTGCCCTCGTACAAGGCCTTACCTATTATCACTCCGTAAAGTCCAAGGGCCATGAGCGTTTCAATCTCCGATTCAAACGTAACGCCGCCGGAAGCGATCACATTAAACGGCTTTTCTCCACGCTTGCCGTCCCCGGGGCGCTCAAGTTTGTGCAGCTCTTCATAAAGCGCAATATTTGTACCTGCAAGCATTCCGTCCTTTGAAATATCCGTATAAATGAGCGTCTCAACGCCCATGTCTCTCATTTTCTTCGCAAATTCCATGCCGTCAAGACTTGTAGTCTCCTGCCAGCCCTGAACCGCAGCAAGTCCGTTTTTCGCATCGATTGAAACGGCAATTGCGCTTCCGAACTCGCGAACCGATTCAGCAACAAAATCCGGATTTCTGACAGCGGCGGTACCCAATATTACGCGATCGACGCCCGCATCAAGCATGCGTTCAATTCTTTCTCTGTCACGTATTCCGCCCCCTACTTCCACAAAGAAATTTCCTCTTTTCGCTATAGCCTCGATTACGGGAAAGTTGACCGGGGAGCCCTCTCTTGCGCCGTCCAGATCCACAAGATGCACATTTTTCACTCCCGCCTCAATAAATTTATCAGCCATTTTCAGAGGATTTCTCTCATAGATATTTACTCTTCCGTAATCCCCCTCGGACAGCCGCACCGCCTCTCCGCCCAATATGTCTATCGCCGGATAAACCTGTATTTTTTGCTCACCCATTTATTATAAAACTCCCTTCGTAGACGGTATCGCTCCCTGCAGGCGGGGATCATCCGAAATTGCTGCGCGCACGGCTCTGCCCAGCCCTTTAAAACAGGCTTCAACTATATGATGCCCGTTTTTGCCTGCAATCTTCTTTGCATGAAGTGTCAGTCCCACTGTTCTGGTAAAAGCCGTCAAGAATTCTTCCACCAGTTCGCTCGGGAAATCGCCTATTCTTTCAACAGGAATCTCAAGATCATAAGCAAGATACGCCCGCCCGCTGAAATCCAGAGCGACCAGAACCAACGCCTCGTCCATAGGAAGATAGCAGCTTCCGTATCTTGCAATTCCGCTTTTATCTCCGAGCGCTTCAGAAAATGCCTGTCCCAAAACAATTCCGATATCTTCCACACTGTGATGATAATCCACATCGACATCTCCTTTGCAGGACAGCTTTAAATCGCATAATGATTGTGCTGCAAACAGTGTCAGCATGTGATCAAAAAAACCGTTCCCCGATTTTATATCCGCCCTGCCATTGCCGTCCAGGTTCAGTTTCAAACTTATATCCGTTTCCGCCGTTTTTCTTTTTACTTCTGAAATCCTCATTTTTTCACCTCAAATGTATTCATAAAAATCGCAATATTCCCGAAATCAATTCATTATATCGGCAATTGCAGCTTTCAATATATCCATTTCTTCCTTTGTTCCTATAGTGATTCTCAGGAATTTATCAACTCTTTCATTTTTGAAATATCTTACCATAATATTCCGCTTATTCAGCTCATTGAACAATTCTTCCGCTCCAATACCGGAAGGGCTGGCAAATACGAAATTGGATTCGGACGGCAAAATATGAAAATCATATGATTTTAAAAATTTCGCAAAATCCGATCTGTTTTTTTTGATTTCAGTTATGCGCTCCTCATAATAGCCCCAATCTGCAAGCGCCGCTTCGGCTGCTGCAAGGGCGATCGAATTCACATTGTAGGGGTTGAATGAATACTTCATCAAAGCCAAATCGCCAATCAGTTCTTCATTCCCGACCGCATACCCGACGCGCATTCCGGCAAGAGAAGCGCTTTTTGAAAATGTTCTTACAATCAATAAATTGTCATATTCTCCAACCAAGTTGACCGCACTGTTTTTCTTGTCGGAAAAATCCATATATGCCTCGTCAATGATCACTATATTGTCGGGATTTTTTCTGAGGATTCGCTCTATTTCCGAAATTGAAAGTATCATCCCCGTCGGTGCATTCGGATTTGCAATCACAATGCTCCCGCCTGCATCAAAATATTCTTCCGCAGCAATGCTGTAATCGCATTGCAAGGCTTTCATATCTGCAGTCGCACCGAATATTCCTGCAAAAACCTTATAAAATCCGTAGCTGATATCCGGGAAAACCAATTTGCCTCCCGCAGCATATGCCATGACGGCAAATGCCAGAATTTCATCCGACCCGTTTGCCGGCAAGATATTTCGCTCATCAAAATATCCGCATGTCTCCGCCTGGAGATGAGAGGCAATTGCGCGTCTCAGTGAAAGCGCCTCGGGATCGGGATACTTATTGAGATTTCTCCCGAGCCTTTCCTCGGATATTCTGCTTAGGACTTTCGGCGACGGGGAGTACGGAGATTCGTTAGTGTTCAGCTTTATTACGTCACCGCTGCGCTGTTCGCCCGGCACATATGGCTCCAGCCTTTCATATTTATCAAGCAAAAATTTACTCATTTCTTTCACCAATCCTTATTGCAACCGCATTTCCGTGTGCATCAAGCCCCTCCGAAGCGGCAAACTCCATAACGGATTCTCCTACATCGAAAAGAGAATCTTTTGAAAAATATATATACGAACTCCTCTTTAAAAAATCGTACACTGAAAGCGGCGAACTGAACCTTGCCGTGCCGCTCGTGGGCAGGGTGTGATTCGGACCCGCGATATAATCTCCAAGCGCCTCGGGAGTGTATTCACCAAGAAAAATTGATCCTGCGTTTTTAATTTCGTCCATTATTTCAAAAGGAGCTGCGCACATTATTTCAAGATGCTCGGGCGCGAGTTCATTTGCAATTTCCGTCGCTGCTTTAAGATCGTCCACAAGTATTATGCGTCCCTTATTTTCAATTGAAGCCGCTGCGATATCGGCTCGAGGCAATTTGCCGAGCTGTATTTGCAGTTCCCTTGAAACCTGCTTTGCAAATTCCGCACTATCGGTAATCAGAATCGCAGATGCCATTTTGTCATGCTCCGCCTGCGACAGCATGTCGGCAGCCGCAAATGCCGGATTCGCCGTGCCGTCTGCGATTATGAGGATTTCCGATGGTCCCGCAATCATATCGATGTCAACATTTCCGAATACCAGTTTTTTCGCTGTTGCCACATATATATTCCCCGGGCCCACGATTTTATCGACGCGGGGGACCGTGTCAGTCCCGTATGCAAGAGCCGCTACAGCCTGAGCGCCGCCTATTTTGAATATGCGATGCACTCCTGCAATTTTTGCGGCGACGAGCACCGCATCACTGAGGTGTCCCGCCTCATCCGGGGGAGACACCATTATAATCTCCGCAACCCCGGCAATTTTTGCAGGAATTGCGCTCATAAGCACTGTTGAGGGATATGCCGCAGTCCCGCCGGGCACATATATTCCCGCCCGTTCGACAGGAAGCACTCGCTGTCCGATTCTGGTGCCGCCTTTTTCCTCTATCTGAAAACTTTTTATCTCCTGATTCTTGTGATATTCTTCAATGCGCTTTGCCGCAAGCTTTATGGTTTCGATTAAACTCGGATTTTCCGCAGATAAACGCTCATATGCTTCCGTCATTTCGGCTTCCGTAACCTCCATCCCGCTGCAAACGGCGTCAAACACCCGTCCCGTCCCGTTTCCTCCGTCAAATTTCATCGTATATTCAAGCACCGCCACATCTCCCCGCCGACGCACATCCGAAATGATTTCAAAAACCGCATCCTCAATTTTCGCAAGCTCCTCGGCACTTTCATCATGAGCGCCCCTAACGGACTTCATTACCGCTTTTATGAGTTCTTTCTCTTTTTTCCCTCTACAATCAATTTCTCTAATCATTGGCATTCTCCATATAAGACCGACATTACACGCATCCGACTGAATTACGGGGTTGCGGGCACCGCGCCGCCGAGCGCCGCATAAACGGCGTCAATCTCCCGCTGTTTGAATTTATAAGCGCTCCGATTCGCAATAAGTCTTGCGCTGATCGGCATTATTATTTCTCTGACTTCCAAATTGTTTTCCCTCAGCGTGGTTCCCGTTTCGACAATGTCCACGATAACATCCGACAATCCCAGTATCGGAGCAACTTCTATCGATCCGCTGAGCTTGATTATTTCGATATCTCTGTCCTTGCCGAGATAGTAATTCATAGCAATACTTGGAAACTTTGTTGCAACGCGCAGTACCCTGCCGGGCTCTTCAACATAATTGCAGGGAGCGGCCACGCACATATTGCATTTTCCGATATCCAAATCCGCCAGCTCATATATTTCATAATTGCCCTCTGCCAAAACATCCTTACCAGCAACGCCCAAATCTGCCGCGCCTTTTTGCACATAAATCGCCACATCTGAGGGTTTTACAAGCATATATCGAACCCCTTTGTCTTCATTTTCCAGTATCAGTTTGCGCTTTGCATCTTTCATCCCGTCACAATCATAACCTATTTTTTCGAGCATTTCATAGACGGAATTCCCAAGTCTCCCTTTCGGCAAGGCTATATTCAGCATCATCTTTCCCCCCATTTTATCACCTCTTTTGCTCTTATGCCGGAATTCACGGAATCCTCCACACGCACCGCCGTTCCCAGACCTGTAAGGCGCACGACCTCACCCAGGACCGCGGCATCATCCCCGCCTTTAATCAGCAAAACATCCGCATCGTTTTTATCCTTCGCATAGTATAAATTCAAATCATTGAGATATATAGCAAATCCTATGGCTCCCGGCTTGCGACCTATCTGCACCGCCAAACTGTCGTATCTTCCGCCGGACAAAACCATTCTGGGTACCCCTTGCACATAGCCCCTGAATATGATTCCGCTGTAATAATCAATATAACTCGTAACGCATAAGTCCAGTTCGAGCAGGTCGCATAAACGGCGGCAGCCGTCGCTCGACATTGCATTTGTCCCGCTCAACATGTCATACAGGCATTCCATTTCATCGCATGCGTCAAAAAATGCAATTCCTTTTTTATCGCCTTTATCGATATTTTTAAACAACTTCTCTCCGATTTCACGCAAACGGTTCACACCTTTTTTCAAATCTCCGGAAATGCCCATCATGCTGACTATGGC
>JBGZBU010000030.1:0-37708 GCA_041844835.1 Anaerovoracaceae bacterium
CTGAAAGAATAAAAACGGTCCGCAGGTATGCTTATAGGATAATAGCTTTTCACCGCTTCGCAGTAATCCCTAAGCATGACTGCGATCTCTTCCCTTGTCACAAAAGCATCAGGTGCAAACATATCATCTCCGATTCCTTTTATAATGCCGTTCTCATAAGCCCAATCCACCGCTTCGGCATACCACGCGCCGGGCTTGACATCCTTGAAAGGCGCTCTATTGGAAGCAAGCTCTTTAGGTTTGTCCATCAGCTCCCAGTTACACCTGTAATTATGCAGTGTCTTTACCATCATAGCCCTAGTCATATATGCATCCGGGGCGAACTCCGTCTTTGTGACCCCATCCATAATCTCATAAAGCGCATGGATTGTCGGCCAAAACCAGTGTCCCCAGAGATCTGTAAATCCCTCCATCCAATGCAATATTTTGCCCTTTCTTTCAGTAACCCATGTCGAATATCCCGGTGGAGTGCTGCTCTGCCCATATAAAGATTTGTTGCGGGTGGAGTCAGATACATCATTCGCAAGCACATTCCCTTTTACAGGGGCGATCAAAGCTGCAATAAGAAGCAAATATATGCATTTTTTGATGATATTTTCTTTCATAATCACCCATCCTCTTTCGTCTTCTTATTCTTAAAATAAATATATTTAGCTGCAGCTAACCACCTGCAGTATATCATTCCCCATCTAATATTTCAAATACTATTTGCCGTCTTATGTCACTCTTGCGGTATAGGCGAAATTTCATTTCTCCTGTTGTACTTGTTTTCATAGAAAGCCTCTCTATCTGATAATTATGTTAGTGCATAAACTGATTTTATCAGACGGCTTTCTATTTTTTAGTCTTTTGTCACATATGTATTATCACCTGACATATTTTCGGCAGCGGATAAAAATCGTGAACTGACCCCCAAAGTCGGACTGGGAATCCGAGATGAGGAGGTCAGTTTTTTCTTGGAAATTAACATAGAATTAATATGCATAAGCTTTCAGAGTTTACATGAAAAGATGTAGATTGTATGCGAGGAGATGTGGAGATGCGGATTATAGAAAAAGCAGGAGGAGAAGCATATGAGAAAGGTTTTGCCGGCGATATTTGCTGTGATCCTTATTATTGCGGGCATCACTGCATGCGGCGGAAATGACGGAAAAGAGAAAAGCGGCGAATTATCGGGGAGAATTTCTCTCGACGGATCATCTTCAATGGAAAAAGTGGCGGGATTCCTTTCGGAAGCGTTCGCAGAAGAGCATACCGGAGTCAGGATAAGCTATAACCCGACCGGTTCCAGCGCCGGCATACAGGCTGTTGCCGAAGAGCGATGCGATATAGGTCTTGCGAGCAGACCGCTTAGGGAAGAAGAGAAAAGGAAAGGACTGCAGCAGGCGGTAGCGGCTGTGGACGGCATAGTAGTCATAGTTCATCCGGACAACCCCGTAAAGAATCTGAGCCTCGAGCAGATCGGAGAAATATACAAAGGGGAGATAAAAAACTGGAAAGAACTCGGGGGAAAGAGTTTGCCGATAGTGATGATAGGAAGAGAGGCGGGATCCGGCACAAGAGAGGGATTTGAGGAAATAACGGGAACCAAGGGCGTCTGCAAGTACAATCAGGAATTGACATCCACGGGCGATGTCGTACAAACGGTCGCAGGAAACCCCAATGCCCTCGGATATGCTTCATGGGCATCGGTGAAGGATAGAGTAAAAGTACTCAAAGTAGACGGAGTTGCAGCGAGCAGGGAGAACATACAGGATGGGAAATACAAGCTGCGAAGGGATTTTTATCTCGTGACAAAGAGCGAGAAAAAACTTTCAGAGGAGGCACAAGCATTTTTTGAATTTGCGGTATCGGGCGCCGCGGATGATTTGATCGAATCTGCGGGAGCGGTTCCCGTTAAAAGATAAAAGCGGAAAAAGGAGAAATAAAGATATCCATGGTGCGATCATTTGAACGAAGTATGAAAATCCTGTTTACGATATGCGGTTTTCTTGCTGTAGCTTTTGTCCTGATAATAACGGCCTTTCTCCTGTTGAGCGGCACCCCTGCACTTCGTGAAATAGGACTGAAAGATTTCCTTTTGGGACGGGTATGGGCATCAACGGGAAATCCTGCCGCATACGGTATATTGCCGTTTATACTTACCTCGATATACGGAGCCGTAGGGGCGATAAGCATAGGAGTTCCTTTAGGGATAATGTGCGCTGTATTTATAGCAAAAATCGCCGATAAAAAAACAGCGGGGCTCGTCAGAAATTCGGTGGATCTGCTTGCACAGATTCCGTCAGTTGTTTTCGGACTTGTCGGAATGATTCTGATTGTGCCGGCGGTGCGTGAAGTGTTCAATCTGCCGGACGGAGCGAATCTTTTTTCCGCAATTATCGTTCTTTCCGTCATGGTACTGCCGTCCGTGATCATGATTTCCGAAACTGCAATCACGGCGGTTCCCACAGAATATGAGCAAGCGTCACTCGCACTCGGGGCGACTGAAATGGAGACGATATTCAAAGTCATTCTGCCCGCTGCAAAAAGCGGCATTCTGACCTCAATTATACTAGGTATAGCAAGGAGCATAGGAGAAGCTATGGCAGTAATGATGGTTGCGGGCAATGTCGCGAATATGCCCGGACTGTTTAAAAGCGTGCGTTTTCTTACCACTGCGGTAGCAAGCGAGATGTCATACTCTTCGGGATTTCAGCGGGAAGCACTCTTTTCGATTGCATTGGTGCTCTTTTTCTTCATAATGTTCATAAATCTGATACTGAATTTGATAGTGAAAAGGCGGAAGGATTAGCAAAATGAATCAGTTATCATTTGAAAGAAAAATAAAGGACGTCGCACTTAAGGCGATTGTTTATATATCCGCGGCGCTGATAAGCATAATGCTGGCGGCGCTGTTGGGATTTATCATCTACAAGGGGTGCGGCTATATAAGCTGGGAATTTCTGACGAGCAAGCCCAGTTTGATACGTGACACAAACGGAATATTGCCGAACATACTTAACACCGTATATTTGGTTCTGTTTACTCTTTGCATCGTACTTCCCGTCGGTGTCGGAGCTGCGATATATCTCAACGAATACGCAAAAAATAAAAAAGCGGTCAAAGCGATCGAGCTTGCGACCGAGACCCTTGCAGGAATTCCGTCGATTATATACGGTCTTGTGGGACTACTCATTTTTGTAAGATTCTTTTCGTTCGGAACCGGATTGATCGCGGGAGCCTGCACTCTTTCCGTAATGACTCTGCCGACAATAATCCGTACGGTACAGGAAAGTTTGAAAACGGTAAGCCGGTCTTATCGTGAAGGCGCCTTTGCTCTCGGCAGTGATAAGTGGTATATGATCAGAACGGTTGTTTTGCCCTCTTCCATAGACGGCATTGTCACCGGCTGCATACTTGCAGCGGGCAGAGTGGTCGGAGAAAGCGCGGCGCTGCTTTTTACCGCGGGGATGGCAAATGAAATTATGAACATATTTGAAGCGCTGCAGCCCGGCAGCGCGGGAGCCTCACTAACCGTTGCACTTTATATGAACGCCAAAGAAAGAGGTGATTTTGAAGCGGCTTTCGCAATTGCGGCAATCCTTGTATTTATAAGTTTGATCATAAACCTGTCCGCAAAAGGTATCGCCCGGGGAGTGAAAAAAAGAATTTGAAGGAAGTGAAAAAAGGAAGCGAAAAATCGGAAAGATTTGGAAGATTGGGAAATTTTGAGAGAAGTGAACGATTTGAAAAGAATGTTTGAGAGGTACAGAAAAATATGAGTAACGAGAGGAACGCTTACGGCGAATCAATGAATTCCGCCATATCCGTAAATAATCTCAACTTGTGGTATGGGACAAATCATGCGCTGAAAAATGTGAATATAGAGATCCCCGGGGAAAAAATCACAGCTTTGATAGGACCGTCAGGTTGCGGCAAATCCACGTTTTTAAAAACTTTCAACAGAATGAACGACCTTGTGGATGATTGCAGGATTGAGGGAGATGTATTCATAGATAATGAAAATATTTATTCCGATATTGATGTTACGATCTTGCGAAAAAAAGTGGGTATGGTATTCCAAAAACCGAACCCGTTTCCAATGAGCATATATGACAATGTTGCGTACGGTCCCAGAATTCACGGCATGAAATCGAAAGTGGTTTTGGATGAAATAGTGGAACGTTCATTGAAGCAGGCTGCGATATGGGACGAATGTAAGGATAGATTAACAAAGAGCGCCCTCGGCCTATCCGGCGGGCAACAGCAGAGACTCTGCATAGCAAGAGCGCTTGCCGTCGAGCCGGAAATAGTGCTCATGGACGAACCCACATCCGCGCTTGATCCGATATCAACTCTGAAAATTGAAGAACTGGCGGTAAATTTAAAAAAGAAGTATACTATAATCATAGTTACTCATAATATGCAGCAGGCGGCAAGAATTGCCGATAAAACGGCATTTTTTCTGATGGGGGAGCTGGTTGAATACGGCGATACGGAAAAAATATTTTCGACACCGCGTGACAGCAAGACGGAAGATTATATCACGGGGAGGTTCGGATAATGAGACACAGATTTGATGAACAACTTGATAAAATGAATGAAGAGCTCATCAGGATGGGTGCTCTTTGCGAAGAAGCAATAAACAGCGCTGTCATGTACCTGGTCGAACGGGATGAAAATATGCGAAAAAGCGCGTCGCGAGCGGAAGAGCAGATTGATCAAAAGGAGCGGGACATAGAAAACTTGTGTATGAAGCTCTTGATATTGCAGCAGCCCGTTGCCGGTGATTTTCGCGCAATTTCCGCCGCCCTCAAGATGGTTTCAGACATGGAGCGTATCGGGGATCAGGCCGCTGATATAACGGAAATGGCGGAATATGTGGATTTGCAGCTTATCAAAGGGAAAACACATATAAGCGATATGGCGGCGGCTGCGGTAAAAATGGTTACGGACAGCATAGAATCGTTTGTAAGAAAAGATAGAGAATTGGCATATGCCGTAATAGCGCATGACGATATAGTAGATGAGCTTTTTTCTCTCGTCAAGGAAGAACTGATCGCGGAAATAAGTGCCGGATTTTTGGATAGGCGAAGCGGATCTGATGAAGGAGATATTTCGGGAAGAGATGCCGCGGAATCTCTGACGGATCTGCTCATGATCGCAAAGTATTTTGAACGGATAGGCGATCACGCGGAGAATATTGCGGAATGGGTGATATATTCCCTCAGCAGAGGAACGGAGGACGCGTAATAACGGCAAAGGAGAATTGAGTGACAGCGGTATAGCGATAACGGAGAATTGAAATGATATATGTTCTTGAAGATGATGTGAATATCCGAAAACTTGTGTGTTACAGCCTGTCTAAGGAGGGCTATGAAGTCACGGGATTTGCAAAGCCGTGCGAACTTTGGAGAGAAATGGCAAAGCTTCCTCCGAATTTGCTGCTGCTTGACATAATGCTGCCCGATGAAGACGGATTGGCGATACTGGAAAAACTCAAAAAAAATGAGAAATATCGCGACATTCCGATTATTATGCTCAGTGCCAAAGGCAGTGAGTACGATAAGGTTACGGGGCTTGATAAGGGCGCGGACGACTACATCGCAAAACCGTTCGGAATCCCGGAATTGTCCGCCAGAGTCAATGCGGTTTTAAGACGCTATGAAAAAACGGACAAGACGGATAAGAATGCCGAATACAAAATATGCGGCTTGTATGTGAATCCGAGCAAGCACATAGTAAAGGCGGGGGGAAGAGAAGTCGACCTGTCGTACAAAGAATATTCGCTGCTGCTGACACTTCTTGAAGCGGATGGAGCTGTGGTAAAAAGAGATGATCTCCTCACGGCGGTATGGGGGGAATATTACGAAGAATCTAGAACGCTGGATGTGCATATAAGGAAACTGAGAGTTAAGCTCGGCGATGCGGGAGCCAGGATAAAAACCGTCAAAAATATAGGCTATAAGTTGAGCACGGAAGCGGAGGACTGAAAAATTCGCGCATAACGCATGAGTTTTATGTTTTCGGCATATCTTCGGCATATGGGGGAATCATATGAACAAAAAGATATTCAAATTGAATGTCCTGACATCAATGGCGGTGCTCGCAGTGAGTTTTACGCTCATGTACGCCGTTTTATTTGCATATTTTGAGGGACAGATTTTTAACGAACTGAAAAGTGAAGCGAAATACATCTCTTACGGCATTGCCAACGACGGTGTGCAATATCTTGATAATTTCAACAACAAACAAAAGCGCATAACGCTGATAAATGAGAAGGGCGAAGTGATTGCCGACACTGTTGCGGACGGGCGGGAACTGGGAAATCACGCTGAACGCAAGGAAGTAAAAGAGGCGATGCTGACAGGATTCGGCAGAAGCGCGAGATTTTCGGACACGATGACCGCAAAGACCCTATATTACGCCGTCAGACTTGATGACGGCAGCATTCTCAGGGTTTCTACAAGGCAGGATTCCATATTTGCAATGATGCTCACGCTATTTCCGCATATTTTATTTGTAATCATAACAGCCATAATAATTGCAATACCGATTTCCGTATATGTTTCGAGGCGAATAATAAAACCGCTCAATGATCTTGACCTCGATAATCCCGCGGATAATGAAGCATATAACGAGCTGGCGCCCCTGCTGTCAAAAATAGCGCAGCAAAAAGAACTGATAAGTGCACAGATCAGGGAAGTTTCAGAAAAGCGGGAGGAATTCAATCTGATTGCGGAAAACATGAATGAGGGATTGCTCATCATTGATAGTAATGCTAAGGTGCTGTCCCACAACAAAGCGGCAGTCGGCATATTGGGAGCCCCCGCAAATGCGGACGGTGCGCACGGCAGCGTTTATGCGCTTAACAGGAGCGGAGAATTTCGCAGTATCATAGAGTCCGCGCTTTCCGGGAAAAAGGAAGAGGCGGCATTCGCCCTTAACGGGAAAAGCTATAATATTTCGGCAAATCCGGTGTATCAGGAGAACAGAGTCATAGGAGCCGTAATAATGCTCATAGATGTGACGGAGAGTTTGGAACGCGAAAAGATGCGCCGCGAGTTCACATCGAATGTATCTCATCAATTAAAAACGCCCCTGACATCGATTTTGGGTTTTGCGGAGATCATGAAATCGGGGCGCAATGAGGAGGAATCTGTAAAAGAATTCTCAGGGATAATATATGATGAAACGAAAAGACTGGTTGCTCTTGTCGGAGATATCATAAAACTTGCAGAATTGGATGAGGGCGCGCCGGCATATCATATGTGCGATGTGGATTTGTACGAAACGGCAGTCATGACCGCGGGCAGGTTGGAATCCGCAGCTCACAGCAGAGACGTGCGGCTCGCGGTCTTCGGGGAGCCTTGTCCAATGCGAGGATCTCCCGCAATTCTTGAAGATATGATATACAATCTTGTTGATAACGCCATCAAGTATAACAAAGCGGGCGGGCGGGTCGAGGTTTCCGTAGATAACGCCGACGATCGCCGGATAATACTCACGGTCAGGGACTCCGGAATAGGCGTTCCCGCCGCAGATAAGGAGCGGATTTTTGAACGCTTTTACACCGTTGATAAGGCGGCGTCGAGAGAGAGAGGAGGCACCGGGCTCGGACTGGCAATAGTTAAACATGGGGCAAAATTCCACAATGCCGAAATAAGTCTTGAGAGCACGCTCGGGAGCGGCACGGAAGTTCGCATTTCATTTCCGAAATAATCGTGTGCAAATCATATACAAATTGCGTACAAAAATATGCGGAGTTTCTTGAATTTGTTTGACAAAGAGTGGGAAGTCTCGTATAATTATCGTGCACTTTGTTTTTGAGGTGCACGTTTTCTTTAGGGCACAGGATGGGAATCCGTCCGCAGGACCCGTTTATTGTAAGTGTTGAACCAGATCGCCGGCGATATTTGCGGCGCGATCCCAGTAAACAAGGAGGATATGATGAAATCATTTATCGCAAAACCTCATGAGGTTGAGCGCGCATGGTATGTGATAGACGCTGAGGGACGTACTCTCGGCAGACTTGCTACCGAAGTTGCTTCAATACTCAGAGGAAAGAAAAAACCGACATTTACGCCGCACGTTGATTGCGGAGATTATGTAATCGTAATAAATGCGGAAAAAATCGAAGTTACCGGAAAAAAACGCAAGGAAAAAATCTACAAAAGACATACCGGTTATCCGGGCGGACTGCGTGAGGTGACATTTGAGAAATTACAAGCAAAGAAGCCTGATGAAATAATCAGACATGCCGTTAAGGGCATGCTTCCGAGCGGCAAACTCGGCAGACAGATGTTCAAAAAATTAAAAGTTTACGCCGGTCCTGAGCACAATCACAGCGCGCAGAAGCCGCAGGTTTGGGAATTTTAGTTAGGAGGATTTGAATATGGCTAAGATGCAATATCAAGGTACAGGCAGAAGAAAGTCCTCCATTGCGAGGGTAAGAATTGTTTCCGGTAAAGGAAATGTGACAATCAATAAAAGGGATCTCGATAAGTATTTCGGAATGGAAAATCTTAAGCGCGAGGTGCTAAGACCGTTTGAAATAGCGGGATGTGAAGGCAAGTTTGATGTGGTTGCAACTGTTAAAGGCGGCGGTTTTACCGGTCAGGCGGGCGCACTTCGTCACGGAATTTCGAGAGCTCTTTGCAAAGCCGATGAGGAAGCGTATAAGGCAAATCTCAAGGCGGCAGGTTTCCTTACAAGGGATTCCCGTATGAAAGAAAGAAAAAAATACGGACTCAAGAAAGCAAGAAAAGCATCGCAGTTCTCAAAGAGATAGTCGAAATTTCTCTTATACTGTTTGCAGTATTTTGTCACAAAGAAGATCGAGTAGGAGGGAAATCTCACCTACTCGATTTGTTTTAAATTAAGAGTAGGGATCGGAGAAGTATTGTGGCTGAGAAAAATAAACTTACGCTGATCGTCATGGCTGCGGGAATGGGAAGCAGATATGGCGGACTGAAGCAAATAGACCCCGTAAACGAGCAGGGGGAGATAATAATGGATTTTTCCGTATATGACGCGCTGAGAGCGGGTTTTGATAGAATAGTTTTTGTTATTAAAAAGGAATTCGCGGAAGATTTTAAAAAAATCACCGCAAAGTGGGAAAAAAAAGGGGCAGAGATAAAATATGCCTATCAGGAACTTGCGGATTTGCCTCGCGGGTTTGTCGTGCCGGCAAACCGCGTAAAACCGTGGGGAACGGGGCATGCGGTGCTTGCCGCGCGCGAGTTTGTTGACGGAGATTTTGTGGTAATCAACGCCGATGATTTTTATGGATTCGATTCGTTCAAGATAGTAGCTGAGTATCTTACAAATGTCCGGGGAGCGAAAGCCGAGCCGGCTGGCAGTGCACGGGCACGCTCGGGGGATTTTTGTATGTCCGCATACAATGTCGAGTCTACGCTTACTGAAAACGGGACGGTATCCCGAGGAGTGTGCGAAGTGGACGGTGACGGGCTGCTCATTTCGGTTACGGAACGCACACGTATTCATCGCAGACAGAGCGGAGAAATCGTATACGAGGACGGATGTGATGAAAAAAACATCCCTGTAGGCACCCCGGTTTCCATGAATTTTTGGGGATTCAGGCAAGGATTTATGGACGATCTGGCCATTGAATTTCAAAAATTTTTGGAAGGTAAGGCTGCATCCGATCCCCTCAATTCGGAGTTCTATCTCCCGTCATGTGTGAGCAGTCTGCTTTCGTCGGGGAATGCAACGGTAAAAGTGCTGCGTTCGTCCGAGCAGTGGTTCGGTATTACATATAAAGAGGATAAGGAAGCGGTGGTTGCCGCCCTTTGTGAAAAAAAGAGACGGGGAGCGTACCCGAAAAAGCTGTCAATATAAGGGGGGTTTTTATGGGAGAAAAAACGCGGGCATACATTTATTTGTCGCTGGCGACATTTATCTGGGGAAGTTTTTTTCTTGTCAGCAAGGTTGTAATTGATGTGGTTCCTTCCGCTTTGATTTTGTGTTTTCGATACGGTTTCGGCGTGATAGTGCTCGGGATTATCCTGCTTTTTACGAAGCGGCAGCCGATAAGAAGAAAAGACATGCCTACGGTGATTCTTGTGGGCTTTGTGCAGTATTTCCTGTCGGTATTGGTGCAGCTCATAGGCATTAATCATGTCACATCTTCAATGGCGGGAGTGATATCATCAATTGCGCCCGTGTTTATGATCGTGTTTGCGGTGCCCATACTGAAGGAAAAAATCAGACCGGTGCATCTGACGGCTCTTGCCATAACGCTTACAGGAGTTTTTATAAATGTGGGGGATATAGACGGGGGCAGTCAGCTTGTCGGGATAGTTATGTGCGTGATGTCTACCGTTTTTTGGGCGTACGGATCCGTCTATACCAGGAAATTGTGTGAGCGATATAGTGAAATCCCCATTACTTTTTATGCGATGCTTGCCGCGTTTATATGTTCGTTGCCGCTGGCGGTCTTTCAAATTGATCATTACGATTTCGATATGGGGCTGATTACGCCCCGCATATTCCTGTTGCTTGCGTATAACGGAATATTCTGCACAGCGGCTGCAATTGTTTTTTGGAATCTGGGCCTTGCCAGGATTGAAGCTGCCGCATGCTCCATGTTTGTGCCGATACAACCGGTAGTTGCAACGATTTTGGGAGTGGTGCTCTTGAATGAACCGCTGAATTTCAGATTCGTGCTTGGCGGAGGGCTTGTAATAACCGGAGTATTGTACAGCATGATCGCGGGAAATGCGTTCAGGTATTTTGAACGCAAGCGCAGAAGATATCTCAAATTGCAGGCTATCAGGCGCAGGCGCGTGATGCGGCGCGGGTTTTCGCTTCAGAACACGCAAGAGGACTTGCGGCTGATGCAAAAACATTTTTTCAAGGAGGCGGAAAAACGGCGCAGCCGTTCGCAGAAACGCAAGGAAAAGAAAAAGAACAAGAGTCACAAAGGATGGAATTGATATGGACATGAAAAGATTGCAAAACGGCAGCGACATTCGAGGAACGGCAATAGCGGGCGTCCCCGGTGAGGATAAAAATTTGGGAGCATACGAGACTTTTTGTCTGACACGGGGTTTTTTGGAATGGCTTGCGCAAAAATGCGGAAAAGATGTGGACGGACTGAAGGTCGCTGTGGGAAGAGATCCCCGGCTTTCCGGCAAAATGCTTGCAGATGCGGCGCTTTTTGCCATGACTGCATCCGGTGTGATTTGCTATGACTTTGAACTTGCTTCCACCCCCGCCATGTTTATGTCAACAGTGTTTCCCGAGTTTAATTGCGACGGAGCGATTATGATTACAGCGAGTCATTTGCCGGCGAATAGAAACGGGTTTAAATATTTCAGCAAGGACGGCGGACTAGGCAAACATGATATATCGGATATCATCAGGCGCGCGGAGGCTTTGATGCCGAATGTCTACGGCAACAATGCGGTAACGCCGCGGTTGCTTTTGATTGAGAAGGAGCTTGCGGATCTTGAGGATATACTTGAAAATTCGGAGAATACGAAGGATACAAGTCCGTGCGGACGTAGGTTGTCGCCGCTCATGAGAGTGTATTCGGCGCATCTGAGGAACGTCATCAGGCACAAATTGAATGAGCGCGGGATTGATGAGGAATTGCCTTTGCAAGGATTGAAGATAGTGGTGGATGCGGGGAACGGAAGCGGAGGTTTTTTTGCGGAACACGTCCTTGCCGGGCTGGGTGCGGACACGGCGGGCAGTCAGTTTTTGGAAGCGGACGGCAGATTCCCGAATCATCCGCCGAATCCCGAAAATAAAGAGGCGATGGCGGCGATCAGGGCATGCGTGCTTGATAACAGCGCGGATCTTGGGTTAATTTTTGATACAGATGTGGACAGGGCGTCCGCCGTGGATGAGCACGGTGCGGAGATCGCGGGCGACGGAATTGTTGCAATGGCGGCGCT
This sequence comes from Anaerovoracaceae bacterium, assembly GCA_041844835.1. Classification (GTDB taxonomy): domain Bacteria; phylum Bacillota; class Clostridia; order Peptostreptococcales; family Anaerovoracaceae; genus CAUUCX01. The sequence continues at coordinate 11,907 of JBGZBU010000030.1, forward strand.
GATTGCGGGGCGCGACAGTCCCGGCGCTACGATCGTGACCGACAGTGTGACGGGCGACGGCTTGACCGATTTTTTGGAAAATGAACTGGGACTCAGGCATTTCAGGTATAAGCGGGGGTACAGGAATGTCATAGACAAGGCGGTCGAGTTGAACAGGGAAGGTCTCGATTGCCCTCTGGCAATCGAGACCTCGGGGCACGCCGCCGTTCGAGAAAACTTTTTTCTTGATGATGGCGCCTATCTTGCGGCATGTATCGTGGTGGAGGCGGCATCACAGGCGCACGCAACCCCGCGGGTCGGGGTGTCGGCGTTGCTTGCGGGGTTGCGTGTGCCGGCGGCGGCGCTGGAGTATCGAATCCCGGTGCGGGGAGCTGAAAATGCAAGAGCAATTAAAAACAAAAATTCCAATGCAGGAGCAGCTGAAAAAGCAACTAAAAATGCGAATGAAAACACGAAAATATCTGATAGTGACGTTGCCGACCGCATCCTGTCGGAACTCAAAAATCATGCAAAAAAAATGAATATCGAAGTGGTCGAGCCGTCCTACGAGGGTGTCAGGCTGAAATTTCCTCCTGCAAAAGGAGACGGCTGGTGTCTTATAAGAAAATCCCTGCACGATCCTATCATGCCGCTTAACATACAAAGCAACCGGATCGGCGGAGAGATAGAGATCAGAGAATTCATAAAAGATTTTTTAAATCAATATGATGAAATCGACACATCGATTTTCGCGCCATAAAAATAGGGAGTATGATATAATGGTTGCATTCATTATATACTCAACACTATGGGTGTTGAACAGTGCGGCGTTGCCGATATGAAGCAACCATTTGATCATGTCGGAGTCTGTTGTCATGATATAATGGTTGCATCAATCTATGCGCTCAACGATGGGTGTTGAGCATTGCGGCGTTGCCGGTATGAAGCAACCATTTGATCATGCTGGAGTCTGTTGTCATGGTATAATACAATCAGGCGGGATAATAAGAGCGTATTTTGATTTTGAATTGTGAGGAAATTATGGCGATGAGCAATATAGATTACTCGGCGAGATATGACGGCAACATGCCTATGCTGTCTCCCGCAGAAAATGCAAAACTGCGTGAATTCAAGGTCTGTATAGTGGGCTGCGGCAGTTTGGGCGGCAATGTAGCAAATATGCTTGCAAGAATGGGAATAGGCGAACTTACAATAATTGACGGCGGTAGATTTTCGGTATCCGATTTAAACAGACAGGTTTTCTGTACCGAAGATTCAATCGGCGAATTCAAAGCACAAGCTGCAAAAGACAGAATTGCGGTTATTAATTCGGATATAAAAATCAATGCAATTACGAAAAACCTTACGGAAGAAAACAGATATGAGCTCATATCCGGTCACGATATAGTAATCGATTCGCAGGACAATATGTCGGTTCGCAGAAATATATACAGGGCATGTGAGATGAGCGGCCTCACAATGGTGCACGGAGCGGTATCCGGCTGGTTCGGGCAGGTGAGCACTATGCCGCCCGGTGATGAAACATTTGAAAAAATTTATCCGGCAGCTTCGGACAGAGGCGGCGACAGCGAACTCGGCACACCATCTTTCACATCCGCATTTGTGGCGTCACTGCAGGCGGCGGAGGCAATCAAGGTGCTGCTTACCAAAGGCGTTCCGCTCACAAAGCGAATGTTGACGGTTGATTTGCTGCTGATGGAAATAGAAATATTCAACTATAAATAGAACGGCTCAGGCACGGAATTTGATCGGCAGGCGGGCAGAAGAAAGGAAGTTTTATGCATTTTTTGACGGAATGGATTGGCAAAAGAATTTTAAATATTGATGTCGAAAACGACGGCGGGACCGAGTCCGCGCTCACTTCTTACAGAATAGAAAATCTTAATAGAATTCTGACTGACGTTCAGTATAAATCGCGATTTTATCAGGAGAAATTTTTGGGAATAGACAGGGCGGAAATCGGTGTCCCCGCAGATATCGAGTCCATGGAAGATGCCCCTGAGCTGATACAAATTGGAACTTTGGATGATATTGCATCAATTCCTTTTACATCTGCAGACGAACTTGAAGAATGGGGATATAAAATGCTGTGCGTAAAGCCGGAAGAGTCCGCAAGGATAACAACGGGCAAATCAAAGGGCCGCAACGGGCAGGTCAAAAATGTCGGATTCTCATTTCAGGATCAGATGGAAATTTTGGAATATGTAAAAAATATGTTGAAAGATAGGGTTACGCGGGATGATGTGGCTCTCATCCTTTTGCCGTGCAGGCGTCCCGGATCTATCGGGGATATTTATCGCGAAGCGCTAGAGCATCTGGGCGTTCACAGCGTGCCTTACGGGCCTCTTGATGATGAGCGGCTGGATTGGAGCGTTTACCTTGATCTGCTAAAATTGGAAAATGTGACGACGATTATCGGCGAGCCTGTGCAGGTTACCAATTTATCCGAAATGGCAAAAGCGCGATCAAGCGACAGGCGCTTTGCGGAGGATTTGCAGGAAATAAACGACAGGATAAAATTAGTAATTTTTCAGCACGAAAATTTTTCAAAACGCTCTATCACCAGTTTTTTGCCCTCGTGGAAATGCAGCGTGATCAGAAATTACGGAAATCTGGAATCAGGCTACAGGATCGCCGCCTGTACGGATACATCGGAAGGAAACGAGTCGCCGCTTTATTCGGTGTGCGATTCGGATATATATCTTGAAATAGTTTCCCCTGAAAGCGGGGAAGTTCTCTCGCCGGGAGAACAGGGAGAGATCGTAATAACCACTTTGACCCGTACCTGCATGCCGCTGATACGCTACAGAACCGGCGATAAAGGCATGCTGATCCGCGGTGCGGACGAGCGAATTTATCTGTCCGCAAAATAAAAACGGCGAGTTGAAATTACTCGCCGCTTAATGCACCCATTATAGCCTGTGACAGCTGGTCCGAGCAGGATGTGGATTTTTTCCCGCACTTTATCCCCTGCATCTTTTCCGCGGCTTCTCTCGCATCGGAACCCTCGAGTAAGGTCGAAAGCGCCGCCAAATTGCCGGGACATCCGCCGGTAAATTTAATATTTCTAAGCTTGCCGTCCTCAATGTCGAAATCAATCGCAGATGCACAGACGCCGTGCGTTTTATATGAACAGTTCATAGCATTCCCTCCTTATCTATGATCTCATCCTCTAGGATTATACACGAAAAGATAAAAAAATAAACGATTCTCAAATCAATTCAAATGATTTTGCAAAAAACATTTCAAAAAATAGATAAAAGTTCGGAAATATGTTATAATTGCGTATAAAAAAGATACATTTTCCATATTAACTCGCAAAAAGACGAACATTATGCCCAAAATATCTGGCAAATATTCGTAATATTGCACAAAAAGACGAAAAATGCCGAACCGATCTCCAATATCGGGGAACATATGCTTTAGGGCATGAAAGGAGCGCAGGATGAGCGATAAAAGAAAAAAAGTAGGAATAATCATGGGCAGTATAAACGATTATGATAAAGTGAAGCCCGCCATCGACTTTTTCAAGGAGCTGAACATAGAATATGAAGCGCATGTGTATTCAGCGCATAGAACTCCGGCGGAGGTGGATTTGTTTATGAATAAAGCCTCTGAAGATTTTGCCGTTATTCTGGCTGCCGCCGGGAAAGCCGCTCATCTTGCCGGTACGGTCGCCGCCAAAACGGTATTGCCGGTCATAGGGATCCCGATTAAATCTTCAACACTGGACGGGCTTGACGCACTCCTTTCCACCGTGCAGATGCCGCAGGGCGTCCCGGTCGCAACCGTGGCGATAGACGGTGCGCATAACGCCGCCGTGCTTGCCGCACAGATACTTGCGGTATTTGATGACCGCGTGAGAGAGGAGCTGCTAAAAAATAAGGAACGAATGCGAGAAAATGTTTTGGATGCGGACAAAAAACTGCAGGCGTTATTGGAGGAAAAAGGTGGAAGATTTGAATTTTGAATTTGACAAATTGCATGAAGAATGCGGCGTTTTCGGGGTCTATTCTCCTAAAGAATTTGATGTCGCAATGAAGACATATTACGGTATTTTCGCCCTCCAACATCGCGGACAGGAGAGCTGCGGGATCGCCGTAAACGATGACGGAGTCATCAAAACGCATAAAGATGTGGGCATAGTAAACGACGTATTTGACGCCGAGACAATCGAAAAACTGGGGCGCGGGCATATAGCCATAGGGCATGTAAGATACGGCACCAAAATCACGGCAACGCAGGCAAATGCGCAGCCGATGACAATAAATCATATGAAAGGCTCCATGGCGCTCGCCACGAACGGCGCAATCGTAAACGCAGCGGAACTCAGGCGCGAGCTCGAAATGAACGGACTCATATTTCATTCCGTAAGCGACAGTGAAATAATAGCTTCGATAATAATCAGGGAACGCCTATGCACCGATTCAATCGAGCAGGCTATTTCTGAAGCGATGAACAGCCTTAAAGGGGCATATTCCATGGTTTTGATGTCTCCGCGAAAATTGGTGGGAGTGAGAGATCCACACGGTTTTCGGCCTCTGGTAATCGGGAAGAGAGATGAGCTTTACGTGATTGCTTCGGAGACTTGTGCGCTTGATTCAATAGGCGCGAATTTCGTTCGGGATGTGGAGCCGGGGGAAATAGTTGTAGTTGATTCGCAAGGACTGAGGAGTATTAAAACGCATCTTGGAACTGCAAAAAAAGCGCTGTGCTCATTTGAATATATTTACTTTTCCAGACCCGATTCGGTGGTAGACGGCACATCCGTGCACGATGCCAGGCGCAGGGCGGGGGCATTGCTCGCGCTCGACAACAGGGTGGACGCTGATGTGGTGATCGGCGTGCCCGATTCGGGCATAGACGCGGCGATGGGCTATTCGCAGCAATCGGGGATCCCCTACGGTCTCGGGTTTATTAAAAACAAATACATCGGCAGGACATTCATACAAAACGATCAGCAATATAGGGAAGACAGATTGAAAATAAAACTCAATGTTGTGGAGAGCACGGTGCGCGATAAGCGAGTAATAATGGTAGACGATTCGATAGTGAGGGGAACTACCAGCGCGAGAATTGTGCGTTTGCTCAGGAATGCGGGAGCCAAGGAAGTACATGTCAGGAGCTCGGCGCCGAAATTTTTAAATCCGTGCTATTTCGGCACGGATATCGACTCGCGGGATCATCTGATTGCCGTCAGGTATAATGAAGAAGAAATAGCTAAAATTGTAGGCGCGGACAGTGTGGCATTCCTTGATTTGCGTGATCTTTTCAGAATTATAAATGACAGCTCGATGGGCATGTGTCACGGTTGTTTCAGCGGAGAATACCCTATCGAGGTCCCGTCATGTGATCTTGAAAAACCTAAAAATGTTGTCAAAAAAATATCCGAGGCAAGGTCTGAAAACCGAGAAAGGGAGAAAAAAATAAAAGATGAAAGGAAAAGGAATGAAGAGCTACAGTGACGCGTATAGAGAAGCGGGAGTTGATATTACCGCGGGGTATGAGTCTGTGGAGATGATGAAAGCGCATATCGCAAAAACCGAAATCCCCGGGGTTCTCTCCGGGATAGGAGGTTTCGGCGGCCTGTTTTCTCTTGCGGAGTCCGGAATCAAAGATATGGCGGAGCCCGTGCTCGTATCCGGCACTGACGGAGTCGGCACCAAGTTGCGACTCGCATTTATTTTGGATAAGCACGATTCGATAGGAATTGATTGCGTTGCGATGTGCGTAAACGATATAATCTGCGGCGGCGCAAGGCCCCTGTTTTTCCTTGATTACATAGGAACGGGGAAAACAGTTCCGTCAAAAATAGCAGATATAGTAAAGGGAGTCGCTGACGGCTGCAAGCTTGCGGGGGCGGCGCTTATAGGCGGAGAAACGGCGGAAATGCCCGGGTTTTATCCGGGCGGCGAATATGACCTTGCCGGATTTGCGGTCGGAATAGTCGATAGGTCGGATATCATTGACGGTTCCGATATGAGAGCGGGGGATAAGATCATAGCGCTCAAATCCTCCGGATTTCATTCCAACGGCTATTCGCTGGTGCGAAAAATATTCGATGTCGAGAATTGCGATCTGCATGAATATTTCCCGGAATTGGGAATGACTTTGGGCGAAGCGCTGCTTGCCCCGACAAAAATATATGTGAAAGCGATACTCAGTCTCACGGCGGAGCTTAAAGACAGCAGAGCTGTAAAGGGAATCGCGAATATAACGGGCGGCGGCTTTTATGAAAACATTCCCCGCTGCATTCCTAAGGATAAGAATCTGTCGGCACGTATCATAAAATCTGCGGTACAGTCGCCGCCGATTTTTGGCATGGCGGCGAAATTGGGGGGAATTTCCGAGCACGATATGTACAACACATTCAATATGGGAGTGGGAATGGTGGTTACGGTTGCCCCCGAGAGCCTCAATGCGGCGCTTGAAATCTTACGAGCTGCCGGTGAGGATGCGTATGTTATCGGGGAGATGGTCGAAGCATCCGGCGAAGAGCGGATAGAGATTGTGTGAGTTTAATGTGTGAGTTTAATATGAAAAAGGCAAATAAGGCAAATGATAGTAAAATCAGGGTAGCGGTGCTCGTCTCGGGAGGCGGGACAAATTTGCAGGCGCTAATGGACGCGGAGCGAGCCGATATTATACGATCTGCAGAGATTGCGGTTGTAATTTCAAACAATCCGGATGCATATGCACTTGTACGGGCAGAAAAAACGGGGATAAAAACGTATGCCGTTGAAAAACTCAAAAGCTCCGCGGAAGAAGAGATTATAAAAATTCTCGAAGCCGAGGATATCGACTTGATCGTTCTCGCAGGATTTATGACGATACTTAGCCGCAGTTTTACGAGCAGATATGAGCAAAGGATTATCAATGTTCATCCGTCTCTTATCCCATCATTTTGCGGAGCAGGTTATTACGGACTGCGAGTTCATGAAGCGGCGCTGGAATACGGTGTAAAAATCACCGGAGCCACGGTCCATTTCGTCAATGAGATCCCGGATGGCGGCGAAATCATAATGCAAAAAGCGGTCGAGGTGAGGGACGATGATAATGCAAAGACTCTGCAGGAACGAGTCATGAAAGAGGCGGAGCATATAATTCTGCCGCAAGCCGTGGAAATCGTGGCAAAAAAAATAAAGGAGAGTAAGAATGTTTGATTATTTAAAGGGCATTGAGTATCCGGGCAGAGGGATATTAATAGGATTAAGCGAGTCGGGCGATGAGGCGGTAACGGCATATTTTATAACGGGGCGTTCTGCGAACAGCAGAAACAGACGATTTGAAATTGACGGAGAATCGGATTTGATAATTTATCCCGTAGATGAATCGAAAGTCGAGGATCCGAGCTTAATAATATACAGTCCCCTGCGGGATCTCGGTTCCGTTACCGTCGTCACGAACGGCGATCAGACGGATACAATTGCGGAAGCATTGGCAAGAGGCGAGAGTTTTGAGGCGGCACTGCGCGCAAGATGCTATGAGCCGGACGCGCCGAACTTCACGCCGCGCATAAGCGGAATGCTCAGCATGCCCGCGCTTGCAGACGGGGACGGGGATGCGAAAAACAATGAAAATAATGGGAATAACGATGACAATGGCAAAACCGACAAAAGTGATAAAAGCGATTTCAGCTACAAATTGAGTATATTGAAAAAAGAATCGGATAGGAGTGAAGCTTGTGCCAGATTTTTCTATGAATATGAAGCGGTGCCGGGCGAAGCACATCTGATTCATACATACAGCGGCGCTGAGGAGGGGAGGCTGCTTTCATTTAAGGGAGAGCCGGTAAAACTCGATATAGGAGGAACGATTGAAGAATTGACGGAAGCCTTGTTTGACGCACTTGACGGGGAGAATATGATTTCACTGTTTGTGAGGTACATTGATCTGAAATCCGGGGAGACTTCAAGCGAGATAATCAACAAAATGGAGGAATAATCGATGTCTGAGATGAAATTGAAGTACGGCTGCAATCCCAACCAGGGAAATGCTCGGGTGTATGTGCAGGGAGAGCTGCCGATTAAAGTTCTGAACGGGAGAGCCGGCTATATCAATCTTTTAGATGCGTTAAACGCGTGGCAGCTTGTGCGCGAGCTTGCTTCTGCTACGGGGCTGCCTGCGGCGGCGTCTTTTAAGCACGTCAGTCCGGCGGGATCCGCGGTGGGAATTCCGCTCAGCGATATTGAAAAAAGAATTTATAGAATTGATGAAAACGGGGAGGAACTTTCACCGCTCGCGTGCGCGTACGCAAAGGCAAGAGGGGCGGACAGGATGTCCTCTTTCGGTGATTTCATCGCGCTTTCCGATAAATGTGACTATGCGACGGCAGCCCTCATAAAACCGGAAATCTCTGACGGGATTATAGCGCCGGATTATGAACCTGCCGCGCTCGAATTGCTGAAAAGCAAGCGCAAAGGAGGATATACGATAATTAAAATGGATCCCGATTATCATCCGCCTGTCCTTGAGAAAAAAGAAGTTTTCGGCATTACTTTTGAACAGGAGCGCAATAATTTAATCATAGACAAGAGTGCGATTGAAAATATCGTTACCGCGAGAAAGGATTTGTCGAAAAGCGCGGAGCGCGATCTCATTGTAGCTCTGATAACGTTGAAATATACGCAGTCCAACTCCGTCTGCTATTCAAAAAACGGGCAGGCGATAGGCGTAGGCGCCGGGCAGCAGTCAAGAATACATTGTACCAGACTGGCGGGCGACAAGGCGGACATATGGCACCTGCGGGGGCACGAAAAAGTGTTGGCACTTAAATTCAAAGAGGATGTCGGACGGGCAAATATTGATAATGCGATTGACATATATATAAGCGCAAATTTCAAAGAAGTGCTTGCGGACGGCATATGGCAAAAAATATTTTCCGAACGTCCACCTGCATTTACGGCGGATGAAAAGGAAGAATTTTTGCAAAAGATCAGCGGAGTGGCTCTGGGCAGCGACGCATTTTTCCCGTTCAGTGACAATATAGAGCGGGCGGGGCGCAGCGGCGTGGAATACATCGCACAACCGGGCGGTTCGATTAGGGATGAGGAAGTAATAGGCGCCTGTGACAGCAAAAATATACTGATGGCTTTTACCGGAACGAGGCTGTTTCATCACTAAAATCGCAGTAATGGAAATTGCAAAAACGAAGACTGCATAAACAAAGAGCGGAATAGCGGATTGCAAAAGCGGATGCGAGAGCAGTCGCAGAAGCAAAGGCAGAACGGTGTATTTTCATATAAGGGAGGAAATCATGAGAGTTTTGGTTGTAGGCGGCGGCGGTCGTGAACACGTGATAGTAAAAAAAATAAGCGAAAATCCGAATGTCAGTGAGATATTCGCGCTTCCCGGAAACGGCGGAATAGCAGGATTTGCGACCTGTGTGCCCATTTCTGCGACCGATATTGAAAAAATCAGAGACTTTGCAGTGGAAAATGAAGTTGATTTCGCCGTAGTAGCTCCGGACGATCCGCTGATAATGGGCTGCGCCGACCTGTTGCGCGCCGAAGGCATCCTTGTTTTCGGGCCGAGCAAAGAGGCGGCGCAAATAGAGGGGAGCAAATCCTACTCGAAAGCGTTTATGAAAAAATATGGAATTCCGACCGCTTCATACGAGGAATTTACTTCCTATGATTCTGCAGTCGCATATGTAAAGGAGCAAAACAAATATCCGACGGTCATCAAGGCGGACGGTCCGGCGCTGGGTAAAGGAGTAATAATTGCAGAAGATGAGGAAACGGCGGAAAAGGCGCTTTATGACATGATGAAAGATAAATGTTTCGGCGCTAGCGGGGATAAGGTCGTGATTGAGGAATTCTTAAGGGGTCCTGAAATCACGGTTCTCGCGTTTTGCGACGGAGTAAGCATAAGACCCATGCTGTCGTCCATGGACCATAAAAAGGCGGGAGACGGCGATACGGGGCTCAATACGGGCGGCATGGGGGTAATCGCTCCCAATCCCTTTTATACCGGCGAAGTGGAACGCGATACATATGAGAAGATAATGATTCCGACCATGCAGGGGTTTTTGGCGGAGGGTACGCCGTTTAAAGGCTGCATATATTTCGGACTTATGCTGACCGATGAGGGCGTCAAGGTGATTGAATACAATTGTCGCTTCGGTGATCCCGAGGCGCAGGCCATACTTCCGCTGCTTAAAGGCGACCTCTTGGACATAATGATTGCCGTTGAAAAAAGCAGGCTTGATGATGTCGAAATTGATTTTTATGACGGCGCATCGTGCTGTGTGGTTGCGGCATCGGGCGGATATCCGGGGGAATATGCCAAGGGATATGAAATAGATTTTTCAGAGATTTTCGGGGATGACCCCGCGGCTATGGCGGCTCGGAAATTTGAAGCATACGGCGGGATTACGGTTTTTCACGCGGGAACGAGCATGCACATTGCGGATGGTGCGCCGGTGTATACCACAAACGGCGGCAGAGTGCTGAACGTCATCGCGACGGCGGACAATCTCAGGTCCGCGGTGGACAAAGCGTATAACGCCGTGAAAAAAATACACTTCAGCGACATGTTTTTTAGAAACGACATAGGTGAAAATGCGATCAGAGAATGGGAGCGCAGAAAGTAAAACGGTGCAGGCAAGACACGATAAACAAGCGATCGTCGGAATTGCAAACGGAGGAAAAAATGAATTTATATCGCGTATACGTGGGCAAAAAAAAAGGATTTGACCAGGAGGCGGAAAAACTGCTTTCCGAAATAAATGAATTGCTCGGAATAGGCAGCGTAAAAAATGTGCAAATCATAAACAGGTATTATGTATCAGGCATAGATCCGGATTTGCTGGAGCAGGCAAAAAAAGGAGTTTTTTCGGAACCGCAGGTTGATGTCGTGCTGGATGAACTGCCCGATGCCGACGCGATGTTTGCGGTTGAATATGTGCCGGGACAGTTTGATCAGCGTGCGGATTCGTGCGAGCAATGCATACAGTTCATTTCCGGCGGCGAGCGTCCTGTCGTTAAAAATGCAAAGGTATATCTTCTTCATTCCGCCGGAGCGCCTGGGGGCGCCGGAATCGGGACTGAAGATGTGGAAAGAATCAAGCGCCACATAATAAATCCGGTGGAAAGCCGGGAGGCGGCGCTCGAAATGCCGCAGAGCATAATCGAGCGTTATGAGGAACCTGCGGATGTTATAAGAGTTCATGATTTCCCAAATGACGAAAACATAAGTGATGCGGATGCGATGCAATTCATCGAAAAATACGGTCTTGCAATGGATGCCGGCGATCTTCGCGTTTGCGCGAAATATTTTGCATCCGAGGAACGTGTTCCGAGCATGACGGAGCTCAGAGTAATAGATACATATTGGTCGGATCACTGCAGGCACACGACGTTTTCCACGGAGCTTAAAGATGTGAGAATTGAGGACGGCGCAGTTGAGAAAGCCTACAAGCGCTATTTGAATCTGCGGGGCGATCTGGGTATTAAAAAACCCGTTACTCTGATGGATATGGCAACAATTGTTGCAAAACATCTGCGCGCTGCAGGTGAATTGAACTCAATTCCGGATTCGGAAGAGGTGAACGCCTGCACGGTCAGAGTAAAGGCGGATGTGGACGGAAAGGATGAGGATTGGTTGTTCCTCTTCAAGAACGAAACTCATAATCATCCGACTGAGATAGAGCCTTTCGGAGGAGCGGCGACATGCATTGGGGGCGCGATAAGAGATCCTCTTTCCGGCAGAGGATATGTTTATCAGGCGATGAGGCTCACGGGCGCAGGCGATCCGCGCACACCTGTTTCCGAAACGCTGAGCGGGAAATTGCCGCAGCGCACCATAGTTCAGACGGCTGCGGCGGGGTATTCGTCATATGGGAATCAGGTGGGGCTTGCAACCGGATTTGTGGACGAGATATATCATCCGGGATTTGTCGCAAAACGAATGGAAGTGGGAGCTGTGATAGGTGCGGCGCCGGAAGCTCAGGTACGGCATCTCGTGCCGGAGCCGGGAGATGTGATTGTTCTGCTTGGCGGCAAAACGGGCAGAGACGGCTGCGGAGGAGCTACAGGTTCCTCAAAATCTCACGACGCGGATTCCCTCGCGGAGTGCGGGGCGGAAGTGCAAAAAGGGAACGCTCCCGAAGAGAGGAAAATTCAGCGACTTTTCAGAAATAAAGAAGTATCTTCGATGATAAAGCGCTGTAATGATTTCGGCGCGGGGGGAGTCTCCGTCGCAATAGGAGAGCTTGCACCGGGTGTGACGGTTAATTTGGACAAGGTCCCAAAAAAATATGACGGGCTTGACGGAACGGAGCTTGCAATATCCGAATCACAAGAGCGCATGGCTGTTGTGCTTGCTGCGCATGATTTAGGTCGTTTCCTCGCGTATGCCGCGGAGGAAAATCTGGAGGCTACGCATGTCGCCGACGTTACGGAAGAAGAGCGTGTAGTCATGTATTGGCGGGGCGACAGGATAGTCGATCTTTCACGCGCATTTTTGAATACGAACGGAGCAAAAAAAGAAATTGCGATTCATGTTAAAAATATGCCGGCGCATTCAATAAAAACGCCGAAGAAAAAAATCACATCACTTAAGAAAGAATATGAAAATTTGCTTTCCGATATCAATGTGGCAAATAAAAGAGGTCTCAAGGAAATGTTCGATTCGACGATCGGGGCGGGAAATTTGATTTTCCCTTTCGGCGGAGTTCATATGAAAAGCCCCGCATCCGTGATGGCATGCCGCTTCCCGGTGCTGCAAGGCAGGACGACCACGTGCTCGATGTTGTCATGCGGGTATAATCCGTTTATATCAAGCGAGTCGTGCTATGCCGGCGCAAATTTGGCTGTTATAGAATCCATATCAAAACTGGTCGCGGCGGGGGGAGATTTGAAAAACGCCTACATGAGTTTTCAGGAATATTTTGAAAAGCCGGGCAGGATCGCTTCACGCTGGGGAAAACCAATGGCATCTCTCATGGGGGCGTTTGATGCGCAAATGGATCTCGGCATTGCGGCAATAGGGGGAAAGGATTCGATGAGCGGGAGTTTTGAGAATATGGATGTACCTCCCACGCTCATATCTTTCGCCGCCTCCGTTCAGGATGAATCGCGCATAGTGACCGAGGAATTTAAAAAAAGCGGCTCGACAGTAATATTGATTACACCTGAGGTGAACGAATTCGGATTACCGAATGGGGCGAACTTGCGCAAATATTTTGATGTCGTGTCCGAATTCATAACGGGCGAAAGTGTTGTTGCCGCCGCGACGATTACATACGGCGGGATTGCGGAGCGCATTTTTAAGATGGCAATCGGAAACGGAACAGGTTTTAAATTCAGTGAAAAATTTGAGATGAGCAGGGCGTTTGAATATTCATACGGCGCGTTTGTTGCAGAGCTTTCGGAAAATCAGGATGCTGATGCTTGCGTTTTCACCTTGAAATCCGTCTTGCCGCGTGGTTCTAATGTCGAGGTTCTTGGCCATACCGATCTTCAGTACGAAATTTCGGGCATTATTGACGGAATGCGTGAAACGCTATCTCTTGCGGAGCTGGAAGATATATATGACGCACCGCTCAAAGAAATATTTCCGTATGATTTTAAAGCTAAGGCCGGCTCTAGTAGCGAGATTTTAGATATTTCGGAATGCATGAGTGCGGGAGTTTTAGGCAAAAATGCTCCGATTCGGCGGCAGATCAAACTTTGCAAAACTCCCGTTGTATCTAATGTGAAACCTCGGGTTTTGATTCCCGTTTTTCCGGGAACGAATTGCGAGTATGATACGCAGGCTGCCTTTGAGGATGCGGGAGCTGCGGCAGACGTCTTGGTGATTAACAATATCAGTCCGGCAGGACTGAAGGATTCGGTAAAGCGAATGGCGGATGCGATAGGGCAAAGTCAGATCATAATGATTCCCGGAGGATTTTCAGGCGGGGATGAACCGGACGGATCGGGCAAATTCATAACGGCGTTTTTCAGGCATCCGCAGATAAGAGATGAAATACGCAAACTGCTGGATGAGAGAGACGGCTTGATCGGTGGAATTTGCAACGGTTTTCAGGCGCTTATCAAATTAGGATTGGTCCCGTATGGCGAGATATGTGATGCAACGGAAGATTCTCCTACCATCGCGGGAAATATCATTAACAGGCATCAATCGCGCATGGTGCGCACAAAAATAATTTCAAACAAATCGCCGTGGCTCTCGTCGTGTGATATCGGAGATGTGCATATGGTGGCAATTTCACATGGGGAGGGGAGATTCATCTGCCGGGAACCGATGCTAAAGGATCTGATCGCAAACGGTCAAATAGCAACGCAGTATGTGGATCATTCAGGTAGGCCGAGCATGGATATAGAGTTCAATCCGAGCAGCGCCATGCTCGCAATAGAGGGAATTACTTCGCCCGACGGCAGAGTTTTCGGGAAAATGGGGCACACGGAGAGAATGCGTGACGGTCTTTATAAAAATCTCGGCGTCGAACATTTTCCGGACAACGGGATGTTTGCAAACTCGGTAAAATATTTCAAATAAATGTTTTCAGTAATAAATTTTCAGTAATAAAATAATAGGAAAGTAAAGGCAGGTTAAATTATGGAAAAAGTATACCAGGGAAAAACAAAAGATGTGTACGCGATGGATAACGGAAATTATTCACTTTTTTTTAAGGACGATGTGACGGGAAGGGACGGGGTGTTTGATCCCGGCGAAAACCAGGTAGGCGGCAGCATTGAGGGGATGGGAAGAGCAAATCTCAAAACTTCGGTTATGTTTTTTGAATTGCTTAAAGAAAAAGGAATAGCGACACATTATATAAGCGCCGATTTGGACGCCGGAACAATGGAGGTCAAGCCCGCAGCTCCTTTCGGCAAAGGGCTTGAAGTAATCTGCCGATACCGCGCGGTAGGGAGTTTCTATAAGCGATACGGAAAATATATCGATGAAGGCGCCGCGCTGCCGGCATATGTTGAAATGACAATTAAGGACGACGAAAGATGTGATCCGCTTATCACAAGAGAAGCGCTTGAAATACTTTCCATCATGAGTGAAAAAGAATATGAGGCGGCAGTAAATCTGACAAGAGAAATTACGGCGGTTGTCGCGGATGTACTGACCGAAAAAGGGCTGGAATTGTACGATATCAAATTTGAATTCGGTAAAGACGCCGACGGGAATGTCATTTTGATAGATGAAATCGCATCGGGAAATATGCGCGCTTATGAAAACGGGGAGTATGTGGATCCTATGCGTCTTGTCAGCGTTCTGATGCCGTAAACAGTTCTGCGCATACAAGCAATCTCTTGTTGTTTTGCGGATATGGATGGCAGGTCATGAGGATGAGTCTGCTTGTATTTTCCGATCTTGTAAATTTGCTCCAATCCGTGGGCTCAATTACCTCTTGCATGGTGACGTGATAAACCAATTCTCTGTCGACGGTTATCACGCGGATTTCATCGCCGGGGGTCAGTTTGTCTATGTGCAGGAATGAGGCACGTCCGTTATGTCCGCCTCTGTGACCGGCGATTACCGTAGTTAAGGATGCGCTGTCATGCGGAAAATCAGTTCCGGCTACGATTCCGGCACCCGCGCGCAGAGCGCGATCCGTAGTACCGGGAAAAACCGGCATATCGAGATTCAGTTTTTTTATGCTCAAAAAGGCAACAGCATTCGAATGCTGCTGCCTGCGAGCTTTTGGTCTGTTGTCGACCCGGTCGGACTCGTCATACGCGTCGCCATACTCTCGGCGCGCTTTATGAATTGCATCGGATTCGGAATTATCCGCAACGATTTCGGAATTGTCCGCATCTTCATCTTCATCCGTGTTTTTCAGGAAAGATTCCAATGCGGATTTATTTTTGGATTCCAGGCGTTTGATCATCATGTTTGAGTGCACGCTGTATATCAAAGCACTGAACAACAATACGAAACCGATTAAAATCAATACGAGCGACGACCTGTTGTTTGAAAATTTTCCGATTGCCTTTCTAACTGTTCTTCTTTCCATGTCTTCTGCGCGATAAACCTATGAGCACAAGTCCCGCACCCAATATGGCAAGTGCAATTCCATACTCCGTCGCACCGAGCCCGTCACCGGTCTTTGGGAGTTCTCCCTCATCGCCCGGAGGAATTTTTTCGTCATCACCCGGTGGCGTTTTTTCTTTAGGTTTTTCATCTTCTTTAGGGGTCTCTTCATTCACTATTTGAAATCCGCTTGAGGGATCTCCTGTTATCTTTGAAATATAGCCCTCTATTTTTTCTTCAGTTACCGAATATTTAATGAGCTTGCTGCCGTCAAATTTGTTCAGATCCTTAAACTCATAAGCCCATCCCATGGCTTTCGTTACTATCTGACTTGCAATTTTTTTGCCGTCGGCGAATAAATTCACCTTTATGCTGTCCAGCTCTTTCCCTATCCACTGCTTTTTAATTGAGATAGAAGTTTTTTTAGGAGAAGGGGATGGCGGAGGCGGAGACGGCGGATTGTTTTTGATCGTTTCTATTGCAACGGCATTTTTCTTGACCGTTACTTTATGTTCGGTTCCGTCAAGAATATAGCCTCCCGGCACGAATATTTCTTTCACCGTATATTCGCCCGGCAACAATTTCGTAAGAAAAATCTCCCCGTTGTTGTCGGTTTCTTTAGTGACTGCAGGAGATAGACTGGGTCCGGAAATTATAAATTTTGCTCCTTTGATCTTCTTGGTGTTGTTTAACGCATCGATCTTAATAATTTTTAATTTGCCGCTTAATTCCCCGGCACCGATTCCTGCGGATGATTGAAGCTCAAAGATTTGTATTTTTACTATTTTATCACCGTTAGCATTGAGTGTTGCTTCGTTTTTGAGAATAAGATCCGGCTTGTAAGAAGATTTATATCTAAGAAAATATTGCTTGCCCGTTATGTCCCCCATATTATAGGTGAATGAGCGCATATCCGGTGCAAATGAGATCAAATCCCCAATCTTCGTACTACTGATCTCGCTCAAAGTATGTCCTTTTTCATCCATTACTGCCTCAACCAGAATGAAGGATTCCTTATCATACTGTATTCCTTCAAGATCCCCGCTCTCGGCTGTCAATTTATCCGTGATTACAACATTGGTAAGATTGCCTTTTTTATGATTTATCCTGAGTACCCATTCCACTTCGTCATCCGATTCATTGTAATACCATTTTACGAAAGTCTCATCGATTATCTGATGGTTCTCCTTAATCTTGATTGTCACCTTTTTTACTTTTGAAGATATTTTTACCTCAAATTCATTATCGCCGTAAGTGTTGGTGTGCGACCACATCAACAACGCCATCAAGCTGAGCTCCCCTTTTATATCGTAGCGATCCTCAACATAATTGGTGAATGTCAGTCGTACGCTGCCGCCACGATCACCGGGACCGGGGGTAACTACGGCTTTGGCAACGACATTTGTGCCGCCCGGCTCCATGACATCAAAACTGGTGGAGGAATGGTTCGCTTTAAACCTGAATTCACTCGGAAGGTCAATCGTGAAATAATCGCCCTCATGTATATTGTTCAGCAAAGCGGAAGCATCCCAGGAAATGTTGAGTAAAAATTGAGTATAAGAATAGAAGCCGTCAGGCGGAGTGTTGCCGTGTATATCGCTTATTTCAAAATCGGTGATTTCAATTTTTGAACTACCGGTCAAATCTTCCGCACCGAAAACAGGTGTGATTCCGTTCGTTGCAATAGTTCCCCCGAATGTCATGACGACAAAAAAGAATATAAGTATCAAATTTAATAAGCGTTTTATACAATACATAAGTAATATCATCCCCTTTCATAAAAATATATGTATTCAGTGTAATAACTAGTTATTAAGATTATATTAAGCAAATACAATTAACTTCCCCGCGATACTGTGGAGACAGTGATAATGTTGATAATACAGAAAAGCGAAGCATTATAACACATTGTAAACACTATGTTGCAACAAAGGTGCCTTTATGCGATTGATTAAAGCAAATTAAGGATGTTTTTAAAAAGAAAAAATACACTTGATGCGCGACCAATCCGCTTTAAACAGCTCGATTTCCCCTCGAACTAATCAAATGTTGTGAAACATCGCAGTTTATTATAGCATACAAAGAATATAAGTACAACTTATTTATCATTTTTTGGCAGCCGTTTGGTGCTGAATATTTCCTCATGTAAATATTTGGGTGGAGAAACCGCAAGCGGAATATTCCGCGAGCATTTTCACACAAGACTTGTTTAAGCTGTTCGACATTAAAAGGGAGAGAAGTAAATTCAATTTTATATTTTCGTAAAGAAGTTATAATTCAGTAAAAATAAAGCAGTGTGAACAGCTTTTATTCTTGCAAAAACAACGGAAATGACTTAGAATAACTCTGAGATTTTTAATTATTTCTATCAATTTTTAGTGGGGTGTCCATGGGAATTAAGCTTGCAACTTTAATTTGCAATTCACTTTTGAAAGACGCGCGTTTAATAACGGGAGAGAAAGGTCTTGAGCGGGAGGTGGACGGCGTAAGTGTGTATGATGCGCCGATAATGAGCGAGGAAGAAGCGGATAGGCTTTTGGAGAAACGCATACTTTACTTTACTACCCTCGACCAGCACCGAGGGCATCCGGATCGCGTACTGCAATTTGTAAAGCAGCTCGCCGCAGCGGATTGCTCCGGGATATGTATAACCGATAAAAATGCAAATCTTGTGAACGGAGATGTCTTGAATTTCATGACTGCAAATAATATCCCGCTGTTTGAATTCGACAAAAAGCTTTCTTACAGTGCTCTCATGCAGGACCTGTCAATCATGTTGTATTTTGACGATATTCATCTTGCGAATTCACGCAAGATGGAACGGTTGCTGCATGGAAAGCTTTCAAACCACGAGCTTTCAATAGCGCTTGATTCCATAAATCCCAAGATGGACAAGCATATCTGCATAGTAAATGTGGAGGACACGGGATATGACATGAATTTTGAGCTTGCGATTTCTGATTTTATTTTGGAAAACAGAGAATATGCTTACATCAGAATGATGGATGCGCTCATATACATAGTGAGCGCCGATGATGAGAATGCCGTTTTTGACAAGGCTGAAAAGATAAAAAATCTGCTTGAGGAGCATTTGAATGATCCGTATATTGGAATCAGTACAGTGTGCGAACGCCTCAATATCGAAAAGGCGGTGCGGGAAGCGCGAATAGCAAGAGCTATAGGAGAGCGGCTCGCAAAAAAATGTGTATTCTATGATAAGACATCGGAAATTCCGCTTTTGATTATGCTGAAAGACACGGAAGAATTGCGCGAATTCTATAATACAATTCGCGAAATAATAACGGAAGACGAAAGTGAAAACCGCAAAGAACTGCTGGTGTGCATAGAGGAATATTTGAATGCCGGCGGCAGTTTTGCGAGTGCCGCGAAAAAGCTGTATCTCCATGAAAATACCATAAGATACAGGATCAACAAGGTAAAAAGCCTGCTCGGATATGAACAGGATCCGGTAAAATTTCATCAGGTAATTTCAATGTTCATTGAGGCGGGCAAAATTTTGGGAGAAAATTAAGTCACACTTATTTGACACAGATTACCTAAGAAGATATTTTTATTTATCAGAGCAAAGGAGAAGATCTATGCTACTGGCATTTGATGTAGGGAACACCAATATCGCAATCGGCGTGTTCAAGGACGGAATTCTGACGAACAGTTGGCGCATGCAGATGGACAGTCAAAAGTCGGCGGATGAGTACGGCATGCTGCTGAACCAGCTGTTTGCATATGACGGGCTTAATATTGCGGATGTGGAAGATGTTATAATTTCAACGGTGGTGCCGCCGCTCGTCTACACCTTGAGGCATCTGGCAATCAAGTATTTCAACAGGAGACCGATAATAATCGAGCCTGGTATAAAAACGGGTTTGCTCATCAAATATGACAATCCCAAGCAACTCGGAGCCGATCGCATTGTGAACGCGGTCGGAGCTTTTGGAAAATACGGAGGAGCCGTCATTATTGTGGATCTTGGAACCGCCACCACTTTTTGTGCTGTCACGCCAAGAGCGGAATATCTCGGCGGAACTATCGCTCCGGGGCTTAAAATTTCACTGGAAGCATTGGTGGAAAAAACGGCAAAACTCCCGAAAGTCGAATTGAACGATCCGCAGCATGTAATATGCAGAAATACTATCGACAGCATGAAATCGGGGCTGGTTTACGGACATATGGGCATGATAGAGATGATAGTGGCGAAAATGAAAGAAGAGATGCGTGCGTATTGCGGGGATGTGCCGATTAAAGTAATCGCTACAGGGGGGCTTTCCGCCCTGGTTGCGGACGGCGCGGGCTGCATCGATGTGGTTGACAAGATGCTGACGCTTGACGGGCTGCAAATAATTTATGAAAAAAACAAAAACCTCGGCAAACGATTTGTCACGCCGGATGAGAAAGCGAGCTTATGCGGTGATGATGTGCGCTAATGAGGATATGGACAATAAAGGATTGCGCAAAATCGGTGATGTAGAACTCGCATCACCGTTTATTCTTGCACCCCTTGCCGGAGTCACCGACCTGACGATGCGCAGGATCTGCCGCGAAATGGGTGCGGCGCTTACATGCACGGAGATGGTAAGTATCAACGGTTTGAAATATGGCGATAAAAAAACGGAGACACTTCTTGCGATGGAGGATAATGACGGTCCAAAAGCCGTACAACTTTTCGGCTCCGATCCCGGGGTGCTTGCAGCAGCCTGTATGAAGATAGAGCATTTATCGAACGATATCGTCGATCTGAATCTGGGTTGTCCCGTTCCGAAAGTTGTTAAAAACGGAGACGGTTCGGCATTGCTGAAAAGACCGCATTTGGTGTATGATTTGATCAGGGCCATGGTCTCCTCAACGGACAAACCGGTTACGGCGAAAATACGAATAGGATGGGATGAAGAATCCATCAATGCCGTCGAGGTCGCACATGCGATAGAATCGGCGGGCGCCTCGGCGATAACCGTTCACGGCAGAACGCGCAAGCAAATGTATAGCGGCACGTGCAACAGAGCGGAAATAAAAAAAGTAAAACAAGCCGTATCAATTCCCGTAATAGGAAACGGAGATGTTTTTTCGGCTGCCGATGCCTTGTCCATGATGGAGGAAACCGGCTGTGATATGGTTATGATTGCTCGCGGATGCGTGGGAAATCCATGGATTTTCAGAGAGGCTCTGGAGATGTGGCACTCCGGAGATGTGAGGTCGTCAGTGAGCGGAGAGGAGTGCCTTGAAGTAATGAAGAGGCACCTGGCGGGGCTTGCTGAAGAAAAGGGCGAGTATTCGGCGGTGAG
The DNA here is from genome assembly GCA_041844835.1 of Anaerovoracaceae bacterium. GTDB lineage: Bacteria > Bacillota > Clostridia > Peptostreptococcales > Anaerovoracaceae > CAUUCX01. Next base: position 33,197 of record JBGZBU010000030.1, read on the forward strand.
GGAAATGCGTAAATTCATATCCCGGTATATAAAAGGGTATAGGGGAGCAGCGGCAATCCGCCGCAAAGTCAATGCAATAAACGACTATTCGGAATTGAGAAAATTTTTATCAGACATGGAGTTGGAACGAAATTGCGCTGAATCATCGGAACGAAATTATGCCGAAGCAAATGAAACGAATTAACGGAATAAATTCAGATAAGGGTATGTAATAATGAGAATTTTTAGAGCTGTAAAATCAAAAAAAATAATTGTATATTTGCTGATTCTTGCACTCATAATGTCGTCGCTGAGCGCATGCGAGAGCTATGTGAATTTTAAAGATACTTTTTTCAATGATAAAGGAGAAGATGACAGTATCAGAATCGCAGTCTACGAGCCACTGTCCGGGAGAGATTCGGAGCATGCAAAGGCTGAGGTTAAAGGAATAGAAATGGCACATCATCTGTTCCCCAAAGCTGCCGGTCGCAAAATAGAGCTCATTTATTGTAATAATATGTCGGATATATATGCATGTGATTCCGTTGTGAGCAATCTCGTGCAAAAAAAACCGGCGGTAGTATTAGGCTCATACGGGAGCTTGTACTCGCTGGCTGCCGCGAAAAAATTTGAAGAAAATAAAATCCCCGCAATAGCGATTACAAATACCAATCCGTTGGTTACCGGTAAAAATCCTTATTATTTCAGGGTTTGCTATCTGGATTCTTTTGAAGGGGAGGCGATTGCCCGCTTTATTGCCGACACCGCTCCGGAGGAAAAAATAGCGATATTGCGCCCGGCAAAAGATGATTATGCAATTACCATAACCAAGGTATTCAGAGATAAGATATTCAGTATCAGAGGGAATCTCGAAAGTGTAACATCGACGGTTGAATACGATAAATCCGAAAAAGATTTTAAGGCGGAGCTCAGAAAAATCGAGAAATCCGGTGCAAGCTTTGTGCTGCTTGCCGGAGATTCCGAAGATGTCGCGCAAATTTTGCGGGGTGCTAAGGAAATTAATTCGGGACTTAAATTTTTTGCCACCAGCGGCGTCAAAAGCATAAAAAAACTGGTTGATGAAGTAGGAGCGGAAACAGCCGAGGGATTGATGTTTTCATCTCCGTACGATTCAAAAAGCGGACTCACCGGAATGAGCCGCGTTTTTTCCAATCAGTATCGGAAACTTTATGGGAAAAATGCGACTCCGAAAAATGAAAGTGTTTTGGGGTTTGACGCGTATATTCTGGCAATTGACGCTATCAACAGAGCAAATACGTTGTCAGATGGAGAGAAGATACGGGAAGCGCTTGCGCGGACCAGAGAATTTCAAGGGGCAAGCGGTGCAATTACATTTGATCAACAAGGCAATCCCATCAAATCCATGCTGATAATGCAGATACAAAACGGCGATATAGTTACAGTACACAAAGTCCAGCCGAATCTTTAATTAAAAGGCTCACAGACTGAGCCTGGCGATGGTTTCCGCATATATTTTCGTTGCGATGCGAAGTTTTTCCAGATCCATAAATTCATTTTTCTGATGCGCCACTTCATGATCGCCCGGAAAAGACGGGCCGAATGCCACGACGTTCTCCGCGGCTCGCGCATATGTTCCGCCGCCTATCGCAAGAGGCGGGGTTGTCATATCGTTTGAATATTTTCTGTAGATATCCATGTATGTCCTGATCATAGGGTGATCGACATCAAAGAATATGGGGGCCTGTTCCTTCCCGCGTACTATGCCTATATCCAGGGGTTCCACGGTTTGCCATATCGCTTCATATACCTGCTCGGTATTTGATTTTACGGGATAGCGTATATTTATCGTTACGGTGACGGATTTTGAATCAGCCGTGATAAGTCCCGTATTAAGAATCAGCTTCCCCGAAACATCGTCGCTGAATCCGCATCCCAACGAACTTCCATCAGTCTCAAAGCCGATATATTTGTTATAAAAGTCTATAAAATCGCTGATATCATCATTGCCGATATCAAGTCTTCCCAGAAAGTCCATGAGTATTGAAATTGCATTAACTCCGCTTGTCGGTCTGGCGCCGTGTGCGGATACGCCTTCCGCTTTGATTTCCAGGCTTTTGCCCATTCCGCGGCAAGATATATCATGCCCCGTTTCCTGTTTATAGCTTGCAAGTATCGCTTTAATATAGTCATATGTTTCTTCGGATTTTTCCCCGCGACCGTACTCGCGCAATACAGCTCTTGCGTGATCAGGCACCATATTTGCAGCATTGCCCCCGGAAATGGATGTTATTTCAAGACCTTTCTCCGTTTGCGGTTTCAGTTTTTTCGCAAGATCAAAGATCAGAATGCCCATTTCCGCATGTATTGCGGGAAATTCCGCATCGGGCGTAAATCCCATCGCGGGCGCGGGCTCCGATTCAAAATACTTTTTCATCCCGTACCAATTCGTCTCTTCATCAAGTCCAAGTATAAGCCTGATTTTTCTATTCGGGATGAATCCTGATTCTTTAAGCGCTTTCATGGCATAAAATGCAGCCATCGTGGGGCCTTTATCGTCATTTACGCCCCTGCCGTAAATTCTTCCGTCCGCGATTGTCCCGGCGTATGGTTCATAATCCCAATCTGCGCCCTCGGGGACGACATCAATGTGCGAAAGAATTGCAAAAATTTCATTGTTATCACTATTGTCGGCTGAAAATTCTATGTGTCCTCCGTAATTATCTATGTTTTTAAAGCGAAATCCCTCATTTTCGGCAAGCCCTTTCATGTACATGAATGCTTCGTGCACTCCTGCACCGAAAGGTTTGTCTCCGTCGGGATCCTCAACCACGCTCCTGATTCTGATGAGCTCCTGCAATTTTGTAATCATTTCATCGTGGTTTTTGTCAACTGTCAGATTGATTTTCTTTTCCAGTTCTCTATCAAAGATGTTTTCCATAATTACCTCTTGAATTATATGTTGAGTATTGCATATGCTTCGGCACTTGCAGCGCTTACTCTCGCTGCGTGCCCCGCCGCCTTCACGCCGGGATTTTGGAGTGCGCCCTCATCAAGCGGAACAATCTCATAGACAGCTTTTCCGCTCTTGTTGTAGCGATTGACCCACGTTGCAATTGTATTGTTTTCTATTTTATCTATCACATAGTGTTTGTTGCCGTTAACGGTTTTTCTTTTTACGGATACATCCAATATCGCCATGCACCCCGTTTCAGTTCCCGCAAAGCGATCCCCGAGAGTTTCCGCACGCTGATTCGATATGAAATTGCCCATGCTGTAAAAAACGGGAACATTTTTTTTACCGTCAGCGGATTTTATAATTTCAACCGGCTGCAGCACATGCGGGTGCGACGCAAAAATTATATCCGTCGCGGTATTATCAACCAGATACTCTGCAATCATTTTTTGGTGTGAATTCGGAGTATTATGGTATTCCTCCCCCCAATGAAGATACATTATCACTATATCGGCGCCGGCTTTTTTCGCGGCGGTTACGGTATCTTTCATTCTTTTTAAATCGTCATTTATGCGTTCATGGGAGAAAGAATTTATAAGGCCGGCTTCCGCATAAGGCACGCGAATGCTGTTTATATAAACATTGCCGTCCCCATCAGAAGCGGTTTCATAAGTATAGCCGATGAAGCCGACTTTGACTCCTTTGATTTCCCTTATAAAAAATCGCTTTTCGTCTTCATTGAGCCTGCTTCCGCTTACATCAAAACCATGTTCACGCAGTACATTGAGCGTCCGTTTCACGCCGCTCATACCGCTGTCCATCATATGATTGTTTGAGGTGAAGACCACATCAAATCCCGCGTTTTTTAAGGCATCGGCAAGTGAGTCCGGTGCGGAAAACGTAGGATACCCGCGATAAGGCTCTCCGCCGAATGTTGTTTCAAGATTGCACATCGCCACGTCGGCGGAGCTGATATAAGGCTGCACATATTTATAATTATTATTGAAATCATAAGTGCCGCTTGATGCATCATATTGGGCTTTTATTTGTGTGCCGTGTGTCATTACGTCGCCGACACACAGAAACTGCAGGGTTTTAGCTTGCACATCATTATTGCTGCCCGTCGCAGGAGAGGGGGCATCGGTTTCTTTCCCAATTCTCAGGCATGCGGCTATAGTGATCAATACGACAAGAAGTATTATCGCAATCGGAAAGCGCTTATTCAAACGGTACCGCTTCAACTGCTTTCACCTCCGGGATTTCCTCGCGGATGACGCGTTCAACAAGACCTTTCAAAGTCATCATGGCCCCCGGGCAGCCTGCGCAATGCCCTTTCAAGCGTACCAGCACGACATTATCATCCGTGATATCAACAAGCTCAATATCTCCGCCGTCTCTTTGCAGAGCAGGTCTTATAAGTTCCAACATATCCTTTACTTTTGCTTCCATAAATATCCTCCAAAAATGTAATCAAAGCATAATTTGCCGCAATGCTCAACACTTATAGTGTTGAGTATACAATGAATGCAACTATTATATCATGACAACAGATTCCGGCATGATCAAATGGTTGCTTCATATCGGCAACGCCACACTTC
>JBGZBU010000031.1:0-4094 GCA_041844835.1 Anaerovoracaceae bacterium
CAGAGATGCGGACATCGTGCTCTACGATCCTAAGAAAGATTTCACCATTACAAATGACAAGATGCACGGCGATACGGATCACACTATCTGGGAAGGCATCAAGGTAAAAGGATACCCTATCGCTACATATTCGCGCGGCAGGCTCGTATATGACAACGGCAAATTTGTGGGAGAAAGGGGATACGGCAAATTGCTCAAGTGCAAAAAGCTCAAGTTCACAACATCTTCCCTCTAAGAGAACTCCAAAATAAGGACCTTTCTCAAATAACGAAAACCCCTTTCACCGGCTCGTCCGGCAAAAGGGGTTTTCGTTATATAGAATATTAAAAATACTTTATATAGAAAAGGCACATAAAAAGGCGGCTGTTCGGAATCCCCGTCAGCCGTCCTTTTTTAATTATCGTCCGCGTATTTTTAATTATTGTTTGCGTATATTTCGCGTATATTGTTTTTATTTTACTTTCTCACAGAAGCGGTGCACGATAGCCGCTATCTGCGCTCTTGTCGCTCCGCTGCTTGGGGACAGCATATCGTTTCCCATCCCTTGAATCAGACCTTCCGCAACAGCCCATTTCATCGGCATAGCCGCATAGGATTTGATGCTTCCGCTGTCCGTAAACCCTGAAAGATCCGCGGATTTGCTCACATCATAACCCTTATACTGCGCATAACGATACAGTATGGCAGCAAGCTGTTCACGGGAGATATTGTTTTTCGGACCGAAAACCGTCGCGCTGTGCCCTTCGACTATCTTATTCATCTGCGCCCATGCAATTGCCTTGCTGTACCACATTCCGTCCGCCACATCGGCAAAAGTGCTCTTGCCGCTGACTTCGGGTTCCTTTTCCAAACGATACAGCATCGTCACAAGCATAGCGGAAGTAGTAGGAGTCTTCGGAGCAAAGCTCGTTTCACTCACGCTCTTCATGATGCCTTTATCATAGACATAATTGATATCACCATAGAACCAGTCTGTCATCTTTACATCGATAAACGGAAGCGGGTTTTCGGCAGCCTTGCTTTTCTCTTCCCACTTTGCGTAGAGTGTCATGGACTTTATCAACTCTAAGGAAGTCACCTTCTCAGTCATCGCTTTGTCACCATACCAACCGGCAAAATCATATCCGTCTTTGACGGGAACATAATCCGCAAGATTTATTGTCGTGCCGGACGCTTTTGTAACGCTGCTTATCGCCGAACCTCCGCCGGTATCAAAGGACAAAGTATAATATTTGGTTACTCCGCTGCCGGAACTTCCGCCGCCGCTTGCGGCTTTCGTCCATTTTGCATAAACCTTGGTATTTTGGTTGATCGGCGCGGTAAAATCAAATGTTTGCGAGAATGTGGAATCGGCATACCAGCCTCCGAAAGTCCATCCCGAGGCAACGGGATTTGGCGGCATTACTGCATGAGCTCCGGCAACCAGCGGCTGAGCCGGAACCTGCTCTCCGTGACCGTTCATCTCAAAGGTGACGGTAACAGGCGCTTTAGGTGCGAAAGTGAGCTTTTTATAAGAAGACGCGACTTCGCCGAAATCGCAAATTCCCTGTGTCAGTTCCGTTCCGCCCTCCGTCGAATTCTCATCCGTATAGCCTGTCACCTTGATTTTATTAATGTTAAATTGGAATTTCTGAGGGCTGGAGCTTGCTTTCTGGATAACTTTGCTCGAAGTGCTTGCCGTCATACTGCCCGTCCAGTCGTATGCTTCAACGGAGAGTCCATCATTTACAAATATAGCCCCATCTGCTCGTCCATAAAATTTTACGTCTGCATTCCCTTTGAGAATGATGGACCCGCTGTATATGCGTGCTCCGAAACCATAAATCCCAGGAGCGCCCTCAAGCCCGGCTGCGTTGCTGCGGGAGATAAGAGCCACATCATCTTCAACGGTGAGCGACCTGCACCCCAGCCCCGAGCTCATATTACAAGCGCCTCCTATGAAATTCAGCGTGCCACGCCCTTTAACTGTAAGATGCCCCAGTTGTGATGAAGCCGCGCTGCTTATATTATCGCTGTATACCTTATTAAGCGCCCCCTTAACATCAAGATTCGCACCGTCTTTTAAAATGATCGTCAGCGGTGCGAATTCTGACGATTTAATACCGAATTCCGCATAATACTGAGCTGTATCCTTGCCGCTTACGGTATTGGTGCCGGAGGCTTCAATAGTCAAACCCTCGGAATTCGTGAAATATATGCCGATGCTGTCTGATTCGTTGCTTCCGGATTTTCCTTCGATAGTTGCACCCTTGAGTTTAAGCGTATTGGTTGCGGCATCGTAGCTGACGGCGCCGTCACTTAATATGTCCGAAGCATTGGCGCTGGTGACTCGTGTGCCGCCTACCCACAGAGGATACTCCACAGGGTCCGCTGATGCCGCCGGGGGCATGGCCGCAAAAGGAGCGCACATCATGACAAGCGCGAGCAGCATCGACAAAAATCTGCCGCCGAATTTCTTTACTGATATCATCTTTTCGTTCCTCCCGTTGATCGTTTCTATTACTTATTTTCTTGTTTTCACTGTCATTAATTGATTTTGAATTTTCATTAACAGATATTGATTATGCTTCAGTTTTCCGGCCGCGTGACAAGCATCACCTCCTCATAAAAAGCGACGTAGTGCACTCTGTAGAATAGATCTACCTTAAATTTACCAAAAGGCGGCACTATTTCAAGATTATATTATAAAATGACCGTGCCAAAACATTGGCAGATTTTATGTCAATGTTTCTTGTGTTTCAGCGAAAATTATATTATATTTGAAATATAAAAGGAGGTGTAACGATGTTTGCAGAACGATTCGATGCCCTTATGAATATAGCCGGGGTTTCAAACAGCATGCTCGGACGAGCGGTCAGCATGGACAGCTCATATATAGGCAGATTGCGAAGCGGCGCCAGGAATCTGCCAAAAAAACAAGACTATTTGGGACAAATGTGCCGGTATCTGGCGGGACACATTACAAAAGAATATCAAAAAAATGCGCTATATAAATTGACCGGGATCGGGGACGCCGTTTTAAATTCTAATGAAAGCGCGGCATTGTATTTAGAAAATTGGCTGTTGCAAAACCAAAATACTAACGTGGCTACGGGGCGCCTGATTTCAGGTTTTTCGCATGCTTACGCAAATTGCGCACCCCTTCCCCCGGATATGGGTGCAGAGATGCCGCTTCCGAAATATTCCATGTGCCTTTATGGAAACCCCGGGAAACGAAAAGCAGTCGAACAGTTTTTTCTGAAGATATTGCAGGAAGAAGAGCCGCAAACCCTGCTTCTGTTCTCAGATGAAAATATGGCGTGGATGTATGAAGACACCGCATTTTCCGTCCGCTGGGCTGAACTTTTCAAAAAAGTTCTTATGAAAGGCAATCGCGTGCGCATCATTCATACGCTGTCCAGAGATATAAATGAGCTGCTGGAAGCGGTCACAAAGTGGATTCCCATTTATATGACGGGCGCAATCGAAGCGTATTATTATCCTCGCCTGAGAGACGGTGTTTTCCAGCGCACCTTGTTCATTGCCCCGAATACCGCTGCCGTTGTCTCCTCATCCGTACAGCAAAGCACGGACGGAATGCTCAATCTTTTCCTTACGGATCAGGCGGCAGTTGCCGCGCTTGTGGCGGAATATGAAAAATACTTTTCTCTTTGTCGACCTCTGATGCAGATTTTCACCGGCAAGCGGTTTGATGAGTGTTATAAAAAAATTTCCAGCTTGAGCCTCGCGGAAGGTAATGCCCGTATTCGCTGTGATATACCGCCGCTTTTTGCAATGCCGGAAGCTTTGGCAAAAGAACTGGCGGAGCAGACCCGAAGCGCCGATTTTCTTTCAATGTGGAAACAGAGCGTTACTGTTTTTCGCGAAAACATAAAAAATCAGCAGCTGCATTTATCTGTTCTTGCCCCGGATATTGCGGTGCGGAATCTTCCCGCTCTCATGCTTCCGATCGCGGAACTTCTCTCGACAAAAGGCCTTGTTTATACTCCGGATCAATACATGCGGCATTTCGATCACTTAAAAACGATATCAAAGCAGTATCGAAACATAACGCTGTCTATTGAAAAAAAGACTGCCGACAACACCTTGCTCTA
>JBGZBU010000032.1:0-21508 GCA_041844835.1 Anaerovoracaceae bacterium
CGGTGGGGCTCTCGCACGGGCAGGCTATGAGAGGAATAATTCTCCCTCAGGCTTTGCGCAATATAATCCCGGCAATAGGCAACGAATTCATCATCAATATGAAAGACAGCTGCGTGCTGTCCGTCATATCGGTCGGGGAACTGTTCTTTGCAACAAAATCCGTCGCGGGCGCCTCGTTTGCGACATTCCCGGCATACTTCATCGCCGGAGTCGTCTATCTGGTGCTCACGGTTGTCGTCTCGCAATTGCTGAAAATTCTGGAAAAAAGACTGGACGGTCCGAAGAATTACGAGCTGTATGCGGATGAGGCGGCTGCATAGTAAATACCCGATAAGGAGGAAAATTCTGTGAAGAATAGCGGAAGTGAAAAAGTAATCGAAATAAAAAATCTCAAGAAAAATTTCGGCAATACGGAAGTCTTGCGCAGCATAGATTTTGATGTACACAGAGGGGAAGTTGTCTGTGTAATAGGATCAAGCGGTTCGGGGAAATCCACACTGCTGCGCTGCGTCAATTTGCTTGAAACTCCGACATCCGGAGAAATTCGCTTCAAAGGAAAGGATATATTGGCAGAGCAGATGGGCACGGCGGAATACTGCTCGCGGGTCGGCATGGTATTTCAGCAATTTAATCTGTTTAAAAATTTCACAGTCCTTAAAAACTGTACATATTCTCAGGTAAAAGTACTCGGACGCGATGAAAAAACAGCGGAAGAAATTGCGAAAAAATATCTGCGGCAGGTGGGCATGATAAAATTCATCAATGCAAAACCCGCGCAACTCTCCGGCGGGCAGCAGCAGCGGATCGCAATCGCAAGAGCGCTTGCAATGGATCCGGAAGTGGTACTGTTCGATGAGCCCACTTCCGCGCTCGATCCCGAAATGGTGGGCGAAGTGCTCGACACAATGAAGGAGCTCGCCCGTTCGGGGCTGACCATGATGGTAGTCACACATGAGATGGGATTCGCAAAAGAAGTGGCGGATCGCGTGGTATTCATGGAAAAGGGAGTGATATTGGAAGAAGGCACTCCGGATGAGATGTTTAAAAATCCCAAAAACAAGCGTACGGCGGAGTTCCTGAGCAGAGTCGGATAATCGTATAAATAGGAACAATCAAGAAAAGCATAGGAATAAAAAAATACAGGGATGTTAAAAATAAAAGAATAAAAAAATATAAGAATATAGGAATTTAAGAATAAAAGGACAACATATTCAGGAGGCATTAAAATGAATGAGAAGAATGAACAGCTGCAACGGCTGACCACCGACAACACGAACTTCAAAAGAGAAATCGGCGTTTTCGGCGGGGTCAGCATAATAGGCGGAATAATGATAGGCTCCGGCATTTTCTATCTCGGGTCGTACGTCCTTGAGCGCACGGGAATGAACAGCGGACTTGCTTTGCTTTGCTGGATCATCGGCGGAGTGATTTCACTGTTCGGCGGACTTTGCTACGCGGAGCTTGGCACCGCGATGCCCAGAGCCGGCGGCAGAGTTGTATACCTAAATGAAGCATACCACCCCGTAGTCGGGTTTATGGCGGGATTCACGGATTGGCTCATAGGCGGCCCCGGCTCTCTTGCAGCGATTTCCATTGCGATGATGACCGTTGCGAAATCTTTCGTGGACATCGGAGAATTCGGAATCAAAATGGCGGCAATATTCATAATAGTGGTTTTAACGATTGCCAATCTGTTCGGCGTGAAAATCGCTTCGATCGTGCAGAATCTTTCAATGGTGGCAAAACTGGTGCCGGTCGGGATTGTCATGTTTGCGGCTCTGTTTGTCGGCAAAGTCAGTCCGGATCTTACGCTGGGCTCCGCTCAGGCATATGCGCAAGCTGAAAGCACAAATCTCTTTGCAATGACTGCAATCGCGGTTGTTGCCACATTGTGGGCATACGAAGGCTGGACAAATCTGAACATCGTTACGGAGGAAATGAAAAATCCGCAGAAAAATCTGCCGCTGGCATTGATTATCGGCATAGGCGGAATCACCGTTCTTTATACGCTGTTCAATTTTGCGATAATGAAAGTTCTCTCGCATGAAGAAATAGTATCAATGATAGGAAACGGAGATCTCTATCTCGGAACTGCGGTTGCGAAAAAAGTGCTCGGGACTGCGGGTGTTACCGTAGTAAGCGTGGGAATGATACTCGCGATGTTCGGCTCGCTGAACGGACTTGTAATGGCGCAGCCGAGGATGTATTACGCGATGGCGGAAGAGGGGCATTTCTTTAAGGCATTTGCAAAACTTCATCCGAAATACAAAGTGCCTACGGCGCCGATCATCGTTCAGGGTGTGCTTGCAGTGATCCTTGTTCTTTCCAGGAATCTCGATCAGCTCACAAATCTGGTCGTAATCACAGGGATGTTTTTCTCGGTACTGACGATACTTGCCGTGCCGATTCTGCGCAGGAAATATCCGAACATCGAAAGACCGTATAAGGTGTGGCTCTATCCGGTATCCGTATTCGTAACGGCGTTGATTTTCTTCGCGCTGTTCGTTCAGGCGGCTGTCGAAGATCCGTTTACGGGGCTGACCGGCCTTGTAGTTCCGTTGCTCGGCCTCATAACTTACTTCATATTTGATCGCAAGCTGAAAAAGGAACAGGGAAAATGAGCATGAACAACATGAGCAATACGAACACGATGAACAATGCAAGCGGCACGAATACGGGGAGCAATGCGGGCAATATAAGCGAGATGAACAAACTGCTGTTTAATGCTAAAATTTACCTAAGCAGGGGCAATTTCGCCGAAGCCGTGTATATCGGCGGAGGATTGATAAAAGAAATCGGAACATCTGCCGCACTGCTGCAAAAATACCCTGATGCCGAACATATAGATTGCGGGGGGCGCACCGTGATCCCGGGACTTAACGATTCCCACCTGCACTTCATGCAGACGGGCGAGTGCATGAATCAAGTAGCGATAGAAGATGCGTCCTCAATAGAAGATCTCATCGCGCGCTGCAAACGCTTCATGGAAGAAAATCCGCATCGGGTTAAAAACGGAATTCACGCAATCGGCTGGAATCAGGACCTTTTCACCGATGGCGGGCGGCTCCCGTGCAGACATGATCTGGATAGAATAAGCACGGAAATCCCGATAGTTTTGGAAAGAGTGTGCGGTCACATAGTTTCGTCCAACACGAAGGTAATAGAAATTTTGGGGCTGGATGCGAACAGTCCGCAGTTCCCGGGCGGCGAATATCTGCGCGAGGCGGACGGCTATCCGAGCGGGATATATACGGGCAATGCCTGTAATTTCGCAAAGGACGTCATCCCCGATTTCAGCATGGAAGAAAGACGGGAGATGATACTTGAAACAATGAAGCTGGCTGCATCCTACGGTTTGACTTCGGTGCAGAGCAACGACGTGGGAACTACATTTATGGACGGTCCCGCCGCATTTGCAATGTTCCGGGATATATACGAAAGCAACGATGGGCTGCTGCGTTTCCGCCATCAGGTCTGCTTCAACAATCTGGAAGAGTTTAAGGCTTACATTGCCCAGGGTGAATTTGCAAAATATAAGCCGGATGAATCCGCCCGCCTGACCCTCGGTCCGCTTAAACTCTTTAAGGACGGCAGCCTGGGCGCGCGCACCGCGCTCATGCGGAGTGAATATTTGGATGATCCCGGCAATTACGGCAGAGAATGGATTGAATCGGAAGAAATGACGGAATATTGCCGAATTGCACAGGAAAACGGTATGCAGGTAATTACGCATGTCATAGGCGATAAAGCCGTTGAAGATACGATCGATTGTTATGAGGAGGCAATTGCGGGCGGGGAAAATATCTTTCGTCATGCTTTGGTGCACTGTCAGATCACGGATAGACCGTTGCTCGAGCGAATCGCACGGAGCGGCATCTGCGTAATGGCGCAGCCAATATTCCTTGACTACGACATGAATGTGGTTGAGGCGAGGTGCGGCAGTGAGATTTCATCGACCTCGTATGCTTTCAAGACTCTGAAAGACCTGGGCGTACATGTCGCATACGGCACCGATGCGCCGGTCGAATTTTTCAATCCGTTTGTAAATATCTACATGGCGGTTACGAGAAAAGATCGGAACGGGCGCCCGGCGAACGGATTTTATCCGGCGGAGGCGGTCGATATCTACGACGCCGTAGATGCGTACACATATGAGTCCGCATATCTTGAATTCATGGAGGATCGCAAAGGGCGCATCAGAGAAGGATTTTACGCGGACCTTGTCTTGCTCGATCGGGACATCTTCACAATCGACCCCATGAGCATAAAAGATGTAATGCCGCTCATGACTATTGTCGGCGGCGAGATAGTGTACAAGAAAGACTTTAATTGAATAATTGAATAGTGCACCAAAAGATAGTATAATTATAACGGAGTATAATAAAGGTGCGGTAAAAAAGCGGCACAGTTAAGCAGTAAAAATCGGCAAGCCGAGCAGTAAAAAAGGCGGCACCGCTGAAACGGCAAGATAATAACATAGTACGGATATGTATCTGAGCTTGGAGGCTTTTCCGGACGGATTCCCTGAGAGTGAAGATGTGTCATATACGAGGCGGATGCGCACACGTGGCATGTTTTCACGTGTGCGCTTTTTATTGCGGCAAAGGATTCACACCTAAATGATCAATAAAAAGCGATCCGCCGGAACTGAACAATGCACCTTGATCGGAGGCAATCCGCAAAAAAAGAAAATCTAAAAAAAGCGAAAGTCGGGGAAAATGTGCCCCCGAAAAACGGAAACACAGAAAAGAGGAGGGGATTTCATGAGTGAAAAACCGATCAAAGACAGCAATGTCGCAATAATAGGGATAATAGTCAGCGACAATTCCGCATCGGACGAGCTTAATGCCATATTGCATAAATTCAGCGACTTCGTTATAGGGCGTCTCGGGGTGCCTTATCGCGAGCGGGGAATTAATGTAATCAGCCTTATAGTTGACGCACCGGGGGATGAAATCAATTCTCTCAGCGGCAGACTCGGAAAGCTTGACGGGGTGAGCGCAAAAGTCATGTATGCAAAAGGCGTGTGAAAATGAGATATATGCAGGCATGCAGTGGATACAGCCCGGGCAAGAGATGCGGCGCATGCGGGACATGCAGTGCGTGCAGGACATGCAGTGCGTGCAGGACATGCGAAAGATGCAGGAAATACGGGAAACACGGGGAACACGGGATATGCAATATATGCGAGAGGGAGATGCTATGACTGAATTTTTTGCCCCGACAAAAGAAGAGCTCATCTCAATACTTTTGCTGGATGAATTCTCGGAATATTACGCCCGGGCGGACGCGCTTACAAAAAAACATCACGGCGATTACGTCCGGCTTCGCGCAATTATAGAGTTCTCCAACCACTGCCGACGGGCTTGCGCATATTGCGGTCTGAACAAAAAAAACAGCGGACTTGCGCGTTATCGCATCCCGGATGAGGAGATAATTCAGCTCGCGGTCGCTGCACATAATGCCGGTTATTGTACAGTAGTCCTGCAATCCGGGGAGGATCCGGCATATCCGGCACACAGAATTGCAAGCATTGTAAAATCAATTAAATCGTCTATCGGCGATTCTAGATTCAAGGTGACGGTCAGCGCGGGAGAGATGAGCAGGGATGACTACGCGCTCATAAAAAAGGCGGGCGCCGATCGCTATCTGTTAAAACACGAAATTTGCGACAGCGAAATATACGCAAAGCTTCATCCCGATACAAGTCTCGCGGAACGCACGCGCTGCCTCAGGGATCTCAAATCGCTCGGTTATGAGACGGGCAGCGGATTTATGATAGGATTGCCGGGACAGACCCCCGCGATAATAGCGGACGATTTAATGCTGCTGCGGAGCATACCGTGCGACATGGCGGGGATCGGACCGTTTATACCGCATCCCGACACGCCGCTTGCAAATCATCCGCCGGGAAGCGCCGAACTTGTCAAACGCTGCGTAGCACTTGCGCGCCTTATGCTGGGAGCGGCAAATCTTCCGGCGACTACGGCGCTTGAAGTGATCGACAAATCCGCAAAATATGACATTCTTTCCTGTGGGGCAAATGTGATAATGCGCACGATAACGCCGCAAAAATACAGACAAAGTTACAGCATTTATCCGTCGGACATAAAAACGGAGCATATACTGTCCGACAAAAAAATCGTAGAGGCTGCGATAAGAGCAGTAGGGAAAATACCCATTTGACGCATTTAACACATTTTTGATAAAAAAGGAGGAGCATATGTACAATCCGAAATCGGGAATCGCGCAGGAATTCATATCCGATGACGAGATAATCAGAACCATCGAATATGCAAGATCAAACAAAGATGATATCGCCCTGGCGCATTCCGTCATCGACAAGGCGCGAGAAATGAAAGGAATCACGCACAGAGAAGCCGCGTTGCTGCTGGAATGTGAGGATGAGGGCGTTATTGCGAGAATATTTGAACTGGCAAAACGCATAAAAGATGAAATATACGGCAAAAGAGTGGTAATGTTTGCGCCGCTTTATCTGTCCAATTACTGCGTAAACGGCTGCACGTATTGTCCATATCACTACGGCAACAAACACATGAACAGGAAAAAACTTTCGCAGGAAGAAATCGCGGAGGAAGTCCGCGCTCTGCAGGATATGGGCCATAAACGGCTCGCGCTCGAGGCGGGGGAAGATCCTGTAAACTGCCCGATAGAATACATACTGGAAAGCATAAAAACCATATATTCCATAAAACACGAAAACGGAGCGATACGCAGGGTGAATGTGAATATCGCCGCCACGACGGTCGAGAATTATCGCAGGCTGCACGAGGCGGGGATAGGAACATACATACTGTTCCAGGAAACCTACAACGAAAAAAAATATAAAGAGCTGCATCCCATCGGGCCGAAAAGCAGTTATGAATATCATACCGAGGCGATGGACAGAGCGATGAGTGCGGGCATCGATGATGTCGGCATAGGAGTATTGTTCGGGCTGTATCAATATCGATACGATTTCATAGGGTTAATGATGCATGCGGAGCATCTTGAAGCACGTTTCGGCGTGGGACCGCATACGATAAGCGTTCCGCGGATCAGACCCGCAGATGATATTGATTTGTCCGAATTCCCCGACGCCGTCACGGACGAGCTGTTTAAAAAAATAGTTGCACTCATACGCATCAGTGCACCGTATACGGGGATCATAATATCCACGAGGGAATCCGAGAAGTCGCGCGCCGAGGTGCTTAAAATCGGAGCATCTCAAATCAGCGGCGCTTCAAAAACGAGCGTCGGCGGCTACAATCGCAAGGAACCCGCCGCGGAAAATTCATCGCAATTTGACGTGGATGACTCCCGCAGCCTGGATGAAGTGGTTCTCTGGCTCATGCAGCTCGGCTACGTTCCGAGTTTCTGCACGGCATGTTACAGGGAGGGGCGTACTGGCGACAGATTCATGCGCCTTGCAAAAAGCGGACAAATCGGAAATGTCTGTCATCCGAACGCGCTGATGACGCTCAATGAATACCTGCTCGATTATGGATCGCCCGTAACCCGAGAAACGGGCGGAGAGCTCATAAAAAAGGAGATTGAAAACATAAAAAACGAAAAAGCGAGGAAAATTACGGTCGAAAACATTGAGCGGCTCGAAACGGGAGAAAGGGACTTCAGATTATGAAAGCGTCGGCTATGGAAAAAACTCCGCTCGCAAACAGGCCGCACATACTGTTTTTAGGGCGCATGAATGCGGGGAAATCTTCAATCATAAACGCACTTGCGCATCAGCGCGTGTCGATAGTGTCCGACATACCGGGCACAACTACCGATCCCGTGGTGAAATCCATGGAGATCGCCGGGCTCGGCGCGGTCGCGCTTGTCGATACCGCCGGGATTGACGACAAGTCAGAGCTCGGTGCGGCGCGGATCGCGGCTTCGGAGAAAGCGCTTGCAAGCGCGGATATTGCCGTGCTCGTAATAGATGGCGATGAGGCGGCGGGAAGAGGTGAAAACGATTTTTCAGAGGAGCTCGCGTGGAGCGAGAAACTGAAAAGCGCAAAAATTCCGTTTATCATCGCAATCAACAAATCCGAAAATATCTCAGGGGTGGAACTCGCGGAAAAAGTGGAGAATGTATTCGGGCAGCCGCCGATTTCGATCAGCGCGCATGCCGCACCCGGTGTAGATCCGCTCATCGCCGAACTGCAGGAGGTCGCCGGCGCAGCGGAAGAGCGCACCATTTGCGGAGATCTGGTCTCCGCCGGCGATACCGTCCTTCTTGTGATGCCGCAGGATATACAGGCGCCCAAGGGCAGGTTGATTCTGCCGCAGGTGCAGACGATACGCGATCTTTTGGAGCACAAATGCACCGTTGTGTCAGTCACGGCAGACGGCCTTTCCGGGGCGCTCGGCGCGCTTGCAAATCCTCCGGAGCTGATAATCGCGGATTCGCAGGTCATCTCCGCAGTCTACGACAAAAAGCCCGCCGAGAGCAGACTGACCTCATTTTCTATGCTTTTTGCCGCATATAAAGGGGATATTGATATCTTCATCGCGGGAGCGCGGGCGATCGACAGCCTGAAAGACGGTGATTCAATCCTGATCGCGGAGGCATGTACGCACAATCCGCTTGACGGCGATATAGCACGGGAAAAATTGCCGGCACTTCTGCGTGCAAAAACGGGGAAATCCCTCAATATCAAGGTCGTAAGCGGCAATGATTTTCCGGGCGACATAAAGAAATATGCTCTCATAATTCATTGCGGCGCGTGCATGTTCAACAGAAAGCATGTAATGTCGCGCATTGATGCCGCAGAGCGGCATGGCGTGCCGATTACGAATTACGGAGTAGCTTTTGCGTACATGAACGGGATATTGCAGTAAAATATGTAAAAAATCAATTTATGAACTTGCGTTTCCTGGGATTAAAAAATATTGATATTTGATATTGTATCTGAGGGTTTGATATAAACAACAAGAAAGTGGTGTATAGGAAATTTGCTAATTTGACATTTCTAAAAATATTTGTTATACTTCCGGTAAATAAAGAGGGTGTCCCGCTACCGTTAAAGGTGGAGCATTAGAGAAGGTGTCTCACTACCTATATCCCAAAGGTGAAACATTAAGGCGAGCAGAGAGGATCAAACCTCTCTGTTTTTTTAGGAGAAGGCAATGGCAGAAGCGATTAAATATGGATTTTATACTGTAAATCCTGATTATCTTGAATATCTAAATCAAATAGATTCAGAAGTTTATTACAACCCCTCGTATAGAAATAGTATTAAACCATTTGTTGGAATTATTGTTGGAATAGAAGACTATAATTATTTTATTCCAATATCCTCTGCAAAGGAAAAACACAAAAGATGGAAGAATGTTTCTGATGAGCATTTTTTGATTTATGAAGTAATTGACAATAACATTACTATAACTGGAGATATATACAAATATTACTCTGATGAAGAAAAAATGCACATATTATCTATATTGGATATTAAGAAAATGATACCTGTACCGACCGGTTGTTATAAAAGAATTGAGTTTGATGAGCTTGATGACATCAGATACAAAGACTTATTTGAAAAAGAATATGCTTTTTGCCTTAAGGTAAAAACAAAGGTTTTGAAAAAGGTAGAAAAATTATATCAGAAGCAAAAAGAAACAGGAACTGTCAGAAGAGCAAATTGTAATTTTTCAGAGTTAGAAAAGGCAATGTTGAACTGGAAGTGAAACATAAATTACTTATAAGTTTCTTGTTTACACTTAGATTATTTGTAACGAAAAAATTTTTATATGAATTTGCTAAATTTACTTGACACCATCGGACGGGATACTTCAATTTACATTTTAACTGTTTTAAAGTATACTAAAGAGAAAGCGCAGCACGGCGCCCCGGGCGGCTGTCCGCGCTGTTCACATCATTCATAGCGGAGGAAAGTCCAGTGAACAATCGTGTCACAAATGAAACAAACGGAATAAACGTAAGCGATAAAAATAAAGGAACCGATGAAAATGCGGCATCCATAATTGACCTGAAAGGACTTACAAAGGAGTTCGGCGCCGGGAACAATCCGTTCAGGGCGCTCGATGAAGTGGATCTGAGCATAAAAAAGGGAGAAATATTCGGGATAATAGGGATGAGCGGCGCGGGAAAAAGCACCCTCGTACGTTGCATCAATCTGCTCGAACGCCCTACGACGGGCTCAGTCATATTCGACGGCAGGGACCTGACCGTCCTCACGCCTTCCGAGCTCAACAAATCCCGCCGCTCCATGGGAATGATATTTCAGCAGTTCAATCTACTCATGCAGAGAAACGTCCTGAGAAATGTTTGTTTCCCGTTGGAAATAGCGGGGGTTTCAAGAAAGGAGGCGGAGGCGAGAGCCGGCGAACTTCTGGAACTCGTAGACCTCGGTGAAAAAAAAGAGGCATATCCGTCTCAGCTGTCGGGCGGACAGAAGCAGCGCGTAGCGATAGCCCGCGCGCTTGCAACCGATCCGAGAGTGCTGCTCTGTGATGAAGCGACCTCCGCGCTCGACCCGAAAACAACGGAATCCATACTGAGGCTGCTTAAGGAAATTAATCGCAAACTGGACATTACGATAATAGTCATAACCCACGAAATGAGAGTGGTGCAGCAGATATGCGACAGGGTCGCCATAATAGACGGAGGGAAAATCGCGGAAATAGGCGATGTCGTAGATATATTCTCAAATCCGAAGACTGCGGCGGCAAAGCTCCTTGTGTACCCCGAGCGCGGTGTAAAAAATCCGCCTCCGGGGGCATGCGGCAAAGCCGCTGTGCAAAAAAGCGCTTCGCCACGTTCCGTTAGAATAGTTTTCGACGGTTTATCATCATATGAACCGGTCATTTCAAACATGACCCTGGCATGCCAGGCGCCGGTCAATATAATGTTTGCCGATACTCAGGACATCGGCGGAAATGCCGTGGGGCAGATGATAGTGCAGCTCCCCGAAGATCCCGCGCAGGTCGCGAGCATAATGGACTACCTCGCGGAGCACGACGTGAATTTTGAGGAGGTGGATGAAATTGGTTGAGATCGTTTTTAGAGAATTCCTCGCCACCTTATACATGACGCTCGTATCGACAGCCGCGGCATATGCTTTGGGATTGCCCGCGGGAGTGATTCTAGTGCTCACGGACAGGCAGGGCATCAAGCCGATGCGCATAATAAACGGTACTCTTGGGATAATCGTCAATTTTTTCAGATCCGTTCCGTTTCTGCTTCTGATGATTGCGCTGATGCGTTTTACGAGACTCATCGTGGGGACTTCGATAGGACCCACGGCGACCATAGTGCCGCTTGTAGTCGGTGCCGCGCCGTTTATTGCCCGGCTGGTGGAATCGTCAATCAAAGAAGTCGATGCGGGGGTAATTGAGGCGGCTCAATCAATGGGGGCATCCTCGTGGCAAATAATCACAAAGGTGATGTTGCCCGAAGCTCGGCCCTCCCTGCTCGTCGGAGGTGCTGTTGCCACTATCACCATACTGGGATACTCCGCGATGGCGGGAGTGCTGGGCGGCGGCGGACTCGGCGACGTTGCCATGAAATACGGCTATTACAGATGGGAAACCGGCACCATGTGGATCATCATACTGATACTTGTGATAATCGTGCAGGTCATTCAGGAAGCGGGGATGTTTATAGCGAAAAAATCCGACAGGCGAAAATGATGCAGGGGAAAATGATGCAGGGGAAAATGATGCAGGGGCAAGGATATTCCTGATATTCATTTGCGCGGTCACGCGCAGTTAGCTGATATGTTGAAGTCGGCAGCCGATATATTTGCGCTGTTGATAATGTATATACAAATGTATCTATAGTTAAATATTAAGAAATTAAATATTAAAAAATTAAACGGTTAGGGCGGTACATGAACCGTATTTATGACGCACCATATACGTGACATGTACTGTATGTGAAAGGAAGGTATTACAATGAAAAAAATTATATCCGCGGCGGCTATTGCACTTTTATCTCTTGCACTGTTTGCAGGGTGCGGCGGCGGCGCCGATTCGGACCTCAAAGTGATCAAGGTCGGAGCCACACCCGTACCGCATGCCGAAATCCTTGAAAAAGCGGCTGAACTGCTTGAAAAAGAGGGATACAAGCTTGAAATCGTTGAATTTGCCGATTATGTACTGCCGAACACCGCGCTTGAAAGCGGCGATATAGATGCGAACTACTTCCAGCATCAGACGTATTTGGATGAATTTAATGCTGAGAAAGGTACCCATCTTGTGACTGCGGCAAATGTGCATTATGAACCGTTCGGGGTATATGCCGGCAAATCAAAAGACCTTAAAAATATTGCAAACGGTGCAAAGATTGCGGTTCCAAACGACACTACGAACGAAGCGCGCGCACTGCTGCTCCTCGAACAGGAAGGGCTCATCAAGCTCAAGGAAGGCGCAGGTATAGTTGCGACAAAAAGAGATATAGTTGAAAATCCTAAAAACCTTGATATTGTGGAGCTTGAGGCGGCAGCTATTCCGAGAGCTCTTAAGGATGTGGATTTTGCAGTAATAAACGGGAACTATGCACTTGCGAGCGGTCTTGCGATGTCCGATTCGCTTGCGGTCGAATCCGCGGACTCCCTCGCCGTGACGGCGTATGTAAACGTTCTTTGCGTCAAAAAGGGAAACGAAAATGATGAAGCGGTAAAAGCATTGGCGAAAGTGCTTGCAAGCGAAGAAATCAAGGACTTCATAAACAAGAAATACGAAGGAGCCGTGGTGCCGGTTTAAAGCGGCCGATGCCGGGCGCCGGATCTTGTCCGGTCGCCTGCGCCCGATCTTGGCAGACGACAGTTCGCTGACTGTAAACGGAGGAGTGAACCTATGAAGGAGCAAAAAAAAGAGCTTAGCGATAAGCAAAAAAAAGAGCCTGGTGTGAAGGAGTACATGTTTGAAACCGAATGCGTGCACGCGGGGTACCATCCGCAAAACGGAGAATCGCGCATACTTCCGATATATCAATCGACCACTTACAAGTATGACAGCGCCGATGACGTAGCCGATCTTTTTGATCTGAAAGCGAACGGATACATGTATTCCAGGATATCGAATCCCACCGTCGATGCGCTTGAAAAAAAGATCGCACGACTCGAGGGCGGAACGGGAGCGGTTGCGACTTCATCGGGGCAGGCGGCGATTACACTTGCTGTACTCACGTTATGCGAAGCCGGCGATAATTTCATCGCGATGAGCAATTTGTACGGCGGCACGATAAACCTCTTTTCTTCCACGCTCCCGAAACTGGGTATAAACCCCCGTTTTGTGAGCTGCGGGAGAAGCGAGGCGGCAAAAGCGGAAAATGCGCGAAAGATAGCGGCGCTCATAGATGAAAAAACGAAATTTATATATGCGGAAACCATAGGAAACCCGGGGGTGGAAGTGCTCGATATAGCATGGCTTGCCGACATTGCGCACGAAAGCGGGCTGGCGCTCGTGGTGGACAACACGTTTGCAACACCGTATCTTTGCAGGCCGTTTGAGCACGGGGCGGACGTAATAGTGCATTCATCCACAAAATATTTGGACGGGCATGCGACCAGCGTGGGCGGTCTGCTGGTGGATAAAGGGAATCTCGATCTTTGGACAAACGGCAGATTTTCGCGACTGACGGATGAGGATCCGTCATATCACGGGCTGTCGTATACCGAGGCGTTCGGAGCCGCAGCATTTTGCACGCGAGCTCGCGTAGTTTACGTACGGGATTTGGGAGTGCTGATGTCCCCGATGAATGCATGGCTGACGAATCTCGGCATGGAGACCTTGCCGCTCAGAATGGAAAAACATTCCGCAAACGCCCTCGCGGTGGCGGAGTTTCTTGAAAAGCACGAATGTGTTGATTGGGTATCATATCCCGGGCTTGGCAGCTCGGCGGACAAGGCGCTTGCTGATAAATATCTGCCGAGGGGGGCGAGCGGAGTAATCGCTTTCGGAGTAAAGGGCGGCGTCGACGCCGGCAAAAAATTCATAGATGCTCTTGAGCTCATCTCTTTGGTGGTACATGTCGCGGATGTGCGCAGCCATGTGCTGCACCCCGCATCTATGACGCACAGGCAGTTGTCTGCGGAGCAGCAGGCAGCCGCGGGGATCAGACCGGAACAGATAAGGCTTTCGGTGGGAATAGAGTGCTTGGAAGACATAATCGCGGATTTGGATCGGGCTCTCGGAGCATGTAACGGAGAAAGAAAATAATGCCTATAGTAATACCACATGATTTGCCGGCGAGCGAAGTTCTCGCATCGGAAAATATATTTGTAATGGACGAGCAGCGCGCGAGTCATCAGGATATCAGACCCCTTAAGCTGGGAATCATCAATCTGATGCCGACCAAGATAAGTACGGAGACACAGCTTTTGAGGCGCGTATCAAACATGGCGCTTCAGATGAGAGTCGATCTCATAAGGACCAGTACATATGAAAGCACGCATACAAGCAGAGAACATCTTGAGAAATTCTATGTCACGTTAAACGACGTAAAGGATAAAAAATATGACGCTCTTATTGTAACGGGAGCGCCTGTCGAGCATCTGCCGTATGAAGATGTGGCGTATTGGGATGAGATGGTTGAAGTGCTCGAGTGGGCAAGGCGCAACGTCTTTTCGACCATGTTTATCTGCTGGGCGTCACAGGCGGCGCTCTATCATTACTACGGGATTCCGAAATACGGATTGGAGCAAAAAATATTTGGTGTGTTCAAGGGATATGTGAGGGAAGCCTCCACGCTTACGAGCGGGTTTGACGACGCATTTTATATGCCGCATTCGCGCGTGGCATACAACAAGATTGAGGATCTGGAAAAGGTTGACGACCTTGCCGTTTTGGTAAGTTCGGATGAGGCGGGCGCGCATATCGCTGCGACGCGCGATAATCGATTTGTCTTTGTGAGCGGACACGGCGAATATGATGAAAAAACTTTGGAGGATGAATACAGACGCGATCTCGGGCGCGGTCTTGATATTACACCGCCTCTGAATTATTATCGCGACGATGATCCGGCAAAGGGAATAATGAAGCGGTGGACGGCGCACAGCAATCTCCTTTTTTCAAACTGGCTGAATTATTGCGTATATCAGGAGACGCCGTTCGATATAGAAGCGATCGAGGAAAAAAAGATATGAATATTTACGACAATGTAGCCGAGCTGATCGGCGATACACCCTTGATGAGGGCGAATAAACTCGCCGCCCTGCTCGGTCTTGAGGCGAATTTGCTGCTTAAGCTCGAGATGTTCAATCCCGGCGGCAGTGTAAAGGATCGCGTGGCGTTAAACATAATTTGCGACGCGGAGGAGCGCGGTCTGCTGAGACCCGGTGCGTCCGTAATAATTGAGCCGACGAGCGGGAACACCGGAATCGGACTTGCGATGGTGGCGGCGGCAAAGGGATATCGGACCGTCATAGTGATGCCGGAGAGCATGAGCGACGAGAGAAAAAAGATAGTGCTGGCGTACGGCGCCGAGCTTGTTTTGACGGACGCGGCAAAGGGGATGCAGGGAGCTTTGGATGAAGCGAAACGTCTGCTTGCCGAAAATGATGACGCCGTTTTGGCGGGACAGTTCATAAATCCCGCAAATCCGGAGGCGCATTATATATCTACTGCCGCGGAGATTTGGGACGACTGCGGCGGCGAGGTGGATGCGGCGGTCGCCGGGATCGGAACGGGCGGCACGATCACCGGGCTGTCCCGCTTTTTTAAGGGAAAAGACAGGGTGGTGCATATGGTTGCCGTCGAGCCTGAGGAATCGCCGCTTCTGTCGGCGGGAACTTTCGGGCCGCACAAAATTCAGGGTATAGGGGCAAATTTTATGCCTGAAGTTTTGAATCGCGAGGCGTATGATGAGATCATAAGGGTGAGCGGTGATGACGCGCTTTTAATGATGAAGAAACTTGCCGCCTGCGAGGGCATCTTCTGCGGAATTTCCTCAGGAGCTGCGCTTCATGCAGCGGCGCTGATTGCGGGAAGAGATAAATTCCGCGGAAAAAATATTGTTGTCATAATGCCCGATACGGGAGAACGCTATTTGAGCGTGCTGTGAGGTGACGGTTTCGGTGGCTGTGAGAGATGATGTACTGCAAATACTGAGCGAGCGGGAGACTGCCGTCTCCGGAGAAGAAATGGCGCAGATGCTTTCCGTTTCGCGCGCCGCGGTCTGGAAAGCGATCAACTCGCTCAGAGGCGAGGGGTACAATATAAGTGCGGCTACGAACAGGGGATATCAGCTGTGCGAATCGAATGTGTTGTCCGCGCGGATGATCGCCGCTCACATGCGCAGCATAAGTGAGCGGCGCCTCCCGGAGCCGCCTGCCGGGGACGGCGAGCCCCCTCATTTTGTGCATGGAGCGCATGGAGTGCCCGGAGTGCATGGGGAAGAGGACTCGCGCTTGCAGGTGCTTGGCAGCGTGGACTCGACAAACGAAGAGCTGAAAAGGCAGGCGGCGCTGGGAGGCGTCGAGGCGGGCGCAGTCGTCCTTGCCGACGAGCAGACAGCAGGCAAAGGACGACTCGGGCGGGGCTTCCACTCTCCCGGCTCCCTCGGACTCTACATGAGCTATCTGATGAAGCCCCGCTGCGACCTGAGCCGCGCCCTCCTCATCACGGCAGGCGCGGCGGTCGCATGCGCCCGCGCCGTCCGGTCCGTCACGGGGAAGCCCGCCGCCGTAAAATGGGTCAACGACATATACATGAAATCGGCGGCGGACGAATACCGCAAAGCCGGTGGGATACTGACCGAAGCCGTCACAAATTTTGAAAGCGGACACATAGATAGTGTAATCATCGGAATCGGCATCAACTGTACCGGCGTCGAAGACGACCTGCCGGAAGACATCAGAGGGCGGGCGATCAGCCTTGCATCATCCACGGGAAAAAACGTGGACAGAAATCGGCTGGCAGCAGAAATAATAAAAGAACTCGACGAAATTACCGCGCTCGACTATGACGACGAGCCGGTCAGGCGGACACTCATCGACGAATATAAAAAATACAGCGTAGTAACGGGACGTGATGTGCTCATACACAAAAATGCGTACGGCGGCGCCGGTCCCGGACTTGATGACGGCGGAGACCCGCTTCCCGGAATCGCCGCGCGGGTTTTGGACATAACGGCGGACGGCGGGCTTCACGTTGCATACCCGGACGGCGCGGAGGAAATATTCACAACCGGAGAAATAACTCTGCGCATTTAGGAGGATACCATGAAAACCTACAAAGTTTTAAAAAAGCAATGGAACGGCAGGACATGCGCGGTATGCGGCACCGAAAACGAATTCGGCTTCAACGCGCGTTTTTATGAGACCGATACCGATGAAGTAATAGGCATTTTTAATACGCGCGAAAAACAGCAAAGCTTTCCCGACAGAGTTCACGGGGGTGTCGTTTCCGCCGTGATAGACGAAGCGATAGGCAGATCCCTCTGGGTATACGAGCCCGATGTTTGGGCAGTCACAGTTAACCTCGACCTAAAATACATGCAGCCGGTTCCGCTTGGAGCCACGCTGAAATGCCTTGCACGCATTACCAGAAATACGAGAAAACTCGTTGAGGGAACGGCTGAAATCTATCTGCCCGACGGGACGCCCGCGGTATCGGGGCATGCCAAATATTTAAAAGTCCCGAAGGATACGATTTTCACGCCGGAAATATTTGCAAAGGAATGGCATTATGCAGATGGAGAAAACGATCCGACGGAGATAAGCATCTAATAGGCATGCCGCTAATATGGTGCTATTGCAGCTATAATGCCACTTGATAGGGCAATCAGATGCGGAAATGCCAATACAGAGAGCGGCAGCGAAAAATAGCTGTTTTTAGGCAAAGAAAAACGCCCCACAGGAATAAATCCCGCAGGACGCTTTTGTTACAATATAGCCTTATACAAGGGCATACAAATACTATACCTTTATCGATTATAAAGGCAGCTTTTGGTGTTTTTTTGTAATTATAAATTCCCCCGATTCAAATAGATAAATCGGTTTTGCCACCTGTAATCCTCCTTTCTTAAAACAGCTGTGTATAACAAGAGCCTGCCCATAAATTAAGGCAGACTCTTGTTATAGGTTTTACCGTCCAATGAAAGCCAACCTTTTACAGCTTGTCCGTCCTTGTAATAGCTTATCTGACCGGTATCGTTTTTTGTTCATCCATTTGCTGTCTGTGGGTCTATGACAATCTCTACGAAACGATGTAAGACTGCTGATACTTCCGCTCTCGTTGCTTCTCCTTGCGGATCAAAGCTGTTGTTTTTCTTTCCTGACAGGATACCTGCTTGTTGCATTTGCTTAACCGCACCGCTTGCCCAGCTTGAAATATTTTGCTCATCTGCAAATTTCATTGCTTCAAGCGTCTGCGGAAGAGGATACCCCGTTTTATCAGCATAGTTTTTCATGATTACAGCCATCTGTTCACGAGTAATATTGCTGTCAGGGGAGAATGTATCTTTGCTTGTTCCGCTGACTATGCCTTTTTCTACTGCCCAGTTTACATACGGTGTATAGTAGGCATTTGCTTTCACATCGATGAATTTAGCTTGTTTGTAATCATCAGGGTCTATTCCTGCCAATCTTCCAAGTGCCGTTACGAACATTCCTCTTGTTATTTTCACATCAGGACTGAATATGCCGTTTCCTGTTCCTGACAGCATTCTTTTGTCTGCTACATATAGTATGTCTGCTTTTGCCCAGTGATTTTCTATATCCTTAAATTCATAAATATTTTCTTTGTAGCCTACTCCGTAAACAGAGAAGTGGTTTGTATCGAATACGATTGCTTTCTTCTCTTTGTCGTAGCTTGATTTTGTCAGCCACTGAACTTTTCCTTGTTCGTCTACATACACTGCACAAAGTTTGTTGCTTTGCTCATTTTTGGTAGTTGTGTATGGGATTGATATGTTTACTGTTTTACCGTTTAAGTTTTCTATCTTCGTTTCTTTTCCGCCCTTGCTGCCAATGATAGATATGTCGTATGCCGGGCGACTTCCGATAGCTGCTTTTGCTTCTTGTGATGTGACTGTGACTTTTGTCATATTTAGTATTACATCGCCGGTGGTTTTCGCTTTCAGCTCTTTCAGCGTTTCCGTTTTAAAGCCCAAATCTGCAAGTGTATCCGTATCAAGGACGAAGTTATGGATACCGGATGATACAAGCTCTGTCAGTGCTTCTGCCTGCAATGTAATTTTCAGTGCATTAGGAGTATTACCTGCTTCAACAGCTATGTTTACTGCTATTGCCTGTCCGTCCTTTGCTTCCGCTTTAGCTTTTGCTATCGCTTTTAGTATTACGTCCTTTGTGATGACAACGCTGCTTTTTGCATCGGCTTTCAGCGGTGACAGTTTTGTGATTTGTGCTTGGTTTGCGCTGCTTGATGAGCCGCCGCCGCTTGGTGCATTGTCTGTGGTAATTGCGGTTACATCACTTTTGTCCGACTCTTTATAGTTACCGATTTCTTTGTATCTTGCTGCAAAACTGTAGTTTGTATTTGCTGTCAGCCCTGTAAATTTATTGCTGTCCTGCCAAGTGCTTCCACCATCTTTGCTGTACTGCACTGCAGCACCGTTTGTATTTGCAGGAATCACTTTTAGTGTAACGGTATCATGAGTTTTTGTGTCGAGTTCCGGTCTTGCCGGCGGAGTTTGAGATAATTTGCTTACGGTCAACGATGCTTCTGCTGTTGTATCCCCTACAGCGTTTGTAACAATGCAGCGATATCGATTGCCGTTCATTGCAAAGTTTACCGGGTTGATAGTGTAGCTTTCTGATGTTGCATCTACTATATTCTCCCAGTTTCCGGAAACTGTCTTTACCTGCCACTGATATGCCGTCGGTGCCGGATTGCCTATGGCTGCTACAGTAAACGTAACGCTTTGACCGACTGTTACAGTTTGACTTTCCGGGTGTCCGGTTATAATCGGAGGAGTTTGTAGACTGCCGGTTCCTGTCGGATTTGTTCCGCTGAGAGTTCCTTTATTTTTGATTGTACCGTTGTTAATTAAGTTGCCGTGGTTTATTAAGTTACCGTTGTTGGTAAGTGTTCCGCCCGGTTCTATGTTGATCACACCATCTGTAGTGTTTTCAAGGGTTCCGTTGTTTGTTAGCGTTGCTCCGTCATTTATGTTTAGCGTTCCGGAGTTTGTAAGTTTTTTGCCTGCTTGTATAGTCAGGGGGTTTCCGCTTTCTATATCCAGGGTATGGTTTGACGGGATATCAACATCTGTACTTGGTGTAATATCGCCGTATACTTTTCCATTATTTCCCTGGAAAATAACACCTTTCCAATTTGGCTTGTCGCTTTGGTTTTGGATACTTTGCCCACCCTGGCTAGCGGCATAGATTACGGCTGAGCCATTTGTTCCCGTGGTAAATGTTCCGCTGTCGCCACCTCTTCCTCCGCCTATGCCTGCACCGCCATCGCTGCCTGTTGCAGTGATATGTCCGTCACTTATAGTGATACTTCCTCCTGCTCCGTGATATCCGCCGCCTATTCCCGCAGCATATTGCCCGCCTTTGGCAGTTATATGTCCGCCACTTATATCGATACTTCCTACTGAACCTCCTTGGGCACCTCCGACTCCGGCGCCGCCGCCTATTCCCGCAGCATTTTGCCCGCCTTCTGCAGCTATTTTCCCGCCTGATATAGTGATTCTTCCCCCTATTCCTGCTCCCGGTGTTGTTATGCTTGGATATCCATTACCTATTCCTGCACCGAGTTCTCCGCCTTTGGCAGTTATATCTCCGCCTGATATAGTTATATCTCCTGCTGTACCGCCGTTTCCGACGCCTATTCCCGCACCGGCATATCCGCCTGTAGCAGTTATTTTTCCGCCGTGTATATTGATAGT
Source organism: Anaerovoracaceae bacterium (assembly GCA_041844835.1). Classification (GTDB taxonomy): domain Bacteria; phylum Bacillota; class Clostridia; order Peptostreptococcales; family Anaerovoracaceae; genus CAUUCX01. The sequence continues at coordinate 20,828 of JBGZBU010000032.1, forward strand.
AATAGGGGCAATTCCTCCTGCTCCGGTTCTATTTCCGCCTCCTATGCCTGCACCTCCCATGGCTTCAGCACCTCCGCCTTTGGCAGTTATATCTCCGCCGTATATAGTGACAGTTCCTCCTGCGCCTTCAGTCCCGCCGCCTATTCCTGCAGCGGCTTTTCCTCCTTTAGCAGTTATTTTTCCACCGTATATCGTGACAGTTCCCACTGCGCCGTACATTCCGCCACCTATACCTGCGGAATAACCTCCGTCTGTTGCAGTTATTTTTCCGCCGTATATGGTAATATTTCCTCCTGCAGCACTAGCTTCGCCGCCTATTCCTGCCGCACGTGAAGTTTCAGTTGCGGCAGCTGTAAGCTGACCTGTTCCGTCTGCCTGTCCGTATATGGTCAGAGAATTTCCTGAAGCAACTTGTATTCCGCCGTTTACGGTCAGCTTGCTGCCGTCTTTTAAGATAAGGCGTACATCGCCTTTTATTTCTACTCTTTGACCGATTGTAACCTCTTCGTCTGTTACATACCATTTTTCCTGACTGTCTTCTCCCCAAATGGTATGAGTATTTAGTACGGTAGTTACCTCGCTGTCCTGTTTGGTTTTGCGTTCTGTACCTTCATAGTATTCTATGTCTCCGGCTGCAAATGCCGTCACATTTACTTGCGACAGTATGAGTATCAGGGCAAG
>JBGZBU010000033.1:0-3688 GCA_041844835.1 Anaerovoracaceae bacterium
CTCGAATTATTGTTTTTTAAAGAAATTGTACTAGAACCTTCCTGCTCTTATCATCCGGTATATTCCGAATAATATTTCGCACATTCTTAGATGATTCTACAGTTGTACTTAGTCTCTTTCGGACTCCCTCTCGGGCGCCCTCTTTAGACCATATTTCTGTACTATTTAGTTGTTAAGGTTCTCGCGGTTTCATATCCGCTTTTCACTCACCCTCGCGATGAGTGCTGTAGTATATTTTACTACAAAACGCGATATGCTGTCAATGAAAATTATTAAAAATTGCACATTTTTTTATGAACAATCTTCAAGTTTTCTCTTGCGCATAAACACCGGCGTGTGCCGTTCGGTTTTGAGCAAAATACCGCTGCCGTTTTGCGGCAACTTCTGTATTATATCTCAACCAGAATAAAAGTCAAGCACATTTTTTTATTTTTGTTGTTAATTATGGATCGACATGAATCAAGTAAACTTGTAAAAGAGATTTTAGCAACTCGTTTTGTCCAATCTCAAAGCTGTTTCAAACAACTCTAACAACATTTACAGTGACTTTTATCAAGACTTTCATCATATAAACCAACCTTGGTTTTGCACATCGGTTCTACCTTTACAAATGCCGCATCAATAATTCAGCAGATATTGCTTTATGCTTTCCTCATCTTCTCTTTCGAGCCCGTCCTCACCCGCCAGCCCCTCAATATGATGCCTGAATTCGTGCCTAAGCACATGCCGCAGCTCCTCTTTCATCTCTGCCTCGGAGAGATTTCCATGCACTCTGCACATGGAGCCGTAATAAATCGCTATGTAATTCCCCATCGATGAGCTTCTTACATACTGCCCCATTATGTAAAGATCATCCGCCTTACTTACGGGGTGCATCTTTACTTCATCCAAAAGAAGTATCCCCCCGTTGAGTTCCTTAAAAAATACTCGCGGCAATTCCATCGCCAGCTCATCCAGAATTTCATGCATTCTGTCTATAGTAATCATCCCTGTTCTCCTTTCGGGAGGAAAAAACGAAATTCATTAATAACATATTATCCGCAATAAATAAAACATATGATATATATCAATAATATGTCAACGATAGCCGTACCATACCAATGGTAGCTATACTATAATGTTTTTCAGCCGCATATGCAATATGCAGGCGAGAAGTTTTAATTACCATTGCCGTCCGCCATGATCAGTTCGGCTTTCACAATCAACCTTTGGTTGTTTTTGGGGTAGGGATGACACGACATTAAAAACAAATTCGATTTCCCGTCTTCTCTTATAAACTTGCTCCAATCTGTCGGTTCTATCACTTCTTGCTCAAAAACCTTGTAATGCAGAATTTCCTTATCCGTAGTTATTGTTATTTGCATCACTCCCAAACCATTTATCGCATTAGTACATTAAACAGCCCCGATATTTTGCCGGGGCACTGAACTATTATTTTATGAAAAATGTGATTGTAGTGCCGAACGGATAAAGGAGATTTTTTTGGAAAATTTAGAGTTGCCATATGTCTTGACATAGCTCTTACTTTTAAGTAATCTATATAGGTGTAGAGTAAATATTGAGCGTAAAGTGTTCGGGGATGGGATGTAGCCTCGAAACGAAAGCTTGAAAGCTGCGATTCAATATTGCGTCCGCTACTATAATAATGAAGATGTGAGCATATTTTACTCTTTTCTTTTTAATTAACGTAGGGATTGCTTTACTTTTGTTTAATTTTTAAGAAAGGAGTTTTTTTATGCAGAAAAAAAATATGACGCAAAAATTGGTGATTATTGCATTACTTATCGCAATGGAGGTGATACTTACACGCTTTTTATCCATTCAAACTCCATTTGTCAGAATAGGATTCGGTTTTTTGCCGATTGCAATTATTGGAATAATGTACGGCCCGATTGCGGCGGGCGGTGCATATGCACTGGGTGATCTCCTGGGCGCCACGCTTTTCCCTTCGGGCAAATTTTTTCCGGGGTTCACGCTTTCCGCATTTCTTACGGGACTTGTGTACGGATTTTTTCTAAAAAACAGAGGCGATGATTTTTTAAGAATCGTGATTGCAGGACTCTTTGTTGTGTGCATAAGAGTGGGGCTTGACACACTGTGGCTCAGCATGCTGATGGGCCAGAGCTATATGGTGCTGCTTCCCGTAAGACTGCTAAAAGGCCTCATAGATATCCCGCTGCAGATCATACTCATTCCGCTTCTTTGGAAGAAAATCAAAAAATCCCCGATAAGAGGATATCTGGGATTAGAAAATGCGAAATAAAAATAAAACGGCTAAACATTGAACAGAAAGTGAATTACATCTCCGTCGTTTACGATGTATTCCTTGCCTTCGGATCGCAGCACGCCTTTTTCCTTTGCTTTTACCAAACTGCCGTCACATTCCGCAATAAGAGTATCGTACGCCACAGTTTCCGCGCGAATAAATCCCCTCTCAAAATCGGTGTGTATTTTTCCTGCCGCCTGAGGAGCTTTCGTTCCTTTTTTAATTGTCCACGCCCGCACCTCCGGCTCGCCGGCGGTAAGAAATGAAATCAAATCCAGCAATCTGTATGAACTCTTAATCAAACTGTCGAGCCCGGACTCGCCCAGCCCCAGTTCCTGCAAAAATTCATTTTTTTCCTGATCATCGAGTTGTGCAATTTCATTTTCAATTCCCGCGCATACAACAACCGCTTCGGAATTTTCCGATGCCGCGTGAGCGCGCACAGCCTGTACATGGGCATTGCTCTCCGCATCCGCGATATCATCCTCTCCCACATTTGCAACATATATCACGGGTTTATTGGATAAAAGATTCAGCCCGCGCATATATTCAGATTCATTTTCTGCAAGATCCATAGCGCGCGCAGATCGCCCTCCCTCAAGGAATGCCGCGATTTTCTTAAGAAGCTCCAATTCTTCTTTATATTTTTTATCGGCTTTTAAATTCTTTTCAACTTTTGCAATATGCCTTTCAAGAAATTCAAGATCCGAAAAAATGAGTTCGAGATTTATGGTTTCAATATCGTCAAGGGGTGATATTTTCCCGTCAACATGCACAATATTATCATTTTCAAAACATCGAACCACGTGGATTATAGCGGCAACTTCACGAATATGTCCTAAAAACTTATTGCCGAGCCCCTCGCCTTTCGACGCTCCCTTAACGAGTCCTGCGATATCATAAAACTCAATCGTAGTGTACACTTTCTTCTTCGCGTTGTATATTTTGTGCAATGTGTCGATTCGCTCGTCAGGAACGGTCACAACCCCCACATTCGGCTCAATGGTGCAAAACGGATAGTTTGCCGCCTCAGCACCCGCCTTTGTAATTGCATTAAACAATGTACTCTTTCCGACATTCGGCAATCCGACGATTCCTAATTTCATTTCTGTATTCACCTGTCCGAAAAACCTTGATTTACCAAGATTTTCGCCTTTCTTTAAATTTCTTGTACGCCCTTTTTACACCCTTTTTTGTAGGCGGTGTAGGCGGTGTCATCCACTTGAAAACAGCGCGGCGGAATTTGTCGCTGATTTATTTTTTATTGCTTCTTCTTTTATATCCGCCCTTGCTTCTGCTGTAAAGAATCAAATAAACTAAAACGGATATGACAAACGCTACCGCGCTTATCACCTGTGCCTGCCTGAAAGATCCTATCATCAAACTATCCGTCCGTAAAGCCTCGACAAAGAATCTCTCCAG
>JBGZBU010000034.1:0-26184 GCA_041844835.1 Anaerovoracaceae bacterium
CCCAGTCCGTATCTGTTGAACAGGGTGGTCGTGATTGCTGCTGTAAGCGTGGTCTTACCATGATCTACGTGACCTATTGTGCCGATATTGATATGCGGCTTGGTTCTTTCAAATTTCTGCTTTGCCATTTCTTATTCCTCCGAATTCAAAACTAAATGCTAAAAGCTTAAAAAACATGGAGTGCGGAAACCCGCTTACAAACTCCGTTACAACTTAATTAATATGGAGCTGATGAGCAGACTTGAACTGCCGAACCTCTTCCTTACCAAGGAAGTGCTCTACCGACTGAGCTACATCAGCAAAGAAACAAACACCTCGCGCATCGCATGCTATAACACAAAGTACGAGAAGTTTGTCGGCACATGCCATTCGGCTACATGATACTATATACAAGACGCGTATGTCAAGGACTTAACAGGAAAGGAGCGCCCGCCGGGGGCGCCCTGAAACCGGAGTTGATTTGCAAAGATATCAAAACTCATTTCGCATTACTTTTTTATAGAATTCGACTGCCGGAGCGAGTGCCGCAAGACTTATATTTTCATTATCCGCGTGGACGGCAGCCATCTGCTCCTCGGTTACTATAAGCGGACTGAATCGCAAGGTGCATGAAGAAAGTTCGCTCATGTAGCAGGCATCTGTCGCACCGCATGAAATCTGAGGTTTTGCTTTCGCTCCCGGAAAGTGATTTTCAATCAGCTTTGTCAGGCGTTCATATTCTTTTGATTTAACATCCGTTATCGCGCTGGTCATACCGTGAAAGAGAATCTCGGTCTCAACGCCGTAGCCCTCGGCAAACGCACTGATCGCCGAAATGCTCCCATCTACGGTCTGATGATGCGAACTGCGCATACTCACAATCACGCTTGCCCTGGTCGGTATGACATTTCTGCTTTCCGCAGCGGCAGCAACAGTAAATGCTATGGAAGTTTGCTGGATCTCATTTGTTCCCTCATGAGGTTTTTGCGGGAAAATTTCGTCCAGATTATCTTCAACCGCAGCCATAAATCTGCCGAGTCTTACAAGTGGACTGTTTTTAGGCGGCTTGCTGGCGTGACCGCCTTCAGAACGCGCTATGAACTCCAGCTCGGTCACTCCCTTTTCCCCTATCCCGACATATGCCTCCCCGCTCTCCATGACAACGCCGTGCCCTTCATCCATTATCATTTCAAATTCGATAGCTCTGCGCTTCAATTCCGATGCGATCGCCCTTGCTCCCTCACCGCTCACTTCCTCGTTGCACGCGGACAGGAAATATATATCGCGAGAAGGAACATATCCGCCGGACGCAAGGTCATCCGCCGCCTGCAGCATCGCCCACAGATTGGTTTTTGTGTCCAAGGTACCGCGTCCCCACATTTTTCCATCCGAAATTTCTCCGCTGAAAGGTGGGTGTATCCAGTCCCCGTTCGCTTCCACAACATCGTGATGGCTCATCAGCAGGATCGGAAGCCCGGTCTCTCCATGAGGCGTGCCCGCCTTTCCACACCATCTGAGGAGCAAAGAACCGTCAAAATCCTCAACCTCGGATGCTTCAAAAAGGCTCGGGAAAAGTTCCGCGAGCAATGCATGAAATTTTCTAAATTTCGATAAATCTTTCTGCCCAAGTACCGATATTGTCTCATGCCTAATCATACTTTTTAAATTCTGCCGGTACTTTTCACAACTCTTATTTTCGATTTTTTTAATTGCTTCACACATGTTTACACCTTAACTTCTCTTTGTTAACCCGAGCCTTTCAGGACAGCCGTTCCGTCCGAATCCTTTGTTTCAATTGTTAATACCGTTTAATAACATCTTATTTACAGTTTATTTTCTGTCGCCCTTGCTCATTCGGCGTTCAAAATATGCAATCAGCTTGCTGGTAGGGAATGTGAGGCAGAAATAAACGCATGCCGCAATTACAAGCGGCTCCGCAACGGAAAAAGTCGCCCCCTTGACGCTGCTGACCGCATACATTATTTCCTGTACTCCTATCGTATAGCATATGGAAGATTCCTTTATAATTGTAACGAATTCATTTGCAATTGCGGGCAAAATGTTTTTCATTGCCTGCGGAAATACGACAAGCTGCATGCTTTTGCGACGCGAAAGTCCCAGAGATCTGGCGGCTTCCATCTGTCCTATGTCGATGCTTTGTATCCCGGAGCGAATAATTTCCGCAAGATATGCCCCGGAATTCAGAGCCAGCGCTATCACCCCGGGAATGAATCTCTCGAAACGTATGGTTCCGAACATCATGAAGCGAGGCAAATCCAGCGGTGCAAGCAACACATGATAAACGATGAATAGTTGGACCAAAAGCGGTGTGGCTCGCATCACTTCAACATAGCAAGTCGCTAAAAAGGAGAGCGGCTTTATTTTTGACATACGCGCGCTCGTTAAAAGCAGTGCGATCATGAACCCGAAAAGTACGGTCAGCGCTGAAAGCAGCACCGTACATATAAGTCCGTCGCGAAACATCGGTAGAAATTTTAAAGTGGCGGCAAATCCGGCTTTTGTAAACATGAAATACTCTCCTGAAACACAATTTTATGGGAGCCTGCCCGCCCCCATAAAACATCTTGAATATATCTTGAATGTAATAACTATCTCAAATTTTTCACTTTCTTTATTATTTTGGCGATTTCTCGACTATTCAACCAATCCCTCGTGAATTTTGGAACTTCCGGCAAGCTCGTTCGCCTCAGCGATAAATTTATCCATACTGCCGTCGCTAAGCGCCGCTTTAACAGCCATGTTCACGCCCGCAAGCAGCGCTGCATTCCCTTTTGAAACACCGACTGCACTGCCTTTAGCATCATAAGGAACTTCAAATTTTACAAGCAGTTCAGGATAATTTTTTGCATATGTCTCAGCTACGGCGGTCTCGATATAAGCACCGTCGACTTTTTCAGAAATTACTTCCGCGATTATGTCCGTTACCTTTTGCAGAGCTACAATATCCGCCTCACCGCTATGCTTTTTCGCAAGATCAAACTGAATGGATCCGTTCTGTGCGGCAATCTTATATTTTGAATTGTTAGTATCTTCAAGACTGCCAAACAGCTTGTCATTCGATTTTTTTACGCAAAAACTCTGACCGCCGGTATAGTAAATTTCGGAGAAATCCATCTTTTCCTTACGAGCGGGATCGGGAGAATACCCTGCAAGAGCGATATCAACGGATTTTGTAGCCAGTTCTTCAAGAGTTCCGTCAAAATCCATAGGAATCACTTCAAGTTCAAGATCCAGGTAATCCGCAATGTACTGCGCAAGTGCCATATCAAAGCCGACAAGAGTATATTTTCCGTTATCATCCACAGTATAGAATTCATACGGTGCAAAATCCGGGCTGGTCGCCACTGTAAGCTTCCCGTCGGAAACGGTTTTCAAATCCTGCTTGATTTCCTCAATGGTTGCCTCTGAATAATCCGTCTTGCTTCCTCCGTCATCCTTGTTGCTGCACGCAGTGAATGCAAAAACCGTAACGACAACCAATGCGGCTGCCAACACTTTTTTGAAAATTTCATTCATTCCTTTTCCCATTGTTCTTCTCCTTTTTCCACTATTTTTTTCTACCATCTCAACCTATTCTTCGGCCGATCCTGTATGTGAACGTCTCCTCGGAGCATTTTCACATTCCGCTTTATACATAAATATGCATAAATTTGTATTGTTATGCACTAAATATACAACAGAGCTCACACAATTGCAAGCCCTGTTTGCATATTTTTTTATTTTTATTCATTTTTTTGATTATTTATTCTATGAATATTATGCATGGATTGCATGTAATGGGATTTGTGCCGGATGTGCTGTGACTTATCTATGCAAAAATCACAATTATAAACTTCGCTGGCGACGAATTTCGTGCAGCAAAATTGCCGCAGCGTTTGAAGCATTCAGAGAATTAACTCTGCCGCAAAGCGGAATGCTCACTATAAAATCGCATTTTTCGCGCACAAGTCGCGATATCCCCCTGCCCTCGCTCCCTACGACCAACGCTACGGGACCTGTGAGATCTCGCTCATGATATAGTTCTCCACCCATATCGCACGCTGCTATCCAAAGACCTCTGTCTTTTAAAAATTCTATCGTGCTTGCTATATTTGAAACTCTCACGCACGGCAGATATTCAGTCGCGCCGGCAGCGCTTTTTGCGACAGTCGGGGTTATTCCGACGGCTCTCCGCTTGGGAATTATTATGCCGTGCGCCCCTGCCGTTTCCGCACTCCTTATGATTGCTCCCAAATTATGCGGATCCTCAATTCCGTCCGCAATCACAATAAATGCGGGCTCACCGCCTGCCGCAGCATTATTTAAAATATCCTCAAGTTCTGCATACCTATACTCCCTCACGATTGCTATCACCCCTTGATGTGGGATGTCGCCAAGGAGTTTTGTGAGCTGCTTGGCATCCGCAAATTCAACTTCAATGTTTTTTGCGCGCGCCGCGCCGACAATCTCACTTATAGGACTGTTTTTGCTTCTCCCGGAATATTGCGCTTCGGCTATCAGTATTTTTTCAAAATCACTTGCATCGCGCGCTGCCAATGCTTCTCTTACGGGATTTCTCCCGGCTATCATATCCATACTTACCTTTTCTTCCTTGCTTGACTGTCATATCGAAACTTGACGATCTTGCTCGATCAATTGTGCACTACCGCTTGCCCGACAGTTTTTATATGTTCTGAATGTATATGTATATCCGTTTTCTGTTACGGGTTCACTCTCCGATATCAGCTCCACTTCTCCGCGCCCCGCCGCTTCATCCATGTTCGGGAAAAACTGATCGGCGCCGCAGTCGTCTTTGATTATCGTAATCAGATATTCATCGCAGCAATGAAGCATTTGTCTGTAAATCATTTCTCCGCCCGCAACAAAAATCTCGGTATTCTCTGAAATTATCCCCTCATCCCTCCATGCACTAAGCACTGAATCGATTTCTTCCCGCGCACATACAAATTCAAACTTCCATTCGGAATCAAGAGAAGCGGGATTCTCCCGAGCAAGTCGTTCACGGCATCTGTCGCCGCACGCCGAATCGTGCGACAATACTATAGTATGTCTCCCCGGCAAGGGTTTGGACCCCGGCAGACTGTCCAGTGTTTTCCGCCCCATAATCAGCACATTCCCGAGAGTTTTTTTCTTAAAATACGCAAGATCCCCCGGTATATGCGCGAGCAAATTCCCGTTGCGAGCCATTCCCCAGCATTCGTCAACCGCAACTATCAGTTTTTTGCCGCTGCAATTGTCCGCACTTATCGGTTTTTTATCGCCGCATCTATCCACGCTTATCAATTCGCTCTCCCCCTCATGCCGATATCGATATTTTTCGCCGTTCATTTTCCAATTTCCTCATTATGCCCAAATTACACCGCTATTGGAATTCCCTTTATCTGCGGGTTTGTAACGTAATCGATCAACTCAAAATCATCTACTGTAAAATCGTAAAAATCCTTCACATCGGGATTGAGTCTGAATTTAGGAGCATCGTGCTGCTGCCGTTCTATCAGTTCGCGAATTATCTCGATATGCCTGTCATATATATGTGCATCGGATATGACATGAACGAATTCTCCCGGCTCAAGTCCGCTCACCTGCGCAAGCATGTGCACGAGGACCGAATATTGCACCACATTCCAATTATTTGCCGCCAGTATGTCTTGCGAGCGTTGGTTTAAAATCGCGTTAAGTTTATTTCCGGTTACATTAAAGGTCATGCTGTACGCGCACGGCTCGAGCCCCATTTCGCTCAAATCGCTAAAATTATATATATTTGTCATGATTCTGCGCGAATACGGCGCATTTTTGAGATTCCACAAGACATTATCGACTTGATCCATTTCGCCCTGCGGAAATTTATACTTAACGCCCATCTGGTACCCGTACGCTTTACCGATGGAGCCGCTCTCGTCAGCCCACGCATCCCATATCCTGGTTTTCAGCTCATTCACATTGTTGGATTTCTTCTGCCATATCCACAAAAGTTCCTCAATTGCGGATTTGACGGCTGTTGGCCGCAGCGTAAGCGCCGGAAATTCATCGGATAAATCATATCTGTTCACAACACCGAAAGTTTTAATCGTGTGTGCGGGAGTCCCGTCCTCCCACCTGGGGCGGACTACCTGCCCCTCCGAAGAAAATCCGTTGTCCAAAATTTCCCTACACATATTTACAAACAATTTGTCAGCTACGCTCATGTAAACTCTCCCGCCTTTCGCTTTCATATAATGCAATTGACCTATAATGCAATATAATGTAATCCCGACAAGCCGCGATTGCGTTATGAAAACCGCATTCCGCGCCTCCGCAAGACCTCGCCGTTTATCGAAGCAACACATATTTCACAAAAAGCAGTACCAAGCCCACGGCAATGAGTGTGATATAGATCTTCTCCGTCGCACTCCATTTTTTACCGCCGCCCTCCGCTTTGATGCGCTCTTCATTTTCCTTAGTATACCTGCGATTGGTCACATAATAATCGCCGATAACGTCCCGACCCTTATTCCTTACCGTTTTCACATGTTTCCGCTTAATCTTTTCCTTATCCATTACTCCCGTCTCCGCTCAATCCACATCAACTGCACTGATCAGCATCTCCATAATCTCGTGCAAACGTTCTTCATCGCCCTTTATATAAAGATAGCCTATCAATGCCTCAAGTCCCGTTGCAGTTTTATAAACCATGGGATCAATCACACGTGGAGTGCTCCTTATTTTTCTGTTCCGTCCCCGCCGTACCACGGATTGTTCCTCTTCGCTCAAGCAATCCATTATATTGCGTATCGCAAGCGCCTGAGATTCGGCCTTGACATATTGAACCGTAATATTACTCATCACATCCACATTTTCAGGTCTTTTCCGCATGGCATACAGTCTGATATAAAGTTCATATACCGCGTCTCCTATGTATGCGAGCGTGCTGGGATTTATCAATCTTAAATCGCCGAAATCACCGTGGTTTGCCGAAATCATAAATACAACTGCTCCTTAAAATTATTCTTTGATCACCTGTACTCCCTGCGGAGTATCCTTTAGCGAATATCCCTTGGCTTTCAGAATATCCCTTATCTCATCCGCCTTTGAAAAATCCTTGTTTTTTCTGGCTTCCTGTCGCTCTTCCACCAACTCTTCAATTTCTGCGGGAATCAGATCCGCTTCACCGTCATTCTTCATAATTCCTAAAACGCCTGTAAGCTCAAGCAACATGTCACGTGCTTTTTCAGCGAATTTAGAGGATGCGGGATTGCCTGCGTCCGCTTGTTTCAGGGCGGTATTTATATCGGAAACCAATTCGAAAATTGCGGCAATGGCGTCGGCAGTATTTAAATCATCATCCATAGCTTTGATGAAATTGGCCCTATGCGCACTGAAAGACTCGAGTTTTTTCGCTTCCAGATCAGATATGGCGGGCGCGCCGTTTGCGACTATGTGCTCGAGATCAAGCCTGCAATTTTTGATACGCGTGAGCGCATTTTGTGCCTGCTCCATCAATTTGTCGGAAAAATCTATCGGATTCCTATAGTGCCCGAGCAACAGGAAAAATCTGACCACATCACCGTCATAATCTTTCAAGATGTCCCGCACCATAAAAAAGTTCCCTTTGGATTTGCTCATTTTTTCGTGGTCGATAGTAATATATCCGTTGTGCATCCAGTAGTTTGCGAACGGCGCTCCGTTGCAGCATTCGGACTGTGCAATTTCATTTTCGTGATGAGGGAATATGAGATCCTGCCCGCCCGCGTGTATATCTATCGTAGGTCCCAGGTTGTCACGGGACATCGCCGAGCACTCGATATGCCAGCCCGGTCTGCCCATCCCCCACGGGGATTCCCACGCGATCTCATCGTCGCTCTTTCTTGCTTTCCATAGCGCAAAATCAAGCGGATCTTTCTTCTGTTCGCTGAGATCAACGCGCGCGCCCGACTCCAGATCCTCTATGTTTTGCCTGGACAATTTCCCATACTCCGGAAAACTTCTTGTAGCAAAATACACATCGCCACCCGATTCATAGGCATGCCCTTTTTCAATGAGCACGGAGATAAATTCCACTATTTTGCCTATATTGTCGGTGACTTTGGGATGAACCGTAGCTTTCTTTATATTCAGCGCGGCTGCATCCTTAAAATATTCATCTATATACTTTTTGGACACTTCGCCCGCGGTTATGCCCTCTTCACGGGCTTTGTTAATTATTTTGTCGTCGACATCGGTGAAATTCTGAATAAAATCCACCTTATACCCTCTGTATTCAAGATATCTCCTCAGAGTATCGAACACCACAAAAGGACGGGCATTACCTATGTGAAAAAAATTATACACCGTCGGTCCGCAGACATATATTTTGGCGTGCCCTTCCTTAAGCGGCACAAACTCTTCTTTTTTTCTGCTAAGCGTATTATATATTTTCATTTCGATCTTCACTCCTTTTTGCTGTTTTAGTGACATCCTCCGCGTTCCCGCTGACCAGCTGCTTTTCAAGTTCTTCAATTCGCTTTGACAATGCGCAAAGGGCGTCTGCGACAGGGTCCGGAATATCCACCTGATTCATCTCGTCATAGAATTCGCAGTCCGCACATTCCTGCTTGTTCACTATGGCGCCGGGAATACCGACGACGGTGCAATTATCCGGGACTTCTTTAAGAACCACCGAGCCTGCGCCTATTTTAACGCCGTTTCCGACTTTGAAAGGGCCGAGCACTTTTGCGCCTGAACTTATCACCACGTGGCTACCGATAGTCGGATGCCTCTTCCCGACGTCCTTACCCGTTCCGCCGAGAGTAACTCCCTGATATATTGTGACATCGTTTCCTATCTCAGTGGTTTCGCCTATGACTACCGCCATGCCGTGATCTATCATGCAGCGCTCTCCTATGACTGCACCCGGATGTATTTCTATTCCGGTGAAAAACCGAACCCACTGCGATATCAATCTTGCAAGCAGTTTGAAGTGATGCCTGTAAAGAAAATGTGCCGGCGTGTGGAACATGAGCGCCCACACTCCCGGATAACAAAGCAGCACTTCCAGACCGTTCCTCGCAGCCGGATCTTTCTCAAGTACCGCCCTGATATTTCCTCTGGTTCTCTTAAACATTTATATTTATTTTCTCCCTAAAATGCAGAATCAAAATATCTTATCAATTATATATCACTACCCGTTTTTTTTCAATTATCACGCTTTATGCGAAGAATTGCATCCCGCACGCAGCAAATATATTAAAAGCTAATAAATAAACCTCGGAAAACCCGAGGTTTGTTGCTGTTTATTTTTTTCGCCCTACAGACCTTATTTTGCCCGTATCCTCCTATCGCACCGGACTAGGAGACATTTCCAATTTTCGCTGCCGGGTTCACGACTCTGCCGCCCATCCTTATCTCGAAATGACATATATATCCGGTCGCATTGCCTGTCTTGCCGTTCGTTCCTATTTGCTGTCCTTGCTTTACATACTGACCCGCCTTCACCGCATAGGTGTCCAGATGCGCGTAATACGTCTCCTGACCGTTCCCGTGCGCTATTTTCACTATATTACCATAAGAGGATGACCATCCCGCAAAAGTAACCGTACCCGACTTCGATGCCAAAATCGGAGTTCCCTTAGGATTTCTGAGATCTATCCCGGAGTGAATCCTGCCGCCGCTTCTCCTTGCTCCAAACGGGGAGGAAATCTCCACCCTGCTCATCGGATAAATGAAAACTTCCGGAGGCGCGGGGGCAACCTGTGCAGGCGCCGCCTGTGCCGTAACGGTATCCGTCTGTGGAGAAGTTTCAACAGCCTCCGCGGAGGATCCTGAAATTTCCGCACCTAACGGCGGAACAAAAGCAACTGCAAAAATCAATACGAATGAAACAATGAATGCAACAATCCTGACTTTTAAAGAACTCATAAAACACGAAACCTTTCACTGACGACGATGTCTAAACCCAATGCTGAATCCCTTTTGAATATATTACAATAATATTACAACCCACATGTCAATTCAATCAAATCCACCAATCTTCACAATTCCTACACATTAAAAAAGAGCCGAACTTGTTAGTTTTACGGCTCTTTCATTAAATGCGAAATTTTCTGACAAATTGATCGCGTTTTTATGTTCATGATGTTCATGCCTCCTCATTGATTATCTGAATCCGCTTCATGCGCTGAGGAGACACCGGTTTATCGCCGAATCCGCACTGCACGGATACGATCTCGTCCGCAACCTCCATCCCCTCGATCACTTTGCCGAAAGCCGCATATTCTCCATCGAGATGCGGAGCGTCCTCAACCATTATAAAAAACTGCGATCCGGCGGAGTCGGGCATCATGCTGCGCGCCATGGAAATCACTCCGCGCGTGTGATTCAAATCGTTTTTTACACCGTTTGAAGCAAATTCTCCCTTTATGTTGTGCCCGGGACCGCCGGTGCCGTTTCCGAGCGGGCAGCCGCCCTGTATCATAAAGCCGGGAATCACCCTATGGAATATCAAACCGTTGTAGAATCCGTCATTTGCCAGTTTCTCAAAATTCTCAACAGTTATGGGCGCAACTTCCGGGTAGAGTTCTCCTTTGATAATTCCGCCGTTTTCCATCTCAATCACAAATCTTTTCATAGCCGATCTCCTTTTAAAATTATACGTTTATCATGACAACAGATTCCAGCATGATCAAATGGTTGCTTCATATCGGCAACGCCGCAATGCTCAACGTCTATCGTTGAGCTATAGATTGATGCAACCATTATATCATGACAATAGCCCCTATATTCTGATCCCGCAAGACTCCTCACGCACGATTGCGATGGCATTTTTCACCGCCTCACCGACAGACATTTCCTGTTTGTCCGCATCTCGCCGCAACTTGTATTCAACAGTTCCGTCGGCGGCACCGCGCCCCACTGTTATCCTGAGGGGGATTCCGATCAAATCGGCATCCTTGAATTTCACCCCCGGACGTTCATCTCTGTCATCCAGCAGCACTTCCACGCCCGCATCAAGCAATTCCTCATATATTTTGTCCGCCAATGCCGCCTGCAGATCATCATCCGGCTTAACCACTGTTATGATTACGTGATATGGCGCTACGGAAAATGGCCAGATTATCCCGTTTTCGTCGTGATGCTGTTCCACAATTGCGGCGAGCGTCCTCGTCACGCCCACGCCGTAGCATCCCATCACTATCAGATTGTCGTTTTGATTTTCATCCTTATATGTCGCTCCCATCGCTTCGCTGTATTTCGTACCGAGTTTAAACACCTGTCCCACTTCAATTCCGCGGGTTTCTTTCACAGGCGTTTTGCACACCGGGCAGGGATCGCCGCCTCGCAGCAACTTCAGATCTACTATAATATCCGCCTCGTAGTCGCGTCCGTAATTTAGATTTTTTACATGATAATCCGCCTCGTTTGCTCCGGCACAAAGATTTTTAAGCCCGGGAATCTCACTGTCCACAACAACAGTGCAATTTTTCAGCCCCTGCGGCCCTGTGAAACCCGGCACACATCCCGTAGCTGCAGCTATCTCCCTCTCGTCTGCAAATTCAATCGCGTGTTCCGGAATCCCCAGCGCATTAATGAGCTTTGTCATATTGAGCTCTCTGTCACCGCGCACGAAAACGCATATGAAACCGTCTTTGTCGCCGTGTTCATCGTATTTTACAAAGAGAAGCGCTTTCAATGTTTGTTCCTTGGAGATCTCTAAATATGCCGCAACCTCATCTATCGTCTTGCAATTCGGAGTTTTCACTTTATCGGGCTGCAGCATGTCCGTGGCATCATCGCAGGGAGCATCAATAAACTCCGCCCTCTCTTTGGTTGCCGCCATTGAACAGTTCTCACAATACACTATTTCACTTTCTCCTATATCCGAAAGCGCAATGAATTCGTGCGAATTGCTGCCGCCGATAGCCCCGGTATCCGCTTCCACCGGTCTGAATTTAAGCCCGCAAGCCTCAAACAACCTTTCATATGCCGCATACATCTCATCATAACTTTTATCCAGACCCTCATAATCCTTATCGAAAGAATAAGCGTCTTTCATTATGAATTCCCTGCTCCGCATCAGACCGAAACGCGGGCGCGCCTCATCTCTGTACTTGGTTTGTATTTGATAGAGATTGACCGGGAGCTGCCTGTGAGAACTGATATCGCTTCTTGCGACATCGGTAAAAATTTCTTCATGCGTGGGACCGAGACAAAAATCGCGACCGTTTCTGTCCTTCAGTCTCCACAACTCGGGCCCATATGCAAACCATCTGCCCGACTCTTCCCAGAGCTCGGACGGCTGCACTGCGGACATGTGAATTTCCTGTGCGCCGCTCCTATCCATCTCTCTTCGTATTATGCTCTCGATTTTTCTGACGGAACGGTACCCCATAGGCATAAAGCCGTAAACGCCGGACACGAGCTTCCTTATCATTCCCGTTCTGAGCAGATAAATATGGCTCGGGATCTCCGCCTCGCTCGGCACCTCCCGCAGAGTTTTTAAGTGCATTTTTGACAATCTCATATGATTACTCCTTCTTATCATTGTTTAGCTTATATAGTTTTGTTTACGTACAAATTGTCTATAGCGTTCAGCAGATCTCCATCCGAATTTATTCTCTGTAAAGCAAGCAAACCGCCGTTGCAAGTATCCCCTCGCGCCGCCCGGGAAATCCCATCTCCTCCGTGGTGGTCCCTTTGATTGACAAATTACAGCGCGCGCCGCCTATCGCCTGCATGGATTCTGCAAGCACACTGCGCATCTTAGCCTCTTTAGGCGCTATTTTCGGTTCTTCGCACATTACGGTTATATCCGCATTTAAAAGTCGGTACCCGGTCTCCGCCACTGCGCCGCAAACTTTCTCCAAAAGCTTGATACTGCTTGCATCCTTATATTGCACATCGCTATCCGGAAACAACCTGCCGATATCACCAAGTCCCGCCGCAGATAAAAGGGCATCCATCAAAGCGTGCACACAAACATCCGCGTCGGAGTGCCCGAGCAGCCCGGTGCATCCCTCAAACTCAATCCCTCCCAGAATCAATTTTCGATCGGCAGCAAATTTGTGGGCGTCAATACCCTGCCCTATTCTGATATCGGGGAAATTCGTATGATTTTTCATTTTACAACACCCCTATACTGTATCCTACTCCAAATCTTCAACGGTAGTTATTTTGATGTTTTTATACGAGCCTTCCACCATGACGACTTGTTCACCCATAGCCTCTACTAAAGCGGCATCATCCGCCGCTTGCATTCCTTTTCTTTCCGCCTCATAATAAGCCGCCTGCAATATCCTCCGACTGAAACCCTGCGGCGTCTGCACGAGGAAATAATCGTCCCGATTGACTCCACAGCGGGCTGTGCGCAGGCTGTCTTTCAGAGGCACTGTGGGGACCGCCGCCCCGTGAACTTCCGCTGCCGCAATCACATCGTTTACTATGCGCTCGTCAACATACGGTCTTGCCGCATCGTGGACAAGCACAATTTCAATATCATCCGGCAGCGCCGCGAGACCGTTTTTCACAGACCCGCCTCTGGTCTCATCTCCCACGGTTATTACGCATTTCTTACCGGCATTTTTTGCCATGAATTTCAAATTTTCTCTGATCTCTCCGATCCCTTTCAGTATCGCATTTTTTATGTGAGCTCTCTGCGTGCCGTAAACCGCGTGCCTGATTCCCTCGACGGCGGATTCTTTTTCCCTGCCTTTCTTCACTTCGAGCATCCTCTTTTTCGTTGCTCCGGCGGCGAAAATATTCGATTGCTCCTCTCTTGATCGTTCTATTTTTTGAACGTATTTTTGCGGAAAGACCACAACCACTGCATCCACCAATTTATTACACGCAAAAACTCTGGTGGTTTTTGCCACCATAGTTTCTCCGTCTATCTTCATGAATTGTTTGGGCACAGGCAGACCCATGCGAGTTCCTGACCCAGCTGCAGGTATTATAACTGCAACTTTTTTCCCCTTATACATATACTATATTCTACAAAATTCGCCACTGAATATTTTGGGCGTTCTGATTGCTTTACGCTGTTCTGCTATTTGGGCTTTGCAAAAATCATTCTCCCCGCAGCTGTCTGCAAGACGCTTGTTACCATGACATCAGTCGATTTTCCTATATATTTTCTGCCCTCCTCCACGACTATCATGGTTCCGTCATCAAGATACGCAACTGCCTGATTATATTCCTTTCCCTCTTTGACAAGAAAAACATTCATGGCCTCTCCCGGAAGAACCACCGGTTTTAAAGTATTTGCAAGTTCATTGATGTTGAGCACGGAGACGCCGTTGATTCCCGCCACTTTATTGAGATTGTAGTCGTTTGTAACCACTTTGCCGTTCATTATCTGCGCCAGCTTCAACAGCTTTACGTCAACCTCGGGAATTTCGTCCAATGCCCTCTCCGAATTCGTGTTATATATTTCAATCCCGTATTCCGTCTGAATCTTATTTAAAATATCCAGTCCCCTGCGCCCTCTATTTCTCTTAAGCGCGTCCGATGAATCTGCTATATGCCTAAGTTCCACCAGGACAAATTCCGGAATCACTATAGGGCCCTCGATGAACCCCGTTTTCATTATGTCCGATATTCTGCCGTCTATTATCACACTCGTATCAATTATTTTGGGTGTCGCGGAAGCATTTTTATACTTACCCTTGCCTCCGGCCCCGCCCCTCAGCGATCCGAGCAACATCGGCAAAAATTCCCTGCCTTTCTGCGAACCGATAGTCAATCCCAGATACGCGCATACCAGATATGTCACAATGGTCAGCAGTATATTAAGCCCTGTCATTTCGATGCCGTGATAGATTCCGCTGATGAGGTATGCTATGAGCAAACCTATAAGCAGCCCCGCCGTGCTGGCAAAAACCTGTTCCGGCGGTACCGACTGCAAATCGCTCTCTATGTCCGTAGCCATTTTGGACCCCTGCCGTCTCAATAGCGGCATAATAAAAAAGAAAATGATCGCAAATATAATCATAAACGCCAGCATGAGCGGCAATCTCGACACATTTTCGGCGAAACCCAGGTCTTCCCAAGTGCGCCCTGCTTTTTCAATAATAAATTCCGTGAGCTTGAAAGCGCCGAACCCCGCGACAGCGCCAAGCATTGTAAAAATCAATCTGATGAATTTTTTAAGCATAACCTATCCTTCCATAATATTTATCAGGCAAGACCTCTGTCAGCCGTCAGCGCTCAAAAATGCTGGCCTCCACTTTCTCCTCTATTTCCGCCAAAGGCGACTCGGTAACGAGCGCTATTTCACTCGTCAGTATGTTTCTGGCGTTATTCAACATATTTTTTTCCCCTGCGGACAGCTTTTTGATCTTGTCATTTCGCCACAGATTTCTTACGACCTCCGCGACCTGCAATACATCCCCCGTTTTAAGCTTTTCCATGTTTTCACGAAATCGTCTGTTCCAGTTGCGCTCCATATCCGTGGACTCGGCGCGCAGCAATTCAAAAACGGAAGGAATCTCATCACTTGCAATGATATGACGTACTCCTATTTTTTCACAGCTGTCGACAGGAACCATTATATTTACGGTACTGCATTGCACACTCAGCACATAATATTCCCTGAGCTCTCCCAGCACCTTTTTTGTTTCGACCTTGTCTATAACACCGGCGCCATGCATCGGATAAACTATTTTGTCCCCGACCTGAAACATCCTAAAACCCCGCGCTTCCATGATAAGCGTTAAAATCATCAATATAAAAATACACCAATTTACAAAATATAGTATATTGCATAGTTACAGACTTGTCAACAAATTGAATTTTTTAATATATCATGTTAGTATATCAATGTCAATCTTTGAATTAAAATTTGAAAGGGTACGGCAGATGAAAAAAATAAAAACCGTTTTTGTTTGCAGCGAATGCGGCAATGAAAGCCCCAAATGGGCGGGGCAGTGCGTGTGCGGGGCGTGGAACACCATGTCCGAGTATACCGTATCCGGCGATGAAGACGATCGGCGCAGCAGAAGAGCCGCCTCGCCAAAACAGCCCGTTCCTCTGAATGAGGTCAAAAGCGATGATGAGGAGCGCATCGATACCGGGATTTCCGAGCTTAATCGCGTTTTGGGCGGTGGTCTTGTCAAAGGCTCACTGATACTGATTTCCGGAGAACCCGGGATCGGCAAATCCACACTGATTACACAAACCGCGCACAATATAGCACAAAACTGCGGCAAAACGCTTTATGTATCGGGAGAAGAGTCCGAGACTCAGATAAAACTGCGCACGGACAGGGTATGCGGGTTCGCCTCAGAGAATCTGTATCTGATGTCGGAAACCAATATAAACAGCATCGCGGAGACATGCAAGGAATTACAACCGTGCTTTCTGATAATAGATTCCATACAGACCATGTATGTAGAGGATATCTCATCGGCTCCCGGCAGTGTTTCGCAAATAAGAGAGTGCGGCAATGAGCTCATGCGCATAGGGAAAGTACTGGGCATACCGATTTTCATCGTCGCACATGTAACAAAATCCGGCGATCTTGCGGGACCGAAAATCATAGAGCATTTGGTGGATTGCGTCCTGTCTTTCAACGGTGAACGTGATCATGATCTCCGCATACTTCGCTCCTATAAAAACCGTTTCGGCACCACCAGCGAAATAGGCGCCTTTGAAATGCGGGAAAACGGGCTCACTGAAATCAAAGACCTTTCCGGAGGGCTTTTGGGAGAACCGTCCGAGCAAACTGACGGCTCCATAGCAACGGGGATATATGAGGGAACCCGTCCGCTTATACTTGAGATACAGGCATTGGTCTCCCCCGCAAATTCAGGATTTCCGAGACGCACGGCTATCGGCGCGGATAGCGCGCGGCTGAATATGATACTCGCCGTTCTTGAAAAAAAGACACGACTTCCTCTTTCAAATAAAGACGTTTATGTAAATGTTACGGGCGGCATCAAACCGGAAACGACGTCAATTGATCTGGCGGCAGCTTTGGCGGTCTACTCGTCTCATCAATCACTTGCGCCTGCCCGTAGAACCATAGCAATAGGAGAAATAGGCCTGACCGGTGAGGTTCGATTTGTCAAAAATGCGGATAAGATATTGAAAGAAGCAGCACGAATGGGTTTTAAGCGAGCGATAGTTCCCGCAAAATGCCTGAATAAAAATCTCAAAATTGAAAATTTTGAGATTTTCGGGGTGAGCCATCTTGCAGATGCGATCAAACTTATTTAAATCCAACTTACTTAAAGCTTAGAGTTCCGGCGCATTCCAGCCGGATCTTTTTTGTATCGGCTTCAATTCAAACCAAAAATTCGACCCCTTATTCGGGGATGAAATGACTCCGAAATTTGCATCGTGCAGTTCCAAAATTTCCTTTACAATAGACAGTCCCAATCCTGATCCGCTCGTCATGCGCACGTGGTTGGTGCTGGCTTTCGTATAACGTTCCCATATGTATGCCTGCTCATCCTCCGGTATTCCCTTGCCGTGGTCTATGACTTCGCACAAAACCGCCACGCGCCCTTTTTCTTTGCGTTTGCGACGTACATTTATTATTATTTCGCGGTCTATCCCGCAGTATTTTATTGCATTCGTGATCAAATTTGTAAACACCTGCTCAATTCTCTTGGCATCCGCTCTCACCTTGATGTTTGATGGGCACGTCAGAGTAAACGTATACCCCTCCTCCGTCCAGATGCTGTATGAATTGATTATGCTCTCGAGCATTTCTCTCAAATTAAATGTGGTTTTTTCCAAAATCATGGCACCGGACTGCATTTTTGAAATTTCAAGAATATCATCCACAAGGGCGTTCAGCCGATCGGCTTCGTCCATGATTACCTGCAAATGCTCCGCGCGCTTGGCGGGATAATTCCCCGAAAGATCCCTTATCATCTCCGCATATGATTTAACCATCGTGATCGGAGTTTTTAAGTCGTGAGAAATATTTGCAAGCATGTCTTTTTGCATGTCACTGGATTTTTCAAGCTCCACAGCCGCATATTTTATGGTGCTTGCCAGTTCCTCAATCTCGGAAAAATGCTGCTCACTGATGATCAGATCATACTCTCCTTTGCCCAATTTCCCCGCCTCCCGCGTTATATTCCGAATAGGCTTGGATAATCTGTTTGACATATAAAGCGCCATCACAAACGCCGCAAGCAAAGCGATAATCGTTATGTATATCAACTGTGTCCTGATTATATCGACAGTGGAAGATACCGGATAAAGCGGTGAAAATATGTACAATATGTCCTTTTTCCCATCCGTATCCGTAAGGTAGCCCGCGTACGCTAGAGTATATGTATTCGTCCTCGCCTCCGGGATTTTTAAAGAAATGCTTGGTAATTTGCTGTCGCGCAACTGCCTTTTGAGCATATCCATCTCATTAAGATAAGCATACGAGGGCTTACGAAATTCATCCACCGAAGGAGAAAACAATATGGTTTTGTCTTCCCTTTCTATATGGATATACATGTCATTTTTTATGGATATCTCGCTGATTTTATCAAAAACATTGGGATTTTTATACTGCGCCGTTATTGCCTCGGCGACCTGTTTCGTCTCCGTGGCTTTCATTCCCTCGTAGTAATTGTTCAGGAAAAAAATCTGCAAAAACCACAAAAGAAGCAGCAGGACGGCGGCAAACATGGAAAAATAGAGCCATATTTTAAAATTAATGCTCCTTAGATCCATACCCGCCAACTTGCTTAGCAGATTTTTTTTGGGGAGCGCCGAACTGCTTTCCGTTTTGGAATTCACCTTGTACCTCTCTGTCCTTATTTTTCTGTCCTTATTTTTGCGGTTCCTCAAACTTATAGCCCACACCCCGCACGGTAACTATGTAATCCCTGTATTCGGAGATGTTGTTTCGTATGTTCTTGATATGCGTATCGATTATCCTGTCATCGCCGAAAAAATCGTATCCCCATACATCTGCAAGCAGCTGCCCGCGAGAAAGAGCCACATTTCGGTTTTCCACAAGATAAAAGAGTAAATCATATTCCTTAGGGGTCATCTCTATTTTTTCATCATCTACAAAAACGGCACGCCCGGGGATATTGATAAGCAATCCGTCAAATCTGTATTCACCGGAATTGTCTCCATTTCCCCTATGGCGCGCCATAATCGCATTGATTCTCGCCATTAATTCCTTGGGGCTGAACGGTTTTACGACATAATCATCTATGCCCAGCTCGAATCCGAAAAGCTTGTCGTATTCTTCCCCGCGCGCAGAGAGCATTATGACCGGAACGGTCTTGATTTTTTTAATCTCCTTGCATGCGGAAAACCCGTCCAGCTTCGGCATCATCACATCGATTATTATGATATCATAGTCGTTTTCACGACAAAGATCTACGGCTTGCATACCGTCTTCGGCTTCCGTCACGGTAAAACCGTTGAATTCGGCATATTCCCGAATGACCTGCCTGATTTTCGCCTCATCGTCAACGACTAATAAATTGTACATAACAACTCCTGTTCTCCGTTTCTTTCCTATTTGCCGTCCGCCTCTTCTTCCGCCTTGTGATCCGCTATAATCTTTGCAGCCAAATGAGCCGGAACCTCATCATATCTGTCGAACTCCATTGAAAACGAGCCTCTTGCATGCGTCATTGAACGAAGTGCTATTGCATAATCGAATATCTCCGCCTGCGGAGCTTCCGCCATCAGTTTCTGACTTCCATCCATCTGCGGTTCCATTCCGAGGATTTTTCCCCTGCGACTGCCGTTCATATCGCCCATAACATCGCCCATGTAATCATCCGGTACAAATATTTCCATTTTCATGATAGGTTCAAGCAGGCACGGATTTGCCTCCACAATTCCTTTCCTGAATGCCAGCGACGCCGCAACCTTAAACGCCATTTCATTTGAATCCACATCATGATATGAGCCGTCATAAAGCACCGCCTTGACGTTTACGACTTTACAGCCCGCAAGAGGACCTTTGTTCATGCACTCCAGCAGTCCCTTTTCAACTGCCGGTACGTAATTCTTGGGAACGGAGCCGCCGAACAGCTCTTCCGAAAATTCAAATTCCTGCGCGGACGGTGAAAATCTTATATGAACGTCTCCATACTGTCCCGCTCCGCCCGTCTGTTTTTTGTGTTTTCCCTGAACGTCGGAATTCCCCTTGATCGTTTCCCTATAGGCAATTTTTTGTGGAATTTGCTCCACTTCCACACCGTAGCGCTCCTTTAACTTTGCAATTATTATATTGAGCTGGATATCTCCCTGCCCCCCTATAAGCATCTGATGCGTTTCGGAGTTGCGTTCGGTAACAAGCGACGGATCCTCTTCCATAAGCTTGTGCAGCCCCGCACTCACCTTTTCCTCGTCGCCCTTCGCTTTCGGAGCGATTGCAAAATAAAGCGACGGTTTAGGGAACTGTATGCACTCGAAAACTATATCGCTGCCTTTCTCGCACAAAGTGTCCCCGGTTTTTGTGAATTGAAGTTTTGCCGCTGCGGCGATATCTCCTGCGGCGATATCCCCGGGCTCTACCTGACTCTTGCCCCGCATAAAGAAAAGCGCTCCCATTTTCTCACTTTTTTCCGCTCGCGGATTGTAAAGTTCCGCTCCCGAACGCAGACTTCCGCCGACCACCTTCACAAATGAAATTTTTCCGAGGAAAGGATCCGCAATTGTTTTAAATACAAACAAAGCCGTCTTGTCGTTTGCAGATACGGAAACATCCACAGCCTGCCCTCCTTTGATCGCTCTTCGCGGATTACCCTGCAGAGGATTCGGCATGAAATCGACGATGGAATCAAGCACATCCGAGACCCCCTCGCCGCTGATTGCGGACATCGGAATGATCGGCGTGATCTGCGAAGTTTTTATCCCCGTGAGAAGCCCGTTATTGAACTCTTCCGGGGTGAACTCTTCGCCGCTGAAATATTTATCCAACAGCGCTTCGTCCATCTCCGCAACCGCCTCGTTTAAAGCCGCCTTATCGTCAAGTGTCACCACAGAAGTCCCGAATTTATCTTTAAGCGACTGCACCACCTGCGCAATATTAACATTTTCCTTATCTATTTTATTTATTACAAAAATCCTCGGTTTATCGAATTTCTCGCAAAGAGCCCACGCTTTTTCCGTACCGACCTCAATGCCGGATGCGGCATCCACTAAAATTATCGCGGAATCCGCCGCTGTAAGCGCCGAGTACACATCTCCCACAAAATCGAAAAATCCCGGGGTATCCAGAAAATTTATTTTCACTTTCTTATGCTCAACGGGAACCGGCGTGGTGCTGATTGAATACTTTTTTTCAATCTCCATTTTGTCATAGTCGGAAACCGTATTTCCGTCCTCGACCTTGCCGAGTCTGTTTATAACCCCCGTACTGAGCAGAGCAGCCTCCAAAAATGTCGTCTTCCCGCAAGCACTGTGCCCAAGCACAGCAACGTTCCTGATCGCTTCGCTTTTATAGCCTTTCATAAGCAAGTCCTCCTAAAATACTTCACCCAACCAACATCCTTGTTGCATATTATATTTTAGCTAAAACTATTAAGGCTGTTTGTAGTAGTTATAAAAAATTAATCTACTAAAAACCGATATTTTTGCAAGCTCCCAAAACTTGAGAGATCATGTGATATTATTGTATCACTGTTTAAAACTAAATTCAATTGCACCGCTTTTACGCAGTTTCAAGAAGAAAACCCGGATGGATAGAAAATTCATTTCGCACGAATCCTCAGAGAACTCCACGCACATATGCTCCCCGGGTTTCAGGAGCGGCATCCGCATCATGAGTAAGGTCAACAATGAAATGTCGATATCCCGCCGAGGCAAGCGCAGGCACTGCGTCCAAATTGTTTTTTATATGTGCATTCAGTATATGGCGTCGCCCCAGCGCATCAACTCTGAAATGAAAACGTGCGCCCGTTTTATCGGTCAAAAATCCATATGAAGACTCAAAATCGTCCCCTCCGGGATACTCGGTTACCATGCTCTCCACAAAACCGTATACGAGGTTTGCAAAAATGCCTTTATTGTCAATACGCGCCATCTCCGCGGCTGTGAGTTCCTCACTTATCACAAACAAATCCACTTCCGGATACGCTTTCGGTGCAACGGAATTCATTATGTTGAGCTTCACATCGCCTATCAGCAATTTATCTTTTATTCCTTTTAACCTGTACACTTCATAAACACCCGCGTTATCCGTAAGCAGTCCGACGCATCCCGGCAAGGATAGGATTTTTTCAATCGCATCACCAAACTTGATCGCATCTTTGAACCCGATCACATCATCAAATTCGACCGCATCAAGGGCATCTCTGTCCCGAAAAATGGATGGAAACCTTATGAGATATTTTTCACCGCTAAGTCCCATATTCAGGCAATCCTCAATCCGTATGAATGATCCGTCGTCATCACACAAAAAAGGATCCACGCACAATATATGTTTACGGGCGGAGTCCTGCCCGAGTGAAGCGGAAATTTCACCTGCGATCCGCAAAATCCTTGATTTGTCTTTCACATCGCTTTTTTGCGATACGATAATGATATCATCGAAATCATAGAGTTTCATTTTTCCGGCTTCGTCACGGCATACATTTCCGATCGCATACTCCTGTCCCTTATCTTCAAATTCGGATGCCTTTTTCATCCGCAACGAATCCCTATATGACAGCTGCTTTTCTTCAATCAACGATATAAATTCCCGCCTCCATTTATTGATCGCGGCAATCGGCAAAAACCCGTCGCCAAACTCAATTAAATTCGGATTTATCGCAAATGCGGAATCTCCGCTTTTTCTCAAAGCATCCC
Source organism: Anaerovoracaceae bacterium (assembly GCA_041844835.1). GTDB lineage: Bacteria > Bacillota > Clostridia > Peptostreptococcales > Anaerovoracaceae > CAUUCX01. The sequence goes on from JBGZBU010000034.1 coordinate 22,717, forward strand.
GCAATCTGTCAGGCGATAGGGGAGCTGTCTTTGCATGCTGCACTATATCTCCAAAAACTTCAACCTTTTCTACATCTAAAAAATCGAGTTGCGCTCCAATTCTCGCCGGCGAGCCCGCGCGCCAATGCACCTCCGCCTCAATCTCCGTCTTGCTGGCGTTTCGCCCCGAAATCAACCTGTCCGTTTCTTCCTTTATCTCCACATCAAAAGTCTTATACACGAAGTCTCCGTCATGATATTTTGCGGGGAAGATTTTCACCCTCTGCCCTGCTGTCGCGCTCTTTATTTCGCTGCCGGCACGCTCAATTTTCGTTATCTTAAATCCTTTTTCTTCTCCGCCGTCTACCGAGGCAATTCTTATTCCGTCACCTACGCACAGTTTGCGCGTCAATTCGATTTCTTTATCCTCTATTTTCCCGAGATATACTCCGAAATTTCCCGGCCTGTTAATTGAAAGAATGTCTTTATAGTTTATCTCGTCAATATTTACAAAACCCTTATTAAACCCCTCTCTGTTAAATATTCGCCTCATGCGCTCCATATCGAAAGCATCCCCTCGAATCGCACTTCTGCACAAATCAATTGCTTCCGCAACATACGAGGCTGTGCGCATCCTTCCCTCGATTTTTAAAGAGGCGACTCCGATTTCCATAAACTGCGGGATATATTCAAAAAGACTCATATCTTTGGGGCTCAGCAGATACCCCTCGATATTTTCTCCCTCAAGCGTATAGAACCTGCGACAGGGCTGCGCACATCTCCCCCTATTTCCCGAACGTCCGCCTATAAGCGATGACATCAGACATTTCCCGGAATAGCATATGCACATGGCGCCGTGCACGAATACTTCCGTTTCAACATTGATTTTCTTCATCTCACGCGTGATCTCCCCTATCTCGGGAACCGTAAGTTCACGCGCGAGAACTATTCTTTGGAATCCGAGGCCGGCATAATATCTTGCACCGGCGGAATTATGTATCCCCATTTGCGTTGAAGCATGCAGCACAATCTCCGGGCGGACTTTTTTAAGGCGCACGGCAAGCCCGACATCCTGGATTATGAGCGCATCAGCTCCCATATCCCACACATCCGCCGCATACTTGACCGCATCCTCAAGTTCATCATCCTTTATAAGAGTATTTATTGTGACATATACGCAAACATTGCGAAGGTGACAATATCTTATCGCCTTTCTCATTGCATCTTCGTTGAAATTTTCCGCATATGCCCGTGCTGAAAATTTCCCGCCGCCTACATATACGGCATCCGCGCCCGCCTGCACCGCAGCAGTCAAAACGTCCGCGCTTCCGACAGGCGCAAGCACTTCAGGAATCGGCAACTCCGCCATCCGATGACCTCCTCTCATAGAAAAAGCGTCATTTTCTAAAATATCATTTCCGACCAATGTCATTCACAATAATATTATAAAACTTCCCTGAATAACATTATCAAAACCTGCGACTATTTTACCACGCTTTACGTATAAAGGGAAAATTGTCAGGTGATAATACATATGTGACAGAAGAATAAAAAATAGAAAGCGGTCTGATAAAATCAGTTTAAGCACTAACACAATTATCAGATAGAGAGTATCAGACAGAGAGGCTTTCTATGAAAACAAGTACAACAGGAGAAATGAAATTTCGCCTATAGAGCAAGAGTGCCATAAGACGGCAAATAGTATTTGAAATATTAGAAGGGGAGTGATATACTGCAGATGGTTAGCTGCAGCTAAATATATTTATTTTATGTCATCATCGGGTTCGACTTAAAACCGTATTTCAAACTATATGTTTTAAGGAGGAAAAAATGAAAAAGATAATTTCTTTAATGACAGCATTAATTTTGGTTTTGGGTATGGCTGTAAGTGCCAGCGCGGAGGAGTTGGAAAGACCGATAATTCCACTAGAGGGAAAAACAGCTGCCGAAATAGATGAGATAACAATGGAAACTTTGAAAAACAGTATAACGCGTGAAAATCAGAGATTAAACAGATTTTTCGCTGAAGATGACGCAACAGATTTGGATCTTATTACCCCTGTAAAGGGCAGCGATTACGGGATTCATGCGGCTACGCGCTATATATATGGTCGTAACTACAGAGAAATACAAACGCGTTTCTATATGGGTGACAATATAAATGCGACCGATGGCGCTGCAGTGTATTTCATGCATTATTTCGGAGGGCATGGTCTTAATCTCGATTCAGGTATTTTTTATAAGCATAACCACTTTTCAATATTCAATTCTGGCGATATAATAGATCCTAAAGATAATGATCACTGGGATGATGATCCTTTACCTGATGTTTATCCCGGAGATATTGTATATGTAAATACAAAAGTGACATCTACTCATATGATAACAACGGTCAAGAAGAACGGTGATGTCATAGGCACATTGGTAGATCCTTTGGTCAAAACTATTGGCACTCCCAGATTTAATATTGCACGCGAATTTAATATAGCATCGACAAATCCTATAAGCAATACAGATAATTATTTCAGCTGGAGCGATGCGCAGAGCACCTTAACCACAACAAGCAATAATCTTGTACAGATGAGTGCTAATAATTCGTGGCTAGGGGAGATTAAGTATGATATAACAGAGCCGGACGCAGATCATATAGGGTGCGTCAGAGAATCATATTCTTCAGGCGGATACATATACGACAGGGTTTGGTGCAGATGCAACTTCAGATAAGTAAGAATAAGAAGACGAAAGGGGATGGGTGATTATGAAAGAAAACATCATCAAAAAATGCGTATATTTGCTTCTTATTGCAGCTCTGATTACCCCTGTAAAAGGGGATGTGCTTGCGAATGATGTGTCTGACTCCACCCGCAACGAATCTTTATATGGGCAGAGCAGCACTCCGCCGGGATATTCGACATGGGTTACTGAAAGAAAGGGCAAAATATTGCATTGGATGGAGGGCTTTACAGATCTACGGGGACACTGGTTTTTGCCGACAATCCACGCGCTTTATGAGATTATGGATGGGGTCACAAAGACAGAGTTCGCCCCGGATGCACATATGACTAGGGCTATGATGGTAAAGACACTGCATAATTATAGGTGTAACTGGGAGCTGATGGACAAACCTAAAGAGCTCGCTTCCAATAGAGCGCCTTTCAAGGATGTGAAGCCCGGCGCATGGTATGCCGAAGCGGTGGATTGGGCTTATGAGAACGGCATTATAAAAGGAATCGGAGATGATATGTTTGCACCTGACGCTTTTGTGACAAGGGAAGAGATCGCAGTCATGCTTAGGGATTACTGCGAAGCGGTGGAAAAGAATTATCCTATAAGCATATCTGCGGACCGTTTTTATTCTTTCAGCGATTGCTCTCAGGTTTCCCCTTGGGCAAAGGATGCCATGATATGGGCAACATACAACAGAATTATCGAGGGGACTCCCGCGAAGCTGCTTGAGCCGGGGAAGCTTGCAACCAGAGCTGAGGCAGG
>JBGZBU010000035.1:0-39364 GCA_041844835.1 Anaerovoracaceae bacterium
TATTATATCATGACAACAGATTCCGGCATGATCAAATAGTTGCTTCATATCGGCAACGCCGTAATACTCAACACCTATAGTGTTGAGCATACAATGAATGCAACTATTATATCATATTTTTGATATGGTTTTGTGCAGAAGATATCAATTTATTTTTTTACGAATTCAGATATATTGATTTGACTTTGCACAGAAAAATCTCTATTATTGAAAGCAGGATACTAAACAAAAATCCGCTAAAATCAACGACAAATCGCTTGGAGGTCAAAATGAAAAAAACCGAACGGGTAGCCTTTATCCTGCAAACCCTCTCGCAAGAGCCCGGAAAATTATTTTCACTGGGGCATTTCTGTGAAAAACTCGACGCCGCAAAATCCAGCATAAGCGAAGATCTGTTGACTGTAAAGGAGATTATCGAAGCTTCGGGAAACGGTACCATAGAAACCGTACTGGGTGCAAGCGGAGGAGTTTTATACAGACCGGGAATAAGTGAGGAACGCCTTATTGCGCTCCAAACGGAATTGTGTCAAAAACTTAAAGATCCGTCACGCGTGCTAGGGGGCGGTTTTTTGTATACCTCGGACATCATGCTGAATGCAAGGCTCATGAAAGAAGTTGCCGCATTCTTCGCAGGACGTTTTTCAAAGATTCGCCCCGATTGCATTGCAACTATCGAAACAAAAGGAATCCCCGTCGCATTTCTCGTAGCTGATATGCTCAATATACCGCTGATACTGATTCGCCGCGAAAGCAAGCTCTCCGAGGGATCCACCATGAGCATAAACTACCTTACGGGCGCCTCCGAGCGGGTGCAAAAAATGTCGCTGGTAAAGCGCGCTGTGATTCCGGGAGCAAAAGTGGTAGTCATTGATGATTTTATGAGAGGCGGCGGGTCAGTTCGAGGGATTGCCGACATACTTAATGAAGCGGATATGGACGTGATCGCAACCGGCATAATCATATCATCCGTAAAGCCCGAGAAGAAAAAAATAGACGACTACATCCCGCTGCTGTACCTCGGGGATATCAATGATGAAACGCGCCGTATTGAGGTGTTTCCCAATGACAGGCTGTAATATAAATTATTACATGCCGTAATACAATTATCTTTATAACATCTGCTCATCTGAAAGGAGTTCGGATATGTCCAGTCAAATCAAAAGATGGAAATGTAATGTTTGCGGAAAAATTATGGAGGGAACGAATCCGCCGGAAAAATGTCCCGTTTGCGGTGTCGGCGCGGATAATTTCACCATGCTGGAGGACGAAATTATAGAGTTCAAATCCGATAAAAATGAACGGATAATCATAATCGGGGGCGGCACATCTGCAGTGGCGGCTGCCGAAAGCATAAGAAAAAGGAACGACTCATGCAGCATTACAATGATTTCCCACCAGAAGATAATGCCGTATAACAGACCGATGCTGACAAAAAATCTTTTTGAGGATTTTTCCCGCATCGACATATCCATAAAACCGCGCACATGGTATGACGAACAAAAAATAAATTTGCTAATCGGAGAAAGCGCCGCAAAAATTTTACCTGAGGAGAAAAAGGTGCTGCTTGCGGGCGGAGATATTTTACAATATGACAAATTGATTCTGGCTACCGGAGCGTCATCTTTCATCCCGCCGATCCCGGGACATGACAAGGAAGGCGTATTCGTGATAAGAAAAATGGATGATGTTTTAAAGATTCAGGAAATGGCTCATTCCGCAGAGAATGCCGCAGTTATCGGAGGCGGCGTGCTCGGGCTTGAAGCTGCGTGGGAACTGCATAGAGCCGGCAAAAACACGGTTGTTTTGGAGCTGGGGAACAGCCTCATGGGAAGACAGCTTGACGACGCGGGCGCCGACATATTGTTAAAATCCGCCGAATCTGTCGGAATAAAATGTCTTACCGGAGTAAAAATTGACAAAATAGCGGGAGACTCCGCAGCTGCCGGAGTTGCTCTTGAAGACGGGAGGATAATCGATGCTCAGATTATAATAATATCCGCCGGGGTGCGCGCGAATACTTCGCTTGCAGGCGATGCCGGAATAAAAGCCGAGAGAAATATCCCGGTGAACGCCTTTATGGAAACGACATGTGAATCCATTTACGCATGCGGCGATTGCGCCGAGTTTGACGGAATCAATTATGCAATCATACCGCAAGCTGAAGGCCAAGGCATAATTGCGGGCGCTGTAGCCGCAGGAGACAGGAGCACCAATTATAAACATGAAACTCCGGCCGTATATTTCGACGGCTTCAACACAAATGTTTTTGCAATAGGAGATAACGGTAAAAATCCCGATACAAACTATGATGTGATTGATGAATCGCAAGGAAATAACTATAAAAAGCTTTATTTTGTAAACGGTGAATTTAAAGGCGGTCTGCTGATAGGAAATATTGATGATGCGGAACGCCTGAAGGAAGCATATCGAGAATCCCTCAGTATGGAAAAGATGTTGAAATAGATTGCATTATGGGCGTTAGTGTATTATAATAAACAAAATATTATCTGTCATGATATATTTGATTTATTATTTTAATTCATTATTTTTTATTTTTCCGGCGTTCTAAGTAGGGCTTTAGTTTTACATTTTGGAATCATGGTGGCACGAAAGGACGGACAAGGCAATGAATATCACTGATGTTAGAGTAAGAAAAATCAATGATGAAGGCAAAATGAAAGCGGTTGTTTCAATTACCTTCGATGATGAGTTTGTAGTACACGACATTAAAATCATTGAAGGACAAAACGGCCTCTTTATTGCAATGCCTAGCAGAAAGATGGGCGAGGGAGATTTTAGGGATATTGCGCATCCGCTTGTATCAGAAACTCGCAACAAAATCAAAGATGCGATTTTTGCCGAGTATGAGAAAATGCTTGCTGAGCAACCGGCGGAGGCTGTAGAATCATACGAGGCATAATTCTGTCAAAAATGCAGTATCAAAAAGAGCACGCAGTTGGTTTGTGTTGCTCTTTTTTTATGCAATATGATACAAAACCATCAGCTCGTTCGTGCGCACATATGATATAATGGTTGCATTGATTATACACTCAACACTATAGGTGTTGAGCATTGCGGCGTTGCCGATATGAAGCAACCATTTGATCATGCCGGAATCTGTTGTCATGATATAATAGTTGCATTCATTGTATACTTGACACTATAGGTGTTGAGCAGTGCGGCGTTGCCGATATGAAGCAACTATTTGATCATGCCGGAATCTGTTGTCATGATATAATAGTTGCATCAATCTATTGGGAGGATAAAATTACAATGCAACGTGACGATAAACTTTTGCGGCTCAGGGAACGCATGGCTGCACATAAAATCGATGCTTACATCGTTCCGTCCGATGATTTTCACCAAAGTGAATATGTGAGCGATTATTTCAAATCGAGGGAATATATATCCGGATTTACCGGTTCCGCCGGAACCGCAGTTATAACCCGAAATTTCGCGGGGCTTTGGACGGACGGCAGATATTTTATACAAGCTGAAAAAGAGCTCACAGGCAGCGAAATAAAATTATTTCGCGCCGGAGAAAAAGGCGTCCCCGGGATATCGGAATTTCTCAAAGGCACATTTGAGTCCGGATTTATTTTGGGCTTTGACGGCAGGACAATTTCTGCGGAAGACGGCATCTCATATGAAAAACTAATCCGGGAAGAAAACGGCGGCATTGTGTATGAGCATGATCTGATCGGCGAAATTTGGCAGGATCGCCCTGCTCTTCCACACGGCACGGGATTTCATCTCGATGAAAGATATAGCGGTGAGAGCACAAAAAGCAAGCTGGCCCGTATCAGGGATTATATGCAGAGCAAAAATGCAGATATGCATATAATCTCCTCTCTTGAAGAAATAGGCTGGATATTTAATATGCGCGGACGGGACGTAGATTATACTCCCGTAATGCTTGCATATGCCCTGATAAAATCGGATTCCGTCGTGCTATTTGTCGATTACGGCAAATTATCTCCTGAAACTTTAAAAAATCTCAAAGAAAATGAAGTTGAAATAAGAGAATATAATGATATATATTCCGATTTGAAATGCATTCCGGGCGGCACATCACTATTGCTTTCCACGAACAATATAAATTATTCCCTGTATCGCGCCATCCCGCGGGATGTGAAGAAAATATTCGCACAGGATCCCGCAATTATGATGAAAGCGATTAAGAACCGGGTTGAAATAGAAAATATTAAAAAAGCGTACGAAATGGACGGTTTGGCTTCTTTTAAACTGATGTATCTGTTGAAGGAAAATTTCAAGGATACCGCAATGCAATCCGTAATTACGGAGATGGATGCCGCACATAAGATTGAAACTTTCAGGAGGGAAAACAGCAGTTTTGTCGATGACAGTTTTGCCAGCATTTCAGCTTATGGCCGCAACGCTGCAATGATGCATTATCAGGCAAATGAATGCAGCAACAGCGAATTAAAAGAGGGTAATCTTTATTTAATAGATTCCGGCGGGCACTATTTGGAAGGGACCACTGATGTTACCCGCACATACTCCATAGGAGAAATATCCGAGGAGAAAAAAATCCACTATACTCTGGTGCTTAAAGGAATGCTGCGATTGTCCGCGGCAACGTTTATGCACGGGTGCAGAGGTTCAAATCTGGATATTCTGGCGAGAACTCCGATATGGGAAGCCGGGCTTGATTACCGTTCCGGCACCGGTCACGGTGTGGGATATCTGATGAGCGTACATGAGGGGCCTGCGCGCATAAAATGGCAGCAGAACGGTCAGAACCCCGATGCAGACAACGCCGTATTGGAGGCAGGCATGGCGCTTACAAACGAGCCTGGAATCTATATTGAAGATTCTCACGGAATAAGGATCGAAAATCAACTCATAATACGCGAAAAGGAAGAAAACGAATGGGGAAAATTTCTCGAATTTGAAACCGTCACTGTTGCGCCTATAGATCTCGATCCCCTCATTCCAAAGCTGCTCACTGAAGAAGAAAAAAGTTTTCTGAATGCTTATCATGCCGAGGTATATAAAAAGCTCGCTCCGAAACTTGATGGGCAAATGCTCGAAGCGCTCAAGCATTATACAAGAGAAATTTGATTGTTTCCACAATTTATTTGTGCAATATTTTTAGGTGATATAATGGATGCAAGAGTGAAAAACATAGTAGAAAAGTCAAAGAATATCGTCTTTTTCGGCGGAGCCGGGGTATCTACGGAAAGCGGCATACCCGACTTCAGGTCGAAAGACGGACTGTATACGGCGATGAACAAATACGGGTATCCGCCTGAAAGAATGCTTTCTCATTCTTTCTTTGTCGAGCATCCCGATATCTTTTACCGATACTACAGGAAGCACATGCTCTATCCCGACGTTCTGCCGAACGCTGCACATTTTTCGCTTGCAAAACTCGAATCCGAGGGAAAACTTCAGGCAATAATAACTCAAAATATAGACGGTCTGCATCAAAAAGCCGGCAGTAAAAATGTGCATGAGCTTCACGGCTCCGTGCTGCGGAACTACTGCATGAACTGCAATGAAAAATATGAGGCGGATTTCATCATAAAAAACAATTCCATTCCTCGGTGTGAAAAATGCGGCGGGATTGTAAAGCCCGATGTGGTGCTGTACGAGGAGCCTCTGGACGCACGGGTGCTTGATCGTGCCGTCAATGCAATATCTGCGGCAGATACCGTGATCGTTGGAGGTACTTCTCTTGTCGTATACCCTGCTGCCGGTTTGCTGGAATACTTCAGAGGTGATAATCTGATCCTGATAAATAAAGATCGCACCGCATATGATGAACGGGCCACCTTGCTCATCAACGATTCGATCTGCCTCGTGCTCGGCGAGTAAACAAATTCCAAAATCATGGGAAATAGACTTATGTGCCATAAAAATGGCTTATGAAATAAAAAACACAACTGTGCAATTCTCAAAACCTAAAAAATAAAGCTTCGCGAAATGCGGAGCTTTGATTTTTGGAGGCGACACCCGGATTTGAACCGGGGATGAAGGTTTTGCAGACCTCTGCCTTACCACTTGGCTATGTCGCCATGGCTAGGGTAGCAGGATTCGAACCTGCGCATCACGGAATCAGAATCCGTTGCCTTACCACTTGGCCATACCCCAACGTAGGTTTCATTAAAAAATGGGGTGGGTAGTGGGATTCGAACCCACGTATACAGGAACCACAACCCTGGGTCTTAACCACTTGACGATACCCACCATAACTTATTTGCTCGGATATTAAAAACACCCGCCTACCCATTATACAAAATTGGCGACCTGGAACGGGCTCGAACCGTCGACCTCCAGCGTGACAGGCTGGCATTCTAACCAACTGAACTACCAGGCCGTTTCCATAATGGTGGGCGCTATAGGGCTCGAACCTATGACCCTCTGCTTGTAAGGCAGATGCTCTCCCAGCTGAGCTAAGCGCCCTCATTGGTAGCGGCGAGTGGACTTGAACCACCGACCTTCCGGGTATGAACCGGACGCTCTAGCCAGCTAAGCTACACCGCCACAAAACTATTTATTTATAATCCTAAGATCTGATGAGCCCGGATTATTAACTATGGTTGCGGGGACAGGACTTGAACCTGCGGCCTCCGGGTTATGAGCCCGACGAGCTACCATCTGCTCCACCCCGCGATATTAATGATGGTGCCGGAGACCGGGATCGAACCGGTACGATCTCGCGATCGCAGGATTTTAAGTCCTGTGCGTCTGCCAATTCCACCACTCCGGCAGAAAATCTCCTGCGCTCATAACACGCATCATGCTCTATTAATAAAAATGGCTCCAAGGGTGGGGCTCGAACCCACAGCCCCTCGGTTAACAGCCGAGTGCTCCACCATTGAGCTACCTTGGAACAATTCGTTGCCTCAGCAACGGATTTTATTATAACATCAGTCGTCAGCTCTTGTCAATAAAATTTATTCATGCGCACGATGAAGCGAATTCATGATATTCATCAGTTTATATTTTTCATTCCGACTCATCCCGCTTTGCAAATGCCGTGCGCAATTGTTTCGGTTTGTGTATCGCATTTGCCGTGTTTTCCCGAAAAGCTTCTCCCGCCTCACCGGTGTCGGAAGCCGTATTTTGAGACTCGGAAATCAACATTTTCACTTTCTTTTCAAACTTTTTAACCTTATCAATTTCTCCCGTTGCTTTATATATTTCACACAGTTCCTGCATTGTATCTATATGAGACGGATTCAGCTTCAAGACATTTTTGAACGACTCTATCGCAGCATTTCTGTTTCCCGTTTTTTCATATGCTCTTCCGAGATAATAGTATAAAGGCCACCAGTCATTAAAACGCGTCCTCACAAAAGGCTCGAGAATTTCTATTCCTTCCCCGAAACGACCCGAGCTGACCGCATTGCAGCCCCTTTCAATCTCAACGGGCTCCTTGATCTGATTCAGTCTTTCACGAATCTCTTTGATATCTTTGCCGTTCTTGCTGAGCTTGATAAAAGTCTGCCATGCTATCTCCGCTTTTTTATAAAGGCCCATATTCAGATACGCATATCCCAGGAAATAATACGCCTGAGCAAACCGGGGATGGAACAAAGTCGTCATCTCGAAATATTCCATCGATTCCGCCTTAAATCTGCCCACATATTCTTTGTTGCCGCTGTTATTATATAGCTCCCTGCATACCCTCGCATAACTGTACATTCCGTGAAGGTAATCGGGCTGGAAACATAATGTGGAACGGAATTTTATGCAGGCTTCATCAAAATCTCCTTTTTCCGCGGCATCTCTGCCCTTTTTAAGCATTCCCTCCCAAAGCTTGTGATTGTAACTCCGTTTAAGATACTCCACATAGTTTTTTGCATATTTAAAGTGCGGATCGCTGCCTATAACCCATGATATGTTTTCGGCAAGCACCAGATTGGGGATCCCCTTTGGTGATTTGAAGCGCTCCACATCCTCCTTGCGCAGCGGTACAGGCACTCCCTTCATTATATCGGAGACGGCATTGCGGGTGAGGTAATCATCCGAGAATTCAACAAACACAAACTGCTTCATGTATTTCTCAAAATATCTGCCCACTCTGTCCGGTCTTTGCATTATATCATGTTCCGGTTTGACTTCCATTTTTTTTCCGGCTTCTTTAACCTTATCCAAGAATCCCATTTAGTTTACCTCTCAAATTTTTAATCATAATCAACACAAAACCGCCTGCCGTAGGCTTCGGTACGCATTTTTAGAACATCCGAAATCGCTCGTCTTTCAGCATTCCCGTATTTTCCATTGCATGCTTGAGCTGATTCAGCATTCTCTCCTTATCTTCAGGCAAAGTGCCCTTGAGTGACACATAGTTTGAAGCGTGATTGCTTCTGAAAACACATTTTTTATGCACATCAATATGCTGCATCATCAATGCGGTCTCCGCCAAAACTTCTTCGGGCGTAAGCAGCTCAAATCTCCCATCTTCAACATCCTTGCTCAGCGGCGAGCTCGGATCCGACAGCAATGTCAAAAGCCCAACATATGACGGATTTGTTTCCGTAATCACCCTCGCGCAATCAAGCGCATGTTCACGCCACAATTCCTTTCCGCCAAGCCCCGAGATGAATGTCACGGAAGCTTCGATGCCTGCCGACTCGATCTTTGAAATCGCCTGAATCAGCTGTTCAGAGTTTACGCCTTTGCGCACTCGCTCCAAAACGATATCGTTTCCGGACTCCGCACCGATATATATGATGCTGACGCCTTTATCACGCAAAAGCTCCAGATCTTCCGGGGATTTTCGCAGCACGTCCATCGGAGAACCGTACAAGGTTACCCGCTCGCATTCGGGGAAGTTGTCATTTATGTGATCCAGTATCCTCACCAGCTTGTCCGTCGCAAGACATAGCGCATCCCCGTCACAAAGAAACATTCTTCTCACATGTGAATATCTTGCGCGCGCTTCGTTGAGATCCTCAATCACCTCGTCTATGTTTCTCACCCTGAACTGCTTATCTTTAAACATGGTGCAAAATGTGCATTTGTTGTGTGCACATCCTATAGTGACCTGCACCAACAGACTATATGCCTCACTCGGCGGTCTGTATATATCTCCTTCGTATCTCAATACCTCAATCCTCCTCAAAAAGCTTGAATTCTTCCGTTTAAATCTTACATCTTTTCCACGGTCTCTATCGCAAGCAGACTCAATCCGATTTTTATAACGGTTGCGCTTGCTTTTACCAGCAAGAGTTTTGCTTTACGCTCCGCCTCATCATCTACAAGCACATGTTCATCATGATAAAATTTATTGAATGCTTTTGCTATATCCGCAATATATCTGGTAATAATGGACGGTTCATATTTATCTCCCGCGTCTGAGATGATTTCCGGGAAACCGTACAGCAATCTTATCAAGTCATATGCTCGATCTCCTGTGAGCCTTGAAAAATCCACTCCGTCACAATCATGCGTACAAATCTGAGTGTCCGCACCGGCTTTTCGCAGAACACTTTTTGCTCTCGCATAGGTGTACTGTACATAAGGACCTGTCTCTCCATCAAAATTCAGCACTTTATCCCAGGAAAATACATAATCCTTAATTCTGTTGTTTGAGAGCTCCTGAAAAATCACGGCACCGATACCGACCTTTCTTGCAGTGTCGTCAATATCATCTGTATTTACCTGTTTTTCAATGATTATTTCTCTCGTCCTTTCAATCGCCTTATTCAGAACATCTTTGAGAAAAACCACTCTTCCGTGTCTTGTGGACATCGTCCCGTCTTCAAGTGAAACAAGCCCGAACGGGATGTGGACGCAATCCGTCGCCCAATCATAACCGAGAAGTTCCAAGATCTTGATCCACTGGGCGAAATGGAGATTTTGCTGCGAAGCCACTACGTACAAATTTTTATAAAAATCATAGTGTTTTTTTCTGTAAATCGCCGCCGCTATATCTCTTGTAATGTATAAAGTGGAGCCGTTGGATTTTTTTATAAGTGCCGGAGCCATGTTATATTCTTCTAAATCCACTATTTTAGCGCCTTCTGAGTCCAAAAGGAGCTGCTTATCGTCGAGCTCATCCAAAACCGACTGCATTTTATCCGAATAGAAACTTTCCCCGGCATATGAGTCGAATTCCACTCCCAGCAAATCATAAACGCGCCGAAACTCGTTTAAAGACTCATCTCTGAACCATTGCCACAATTTGACTTCCTCAGGTTCCCCCGATTCAAGTCTGGCGAAGATATCGCGAGCTTCATCGGCGAGTTCCGGATGCAGCTCCTCTTCCTCATGGAATTTTGTGTAATAAGAAAGCAGGGTATTTATCGGATCTCGCTTTACATCATCTTCATTCCCCCAATGCCTGTATGCGCAGATCATCTTGCCGAATTGCGTGCCGTAATCGCCGAGATGATTAATGCGTTCCACATCATAGCCCAAAAAATTATAGATTTTATTTATGGAATTGCCTATAACCGTACTCCTTATATGACCTATATGGAAGGGTTTTGCAATATTAGGAGAAGAGAACTCAACAATTACCTTCTTGCCACAACCGACACGGCTGCGCCCGTAATTCACACTGTCTGCCGCAATTGTGCCTAGTGTATCGGCAATAAAAGTTTCGCGATCCAACATGAAATTGACGTATGCGTTGACTGCGATACTCTCTCTGATTATCCCGAACGAAGCAATTGTTTCCGCAATCTCGGATGCGATAAGTGTCGGAGATTTTTTCATCTCTTTTGCAAGTCTGAAGCATGGAAAAGCATAGTCTCCCATGCTTCTGTCCGCTGGAATTTCAATTAAATCCTTGATTTCATCAATGCTAAGACCTGTTTTTTCTCCCACTTTGCCGAAAATTATCTCGGAAAGTTCATCTTTATAATCAATCATTTTTTACTCCTTTAACAGCACTGTAGCCTTATGATTATATATTCTAAAACAAATCTTTGCAAATACTCTCATCAATATGTGCCGTTTTTTCCAAAAGCGCTGTGCCAATCTTTCGTTATCACTCGCTGCAAATTATCTGCCGAATTTTAATTGCCATTTGATTTTTTTATGAAATTTTCCATCACTTTTGCAATCTGTGCTCGCGTAGCGCCTGCCTTAGGGTTCAGATATCCTTCCCCGTCGCCGCTTATTATGCCGCTATTTACCGCCCATTTCATGGGAATTAAGGCATATTCGGATACCGCATGCGAGTCCTTAAAAGCGTCAAGTCTGTAATTGCCGTCAAGCTTGATATTTCTCAGCATATACGCATAATTATAAATCATCGTCACCATCTGCTCTCTCGTAATGCCGTTATCGGGTCCGAACTCATGCGATGAAATCCCCTTAGCTAAATCATTAGATTTAGCCCAAACGACCGCATCCTTGTACCAAGCCTTTTCGCTTACATCTGAAAACGGAGATGCCGTATCTTTTTTCGGCTTGCCCGAAATATTGTACAGCAACTGCACCATCATCGCTCTGCTCAAATCCATCGCCGGATTGAAATACTTGTCGGAGGTCCCCATCATTATACCGTTGTTGAAAACATATCCGACAGCATTTTCATACCATGAATTTGCTCTGACATCGACAAAAACCTCAGATGCAACTGTTTTAATCTTGTCCGAAGCATCTGCGCCCCCAAAACTCACTCCGTTTGAAGATCCGCTGCCCGGATTCGTGCCGCCTGCTGAAGCGCCGCCGCTATTTCCTCCGCTCGGCAGTGCACCGCCTCCGCCGGATGCCGGAGGCGGTGTGACCGGCGTACTTTTTATCTTTTCGATTTTTTCCTGCAGCTTTATCACCTTTGCATTAATGTCAAAATTAAGGATGTTCATGTCCTGCTGCAGCTTGTTTATCGACAACTTCAGGTCATTCATCAAGCTTGCAAGCTCCTCGGCCTCCGTTTTTTTATCATTCAATCCGTTTTCTGCAAATACTTTTATGTTTTCCTCATTTTCAGATGACGTTTTATCAAGCAGGCCATTTATCTCAGCCGCCGCGATCTTCATGCCTGCATTATCTCCGATTTTCATATCGGCGTACTTTTTCTTTAAATCCTCAAGTCTTGATATCTCCTTTTCTCCGCCAATATCAATCAGATCCAGCCTTTTAACATTTATTTTTAAACTTTCCAACGGACTTGTCACTTCCGCTGCAAGTCTTTCGCTCAGGCGCTCAAATTTATCCCTCAAAGCGGCAGTATCCGGCACGGTCACGCCCGGCGGATTCACAGTTGAAGCATATTTTGTCACTGCATTGAGGCTTAAACGAATATCCTTGTTTTGCCATACTTTCATTGATGTAAATTCACCGTTTGACAGCGTATTGCCAAGCAATATATAGGATTCTCCCTCAGAACCCTTGCGACTATCAGTACTCGCAAAACGAGCCTCCTCCCCCGCCGATGGAGTGATTTTTGCAATAATGACAAAGCTGTCGCTTGTCAAAGGATATTCCTTCCTCTCTAAAATATTCAGCTCTCTTGAAAAATATCCGGGGTTATTCAATTTGAATTTTGCAACCTTTTCAGCTATCTTATCCAATCGCGTCTCAATATCTCCCGAATTCAGATTAACCTCAGTCTGCCAATTCTTGTCCTCCGTAATCCATATCTCAAAATCCGTCGGGCCGACATTCATATTATAAAGCGCTATATCGCTTATATTCTCTTTCTTGTCCGGATCCCTCATATAGCGGTTGGCAATGAATTGCGGCTTTGATTTTGAGTCGTAAACGGACATCCCCGATACAGTTTCAAAATCCATCACATTGAACTGATAGACATTATCTCTCTTTTCACTCACATTCGTGAACACATAATAATTTGTGTCGTCATCTCCGAATGTCTCATATGACATCCAAAAATATCCGTAATCGCCGACCCTTGTGCCCCAGCTGTTTCTTACAAGAAACGCTCCCCCGGCCGAGGTTTGCCCCTTGCGATTCGTGATCTTTTTATTATCGTCCCAGCCGACTATTGTGACAGCATGAACATATCCCTCATCATCAGGATTATGATATCCGTTCTTATCCCGAGTCAGAGTCCCTTTGTATCCGTCCTGCCAGTATTCGCTGTTCCAGGCGGTATCCTTATATACCGCGGTCACAAGCCCATAGTTGTACACGAATTTTTTTATCTCTTTTTTGCTTACCACTATCATGTCTCCGACATACTTGGAGCCGTCTTTTTTATCCAGTCTTTCGTCGTACTCTATTCCCTCAAATTTCGTATATCCCGTCTCGCCTTTCGCATTATCGATGCTGTATTGCGGGAACTCCTCTTCGGTAACGGGACCGTTGAGCTTTGAAAAATATGTTCCTCCATATATCAAATATCCTCCGGTATTCAAATCAATATCCTTGTCTCCGGTATTATACGCAAGATGACCCTCGGAAAAATTATAGAAACCTCCCTCTGCCGAGGTCAAATCCCCCTTTTTCTTGAGCGCCGTTTCCACGCTTGCCATTATGGCATGCGCCCAACATGTGCCGGTACGCTTTTGATCTCTCACAGGCGGTATCCATCCATTTGATCTTGCATCAAAATTCACAGGCAGATTCTCACCTGTATCCCCCGATAACAAGCGTGCAATAGGAAAAAGATATTTTTGCGACATACCCCCTGTTTTAAACGCCTCGGAATCACCCGGATAGTCTTGATAATCGGGATTTATCGCCAATTTTTGAATCGTCAGTTTCTCCTCCGCCGGCAAATGCTCCTGACCGGCGGCAAACGCCGTTACAGTTTGCGGAAGAATCATGGATAGAATTACTACAAACACTGCTGTTCTCTTTAACATAAAAGTCCCCTCACTATTTTCTCATTTCATGTTCTCAATCATCTTAATTATCATAATCGTCTTAACTACACATTATCTTAATTATCAATATCTTTGTCGGCAAGCCTTCCGGGCATTCCGCTTTTCAACAATTTCAAATATCCCCGTCACATTTCTTATTACATTTTACATTTCTGCTCATTTTATTTTACATATATATCTGCGCCGCGTTCATGCAACATTGCCGCAAATATACCGTCGGCATTTATTTGTTTTCCGGTGAACGTTCCGTCATATATACCGCCGAATCCGCATGACGGACTGCGAGCTTTTAAAATTGCGATGACCCGTCCTGCCCAGTCTCCTTTGGAATCCGCCTCATTGAGCTCACAAATGCGCTGATCGAGCTGCATTTCATCAAGCACAGTCTGTATTTGATTTAAGACTTGTGCGACGCCCGACCTGAGCTGAACGGTATAATCCCTGCCGCTCCTTCCCATCACCGATCCGTTCCTGATTTCCATCGGTTCACGCGGTATTCCGAGACCTGCCGTAACTTCGGGGCACACAGCAAGATAGTTCACGCCCCCGGACTCAATTTTATTCTTGAGCGGCAATACCAAATTATTTCCGCCCGTATATTTGCAATTTTCTCCTAAAAGGCATGCACTGACGATATATAAGATACCATTTTCAAATACAAATTCACCATCGCACATGATATTCTCTCAATCCGTTTTTAAAAACGCAACGGTAACTCCGTCTCCTCCATCATGAAATCCGCCCTTTTCAAATTTTTTTACGAGAGGATTTTCACGCAAAAGGTCCCTTATCCCGCTTTGCAATATTCCCTCGCCTCTGCCGTGTATTATTCTTACATACTCAAGGCCCGCCAAATATGCATCGTCAAGATATTTTTCAACCTGCATCTGCGCATCGGCAAGATACATCCCCCGTACATCCGTCTCAAGGGAAACATTTTGCACTTTATTTTTTTTCATGCGCACATGCGATCCTCTTTCAAGCGGCTTGCTGTTTTTGCTGTATCTGCTCTGTTTTTGCCCAGCTTCACTCGCTGCCAAATCGGACACATTTACCCTTACCCGTGCCACTCCTATATCGACACTGAGTTCTCCAGATGCATCGGGCAGTGATATCACTTCCCCACGTGAATCAAGCGATAATATTCGCACCATATCTCCTATCCTTATGAGCTTCGGATCAATGGACGCCGCTTTTTCAGACCTTCCCCCGCTCCTCCTGTACCTGGCTGCAGCTTCATGTATGCGCTTTCTGCTCGCCTCAAATTCTCGGCTCCGCTCTCCGTAATTGTCCAATTCGGGAATTTTTCGCAATTCCTTCTTGATTTCAACGCTTAACTCCGCCGCTTCGTCTATCATCGACCTCGCCTTTGTTCTCGCATCGTCAAGTATTTTTTCCCGATCACGTTCAAACAGCCGGATTCTACCCTCCAATTCCTCGCGTTGTTTTTTCATGCTGATATTGAGCATTATCGCCTCATCCCGCTCCGCATCTATCAACTGTTTATCACGCTCTATTGCGCTGAGGATTTCTTCAAATGCAACTTCCCCGCCATCAAGCAGTTCCGCCGCTTTTCGTATAATGCTCTCAGGCAATCCCAATTTGCGGGAAATCTCAAAAGCATTTGATTTCCCCGGAATACCGATCCTCAATTTATATGTAGGCGACAATGTCGAAACATCAAATTCCATGGATGCGTTTTCAATACCTTCGGTTACGAGCGCATATTTTTTCAGCTCGGTATAATGAGTTGTCGCAAAAACCGTACATCCGTTTCCACGCAAATTTTCAAGTATTGAAATCGCAAGAGCGGCTCCTTCGGCGGGATCAGTTCCGGCGCCCAATTCATCGAGAAGTATCAAGGTGTGTTCATCGGCATTATTGACTATGTTTACAATATTTTTCATATGCGAAGAAAATGTGCTCAAACTCTGCTCTATGCTCTGTTCATCTCCTATATCCGCGTATATTTTGTTAAAGCGTGAGATTATCGTCCCCTCAGCCGCGGGAATATGCAAACCCGCCTGCGCCATAAGCGTCAGCAACCCGACCGTTTTCAGCGCCACCGTTTTGCCGCCGGTATTTGGACCGGTTATTATAAGTGCATTATACTTGTCCCCGATTTCCACGGTAAGAGGCACCGCTTTACCGGCATCTATAAGAGGATGTCTTGCGCTTAGTATATATACCCTGCCGTCCTCGGAAATAAGCGGTCTTACTGCGCCCATCTCCTGCGCGAGCCGCCCTTTTGCAAATATAAAATCAAGTCTTGTAAGTATTTCAAAGTCGCTTATTAATTCAATGCCGTGTGCAGCCGTAACCGCTGAAAGCTCACCTAATATTCGATCTATTTCTATCTGCTCGTCCACCTGTATCCGCCTGAGCTCATTGTTCAGTTTGACTACGGCTTCCGGCTCTATGAAATGCGTCGCGCCCGTTGAAGATTTGTCATGCACGATTCCCGGAACGAAAGCGCTGTATTCCTGTTTTACGGGCAGAACATATCTGCCGTCTCGCATTGTAACTATTGCATCCTGCATATACTGCCTGTATTCGGCTCCACTTGTCATCCTGCTCAATGTCGTCCGAATCGCTTCTTCTTTTTGAAGTCGCATGCGTCGTAAAGAGTGCAGCAAAGGAGAGGCGTTATCCGCCATTTCCTCCTCGGAAATGATACATCTGTCGATTTCATTGGCAAGAGGTCTAAGATCGCTTAAAATGTCCACAAAATCGGATATTATCGGACATTTGGGTGTATCCGAACTAAAAAATGCGGTAATTCCGACTGCAATCATGATATTGTAACGAATATACAGGAGCTGCCGCATTGTCAAAACGCCGCCCTTTCCGGCAAATGATACATATTCATTGCAATCATAAAAGGCGCCTATGGGCGGCGAGCCCTTGGCGCTGATTACTGACAATGCTTCTTCCGTTTCCTGCTGCAGTTTTTCCACCTCATAAGCTGTGATCGCCGCTTTCAGCGATGCCGCTTTCTTTTTCCCCGATTCCGATACGGCTTTGGAAACCAGCATTTCAACTATTTTGTGAAATTCAAGCACATTAAAGGTTTTTTTATTCATTATTCCAAATGCCCCATAAGCAAAATTACTTACTTAGCAAGTTTTGCAAGCTCACTTTTCAAGCGAACATTTTCCATTTCCAAATCAAAATAATCGCTCTCAAGCTCTCTTATTCGCTCATCAGCATCACAAGAGGCAGGGCCGCTTCCATCCGAGTCGAGCCTGCTTTCGAGTTCACGATTTTTTTCTTTGTACTCATTCAATAAAGTCTCCAGTTCAGATATTTTGATCCGCAATTCCGCAGCTTCTCTGTCTTTCTCCGCCGCCGCGCTTTGCAGATCTTCTCGTTTTTCATTGAAACTGTTGCGTTCTTCCTTGTAATGCTGAAGATTTTGCCTCGCTTCTTCCCAAAGCGCGGCATACCTCATTTTTTCCGCTTCTATTTCCGCAAAGTTGTCCTCAATTCCGCGCATGGTATCCTTATATGAGGAAAAATCATCCGCAATGTTGAGGGCTGTCAAAACCGCGATATCAACCAGCGAGCCGCTTACATTTTCCGCAATCTCGTTCATCATTTTGTCGACATATTCCGCAAGTCTAATTGTTTTGGCATCGTCACCGCCTGATACCACATAGCTCTGACCGTAAATTGTAACATTCACTCTACCATCACTCATGACGAGTCTCCTTTCCACTTACAACTAAATTTCGCGCGGAAGTGCATTGAAGCGTTTATAAAGCAGGGCCAATACGTTTTTGTGGATTTCTTCGACCTCACCTTCCGTAAGCGTCCTGTTTTTTGCCCTGTATTCCAACGCATACGCTACACTTTTTTCATTGCTTTCAAGTTGAGAGCCTCTATATATGTCAAACATTTTTACACTCTCAAGCAATTCTCCGCCGGCTTCACATATCGTCGCCTGCAAATCTCCAACGGCGACATCTTCTCTTACGACAATTGCGATATCCCGCGTCATCGACGGATATCTCGGCAACGGTTGATATGCCTTGATGAGATTGACATTCTTCATGATATCCGTGAGTTCCAGTTCACAAAGATATATCCTTCCGGAAATCCCATATTCCTCTGCAACCTTCGGATGAACCTCACCCATAACACCGATCCGCCTCAATTCTTCCCCGTCATTTATGATCAGACCTGCGCTCCTGCCGGGATGAAAGGAGTCAATTTGAGTTGCAAGGTAAGTAATATCCGGCAAGCCGAGTTTTTCCGAGAGCGTTTCCACAAGTCCCTTCAGATAAAAGAAGTCGGCATCCCCGCCGTAAAGCCCTATCGTCAATTTTTCTCTTTCTGAAGGCATCCCTCCGTCTTTATCAAGAAAAAATGAATTGCCTATTTCAAATGCTTTTATGTTTGTTACCTTTCTTGCGGCATTTCTGCCTATCGTCGCAAGCATCATCGGCATGAGCGTAGTTCTCATTACAGATGTATCCTCGCCGAGAGGATTCAGGAGCTTTACGGTATCCGAGTAATTGACATCCTCAGAGAGGTTCAATTTGCTTAGATCATGCGGGGATATAAAAGAATACGTCTGAATCTCGTTCAAACCGAGCGCAAGCATTGCTTCACGGCAGATATCCCGAATTTTACGGTTGAATTTTTTGCCCGATTTTGAATTTCCCTGTGCAAGCTGAACGGGAATTTTATCATATCCGTACATTCTTGCAATTTCTTCAACGAAATCAATCTCTTCAATGAGATCCTGACGAATAGTAGGCGGAATCGCATTTAAAATATCTCCTGCAACTTCGACCTTGATTTCCAAACTTTCAAGCAAATTTTTCATATCTTCAGCCGCCAAATCGATTCCGAGGATCTTGTTGATTCTTGAAACACGAATAGGCACATTTTTTTCCGCCTGAGGATTCGGATATACATCTATACTGCCCTTTACAACCGTACCCGCGCCAAGTTTTTCCACCAGATTACATACTCTATCCGCCGCGTCTTTCGCCAGGTTCGGATCTATGCCTTTTTCAAATCTCGCCGCCGCTTCCGTACGCAGTTTCAATTTCTTTGCAGTCTCCCTGATGTTATCGCACAGAAAATTTGCCGATTCTATAATTATGGTATCGGTATCTTCCACAATTTCAGAATTGAGTCCGCCCATAACTCCCGCGATACCGATGCTCTTCTCCACATCTTTAATCATCAGCATTCCGTCATCAAGTGTCCTTTTTTTCTCATCAAGCGTAACAAATTCCTCTCCGCAGTCGGCGGTATCCACGATTATTTTATTTCCCGCAACTTGTCTTATATCGAATGCGTGCAGCGGTTGACCGTACTCCAGCATGACATAATTGGTTATGTCTACTATATTGTTTATTGGTCTCACACCGGACATGATAAGGCGTTTCTGCATCCACCAAGGAGAGGACGCGATTTTTACATCCTTCACAACTCTTGCTATATATCTCCTGCATAATTCAGGTTTTTTAATCTCTACGTCCACATATTCACTGACGTCCCCGACCTCATTACAGCAATTCGTATCCGGGTATTTGAGCTCCCCCCCGAGGACAGCCGCGCTCTCCCGCGCCATACCTATAATTGACAGGCAGTCCGGTCTGTTCGGCGTTATCTCAAAATCCACCGCATCCTGTTTCAAATCCATGGCTTCAATGAGGTCCGTTCCGGGCGTCAAATCTTCATCAAGTATCCATATACCGTTTTTATGAGCTATCGGTACTACGCTGTCGTCAAATCCGAGCTCCGTAGCGGCGCACAACATGCCGTCCGAGCTTACGCCTCGCAATTCTCCTTTAAGTATAACGACGCTCGAACCGTCTTTCGCCTGCCCGTGAAGGGGGCCGGGAATTATCGCTCCGTCCGTTGCAACGGGAACCGATGCTCCTTCAAAAACATTTGATGCACCGGTAACAATCTGTACATTACGCTCCCCGATATTGACGTCGCAAATGACGAGTCTGTCCGCATTTGGATGATTCCTTATGGACTCGATGCGTCCCACAAAAACGTTTTCCGTATTTATCCCGTAGTGTTCAACGGTTTCAATATTTGATCCCGACATGATCATACGATCACAATATTCATCAATATTTATATCGATATCAGTGTAGTCTTTCAGCCATAAGATGGGCACCAACATAATAATTCCTCCTGTAATATCAAAATACGTCTTTAAACGAGACCTACTTGAACTGATTTATAAATCTCATGTCATTTTCGTAAAAAAGGCGTATATCATCCACACCGTATTTGAGCATTGCAATACGTTCAACGCCCATGCCGAACGCAAATCCCGTATATTTCTCGGTATCAATGCCGCCTACTTTCAGTACATTCGGGTGCACCATCCCGCAGCCCAAAATTTCAATCCATCCGCTGCCCTTGCAGACTCTGCACCCGCTGCCCCCGCATTTAAAACACGATACATCCATCTCAGCCGACGGCTCGGTAAACGGGAAATGATGAGGTCTGAATTTTGTACGAACATTCTCTCCGAATATTTTTTTTGCAAAATCGTTTAGCGCCCCCTTCAGATGTGCCATTGTGACGCCCTCATCTATGAGCAGCCCCTCGACCTGATGAAACATCGGTGAGTGAGTCGCATCGGGAGTGTCGCATCGAAAACATCTGCCCGGTGAAATGATCTTAATCGGAGGTTCGTTCGCAATCAGCTCTCTTATCTGAACCGGAGATGTCTGCGTGCGCAGCAGCACATCATCCGATATGTAGAAAGTATCCGTCATATCGCGGGCCGGATGATGCGGATCCGCATTTAAAGCGTCGAAATTATTGAACACGGTCTCGACTTCCGGACCCTCCGCAATACTGAAACCTTGTGACATAAAGACTTCGGATATTTCATCAATTACGAGCGTAATCGGATGTTTTCCGCCTATTGCAAATTCCCTGCCGGGTTCCGTAACATCGATTCTCTCCGCGATGAACATTTTATTTATTGCTTCTTCCTTGAGTTTTGCGGAATTCAGCGCTATGGCATTTTCTATCTGTTGCTTTGCAGTATTGGTGAGACGCCCCATCTCCTTTTTTTCTTCCGCGGTCATCTTGCCCATTTCTTTGAAAATGGATGTAAGCGCGCCTTTTTTGCCCAGCGTCGCAACTCTGATTTTCTCTATCTCTTCAATTGCGGATGCGTTATCGATCCGTTCAAGTGCATCTCGTACTATATTGCTTATTCGGGTTTGCATAATAACTCTCCTTAATATCAGTCAAATATCATTTATTTCTTTATGATCTCTTTCGTGTTATGATTTCTTCCGTGCCAATCTGTACATCATGAGCGCCGCCGCAACGCCGGCATTTAGTGATTCAATTTTCCCCGCCATCGGAATTCGCATCAGAAAATCGGCACCGCTGCGAAAAATTTCATCGATACCGTTCCCCTCATTCCCGATCACCAGTGCTAATTTTCGAGCGGATGAGTGCAAAAAAACATCTGTTTCGTCGGCATCAATATCGAGCCCACTCATATCACCCGCAACTATGTGAAAACCGCAAGCCGAAAGTCCAGCCAATGCCGCCTTTGCATCTTCAAAGTAAACAAAAGGCATTCTCAAAACAGAACCGGCTGAAGCTCTCACGGCTTTCGGCGCATATACATCCGCCGTCCCCTTAATGACAGCGACCGCATCAAATCCCGCAGCTTCAGCAGTCCTTATGATGCTCCCCGCATTCCCGGGATCCTGCAATTTATCTAAAACAAGAATGCGGGCATCCGGAGAGAAATTGACGACAGCCGCTTCAAAGCGGCGTGAATCATGATCGGCAGCATCCATTCTCATAATTGCCATCACCCCTTGAGAGTGCTCAGTATCGCTCAAATTATCGAAAAGTTTATCCGCCGCAATGTAGAGCTTCAAACCATTTCGCCGAGAATTTTCAATATCGGGAAGGCGATCGATCAGATTCATAATTTCCGCATCCGATGCGCCGGACTCCTTAACGATTATGGAATCCAAAGCACGTACGAGCGTATCATCCTCCATGATTTCCCGCGCAAGGTTGATTCCTTCCACAATATATAAGCCGTATTTTTTCCTGTACTTAGGAAGATTTAAGCTTGTAATCTTCTTATAAATTGTACTGTTACCCGATGATATATAATGCATATCAATTATCTAAAAGGAGTCGGTTGATGCCGACTCCTCCATAAACACAATCCCGATAAAATCGGATTAACGGAAACGATAAATCAGCATGTTCAAACTTTATCGCTTTAGAAAATTAGGTATATCAAATGCACTGGCTTGTCTGAATTTATCCTCAATCTCTTTCTCCGCTTCGTTTATCATATTTGCTACGGCATCGCCGTTCCTGTTTTCCGGCTCGTTAACATCGTCGTACAGATTATCTATAGCTTTTTTCAACGCTTCATCTCTGTCATTTGCCTCATAAGACGGCAAACCGCTCATACCGCCGACGGTATACTCCCGCTCCGCGGAAACATCCTCTTCAGCGGGCTGCCTGCTGCCTGCGTGCTCGGAAAACTCCATTGAACGATCATCGTCTATACCTGTTGCTATAACTGTAAGCGAAATATTTCCTTGCATTTCCTCTTTTTCAACCATACCGAAAATCAGGTTGACATCGGGATCGACGGATTCTCCTATAGTTTTCGCTATATATTCGACATCCATCATGCCTATGTCATCTCCGCTTGTTATATTGAGAAGCACAGCTTTTGCTCCGTCCAAGGATGTTTCGAGAAGCGGACTTGCAATTACTTCACTGATCGCATCATCTATCATATTCTCGCCGGAACCGCGCCCGACGCCCATATGTGCAAGTCCCCTGTCGGACATAACCGTCTTTACGTCAGCAAAGTCGCAATTTATAATACCGTCTTCGTTAATCAGATCGGATATGCCCTGAACACCTAACTTGAGAACGTCATCAGCCATTTCAAAAGCCTGTTTGACTTTCAAATTCTCATCGGCTATTTCAAGCAATTTGTCATTAGGTATTACCACGAGCGAGTCAACATATTTTTTCAGGAATTTAATGCCGAGATCAGCCTGTTCCGCTCTTTTTCTCTTTTCAAAGGAGAACGGTTTTGATACCACGCCTACTGTCAGCGCGCCCGACTCCTTTGCTGCCTTTGCAATAACCGGAGCAGCACCCGTCCCGGTGCCGCCGCCCATGCCCGCAGTAATGAAAATCATATCCTTCTCTTTTATATGCTTTATTATATCATCGATATTTTCCTCGGCGGATTTCTGCCCGATTTCGGGATTGCCTCCCGCACCCAGGCCTCTTGTAAGTTTTTGCCCAATCGTGATTTTAACATCGGCTCTGGACTTATCAAGAACCATCTGATCGGTATTCACCGCCATAAACTCAACGCCCTTAAGACCTGATAAAATCATGCGATTCACAGCGTTGCAGCCGCCTCCGCCGACGCCGATGACCATTATTTTTGCAGCACCCAAATCGATATCTTCAAATTGCAACATCGCCATATGGTCTATACCTCCAATATTTTAAAATTCTCAGAATTAGTTTGCATTCCGTTTTAACTATAATCATCGCAATTAAGTCCTGGTAATTATATCATGCTCGGCAACGTTTTGCACCATGTTTTTGGCTCGGATGCATTATTCCGCAGCGCTCATATTTACCCCTATCGCATCTCCCAGAATTTTATACACATCCCCCATCATCATGGAAAATTGCATCTCAGCCTGAAGATATTCCGCGGCGAGCGGATCCTTTGCGAGTATTGCATAAAGATTCTGTATTGTTTCCTGAAAATCGTCGCCGAGTTCCTCCCCCATCATCGCCTTTGCCTGAACTTCCATTTGCTTTTGCTGGAAATTTTTCAGCATTTCGTTCACGCTTTCATTAGCGCTGACTTTTTCCCTGAGTTCGGAATAATTTTTAAATTCCTGACTTTCTTTTATTGCTCTTGCCAAAGCGTGTGCATCATCATAAACATTCATAAATATACCTCCACAAAATCATAGAAATTTAAACTTCCAAAAATATAGGCAGTATTATCGGCTCACGCTTCGTCTGCGCATATATAAAATTTTTCAAATTTTGGCGCACTGCCGACTTCATTACATTCCAATCCATATTCCCCTGATGCATTACGGCATCCAAAGTTTTTACCACATTGCGACGGGCATCCGCCATCAGATCTTCATTTTCCCGCACATATACGAAACCGCGTGACACTATATCAGGGCCCGCAACTATTTCGCGAGTTTCGCGATTTACGCCGACGACCACTATGATCAAACCCGATTCCGACAGGAGCTTTCTATCCTTCAGTACTATGCTTCCCACATCACCGATACCGAGACCGTCAACCAAAACAGGCTCCGCAGGAACGCATTCCCTCTCAATTTTAACGCCGCTGCTGCCTAAAAGCAGCATATCACCGTTTGATAAGATGAAGGTGTTTTTTTCCGGCATTCCTATCTGCTGCGCAATATTTGCATGTGCCTCAAGATGTCTGTATTCTCCATGCACCGGCATAAAATACTTAGGACGAATAAGCGCCTGCATCAGCTTTAATTCCTCCTGGCATGCATGTCCGGAAACATGAATATCCGCTATGTCCGAATAAATGACTTCAGCGCCCCGCGCCAACAATCTGTTTACGACGTTTGATACCGTTTTTTCATTTCCGGGAACCGGCGTGGAAGATAGAATTACCGTATCGCCCTTTTTTATCTGCACCGCTTTATGATCTGCTGTCGCCATACGCGCAAGGGCCGACATCGGTTCTCCCTGACTGCCCGTGGTCAATATAACCAATTTGTTGTCTGGTATCCCTTTGATCTTATTGATATCCACCAGAACATTTGCGGGAATTTTCAGATATCCCAGTTCTTTTGCGAGTCCGGCATTGTTCACAAGGCTTCGTCCCGATACTGCCACTTTTCTTCCGTGCAATGCCGCATTATCAATGATTTTTTGTATTCTGTGCACATTTGAAGAAAAAGTCGCAATGATTATCCTTGAATCGGAATCCCTTATTATATGCTCAAGGGTCTTGCCTACCACTCTCTCAGAAGCTGTAAAACCCGGCCGCAAAGCATTCGTGCTGTCCGCCATCAGAAGGTCCACTCCCTCAGCGCCTATCGCTGCCAGTCTTGCAAAATCAATTGGCTCACCGTCCACCGGAGTGTAATCTATTTTGAAATCGCCCGTGTGGAATATACGTCCTACCGGAGTGTCAACGCTCAAACACATTGAATCAACAATCGAGTGAGTAATTCTTATGGATTCGATTTCAAAACAGCCGAGTTTGAATTTATCGCCCGCCTTTACTTTGCACAGCCTGCCATGCAGTCCGTGCTCTTTCAGCTTGTTTCCTATAAGTCCCAGCGGGAATTCCAGTCCGTATACGGGCGCGCTCACATACTTGAGCAAATATGGAACGGCGCCTATGTGATCCTCATGTCCATGCGTTATAACGATACCTTTGAGTTTCTTTTGATTTTCTATGATATATGAAAAATCAGGGATAACAACATCTATCCCGAACATCTCATCATCAGGAAACGACATGCCGCAATCGATGATTATGATGTCACTCCCATATTCCAATGCCATCATATTCTTGCCGATTTCATTCAATCCGCCCAGAGGAATGATTTTTAATTCCTTGTTGCTCTTTTTGCCGTTCTTCTTTGACATGCGCCCAAGTACGGATTTATCTTTTTGAGATGCATTCTTGCCCGCGCTCTTTGACGAAGCTTTTTTGGCCGAAGCCGCGTCGTTTTTCGGGGTTTTCACTTTTGCCCTCGCAGCGACATTCAGTCTTTTTTTCTTATTGTCTTCCATTTATTATTTTACCTGCTTTCCTACGGGTTATTTGACCACGACATTCACCAGTTTGTTCGGAACCGCGATTGTTTTTATCACATCAAATCCGCCAACTATCTCTTTTACCGTCGGATCGCTCATAACCGTCGCTTCAAGCTCCTCTTTCGTAAGGTCGCCCGAAACATTCAATTTTGTCTTTATTTTCCCATTAACTTGAAAAACTATTTCTACGGAATCCATCTGCAGAGCTTTCTCATCAAGCTGCGGCCACGGCTCGTTGTAGATGAAATCCGAATGCCCCGAGAGTTCCCAGAGTTCCTCGGTAATATGCGGTGCAAACGGGGAAAAAACTATGATCAAATTATCAAGTGCGGCTGCAAGCAAGGCGAGATTCCTGTCCTCGAGTTCCTTATGCCGCGACATTTCGTTTACCAGTTCCATTATTGAAGAAATAGCCGTGTTGAACTGAAATCTTCCGCCGGCATCCTCCGCGACTTTTCTTATTGTATAATTCATGGCATATGCCAGCAATTTATCATTCTCGGTAAGTATTTCATATTCATATGTTCCGCTCGCTCCGCGTTTTATTTCCGAGCGTCTGAAAGTTTCAAGGAGTTCGACGGCAAGCCTGTAGACTCTGTTTAAAAATCTATAGCTGCCCTGAACGCCCTGATCCGACCACTCAAGCTCCTTTTCCGGCGGCGCCGCAAACAGTATAAAAAGTCTCGCCGTGTCAACGCCGTATTTTTTAATTATCTCTTCCGGACTCACTGTATTGCCGAGCGATTTTGACATTTTTCGACCGTCTTTATTAACCATGCCCTGCGTAAGCAAATTCTCAAACGGCTCCTCTTGTACGGCAAAGCCCATATCGTAAAGCGCCATCTGGAAAAATCGTGAATACATCAAATGCAAAATTGCATGTTCAACACCGCCGATGTACTGATCCACATTCATCCAGTACTTGATTTTATCCATTGAAAATATTTGATCACCGTTTTTCGCATCACAATACCTTTGAAAATACCACGAAGAATCAAGAAATGTATCCATGGTATCCACTTCTCTTGTCGCGTCCGCGCCGCATACGGGACATTTAGTGCTCATAAACGTTTTGCTCGTTGTGATGGGCGAGGCACCTTTTCCCGTAAATTCCACGTCCTTGGGCAGAATTACCGGCAAATTCTCGAATTTCTCGGGCACCCAGCCGCAAGAGTCGCAATGTACCATCGGAATCGGTGTTCCCCAATAGCGCTGCCTTGAGACAAGCCAATCTCTCAAACGGTAGTTGACAGCCTTTTTCCCTCTGCCACTTTTCTCGAGCATTTCGATTATTTTTTCTATGGCCTCGCGATTATTCATTCCGTTGAATTCACCCGAATTAATCATCGTCCCCTCGGCAACAAATGCCTCCGTGAGATTGTCAATATCTATATCAGAATTATCCGGTTGAACTACGGGAATTATCTCGCAATTAAATTTTTTAGCGAATTCAAAGTCTCTGTCATCATGCGCCGGTACCGCCATAATTGCACCGGTTCCATATCCCATAAGCACATAATCGGATATAAAAATAGGGAGTTTTTTTCCGTTCACAGGGTTGATGCAGAATCTGCCGGTATTAGCCCCCGTTTTTTCAGCGACGGCGGATGTTCTTTCAATGTCGGACTTGTTTGCCATTTCTTCTATATATGCAAAAACCGACGCCTCTTCTTCAGTGCCTGAAACGAGTTTTTTAACATACGGATGTTCCGGCGCAAGCACCATGTATGTCGCACCGTACAGAGTGTCCGCTCTTGTTGTAAATACCGTGAGTTTTTCAGTAAAATCTTCAATTTCAAATTCGATTTCCGCTCCGTGGCTTTTGCCTATCCAGTTTTTCTGCATTATCTTAACCTTTTCGGGCCATCCGTGAAGAGTGTCAAGATTTTCAAGCAGACGATCGGCGTAATCGGTTATTTTAAAATACCACTGTGATAATTCCTTTTTTATAACTTCCGCGCCGCAACGCTCGCATCCGCCGTCCACAACCTGCTCATTCGCAAGTACCGTAGCGCAATCGGGACACCAATTAACGGGATTTTCTTTTTTGTACGCAAGCCCGCGTTCAAAGAGTTTAATAAAAATCCACTGAGTCCACTTATAATAGTCGGGATTGCATGTGGTAACCTCTCGTTCCCAGTCATAAGACAATCCCATGCATTTCAGCTGCTCGCGCATTTCTTTAATATTTGCAGCCGTCCATTTTGACGGTTCCACATTATTTTTAATCGCCGCGTTTTCCGCAGGCAAACCGAAAGCATCCCAACCCATGGGGTGGAGCACATTGTACCCCGCCATATGTTTTTGGCGCGCGATCACATCGCCGATTGCATAATTCCTAAGATGCCCCATGTGCAGTTTCCCCGACGGATAAGGGAACATTTCAAGAACATAAAACTTTTCCTTATCCGCGTCCTCGTCCACCTTATATATATTCGCCTCATACCAGCGCTTTTGCCATTTTTTTTCTATTTCACTGAAATTGTATTTATTGTTCGTCATGTCACTCATTATCTACTCCTTTACACAATACTTTTTCGCAATCCGCCCATAATTTTTCAATACTGTATTTTTCACGCATTTCCGCAGTCAATATATTTATGACCAAATCGCCGTAATCCATCAGAATCCAGCCGGATGCTCCTTTCCCCTCTATGTTTTTGGGATATATTTCATATTTCGCGAATTTTGCCTCCAGGTCATTTGCAAGCGAATCAAGATGTCTTGTATTCATTCCGGTAGCCATTACAAAATAATCCGCAAAACCCGATTTTTCAGCTATATCAATCGCACATACCTCAAGCGCTTTTTTTTCATCCATAAAATCAGTTGCGATTACCGCCATTTCTTTAGATTCCATTTTGCATGCTCCTTTCAAGAACTCATATGCCTCAATCGTGTCTTCATGAATCGGTATGCCCATACCTTTCAAATATTCAATACTATATGCCAAACATTTCATGCATGCCTCTTCCAAGCTGTCTGAAAAAGCCGATTCTCTAAGCTTGTCAGCCTCTTTATAACGTCTGCCGCGCTCAATTGCATCGGCTAGATATATCAACATTTCCAGCCTGCTCATGCCCGCTCTTCCCGTCGTATGATAGGATATCGCATTCAGCACATCTTCATTTCTTATGTCAAAAACATCATATGCTATGCGCTCTCCCACCTTGCTGTGTGCAAGCTTGGGATCGGCGATGTAATTCATATCAACACCATAGTGACGAATCAGCGCGTCAAGCTCGTTTACATCCATGCTCCTTGCCACATCATGAAGCAGCGACGCTACAATCGCATCATATGAATCCGCCCCGTGTATTTTTGCCAATTCAAGCGCCATTTCGCATACGCGCAATGTGTGCAAAAAACGCTTCCCTGTGAGACGGACTGCTATATATCTGAGAATTTCACCGATCAGCCGCGACTTTTCACCGTATCCGATACAGTCATCGCAACTGCCGGCGCCTCCGTACAAGCCTTTTGCAATTATGTAATACAGCACGGTTTCAGGCAGCAGCTCTCTCAAACGTTCAAAACAGCCCTCATGAAAAAAAGTTCTGATGTCCGTAGAGGAAACATTCGGTATTCGGGCATCGAGCATAAATATATCCGCACCGTAACGATTTTTGAGAGTCTCGATATAACTGTGCGTCTTTTCGATATCTTCCCCCGGTCTATTCCCGACAACCAGCGAAAATTCTTTCAGCAGTTCCGTACCGTTCATCCATTTCTCAATAGACATGAGCGAGTCCGACCCCAAAACAAAGTAGATTTTATCGGATGCGTCCGCCGCTCGCTGCCTCATGTGTCTTAGCGTATCAATACTGTATGATATATCCGCTTTTTCTATCTCATATTCAGAGATTTCACAAGCTTTAAATCCGCTGAACGCCAGTTCAAGCATACTCATACGATCCTCTGCGGATTCAGGAATTTTATCCTGTTTAAACGGTTGAATGTATGCGGGGATCACAACCAGCAGGTCCGGTGCAAGTTCCTGCATTACGGCGCTTGCAAGTTCGATATGAGCATTGTGAACGGGATCGAATGAACCGCCAAAAACCGCGATACTCATTTTTTAACCGCAGCTTTAACCGCGGCAAGTCCGAGCTCATCAAGCTGTTCTTCTCCCGCCTCGGCAGGAGCACCAGATACCATGCACTGCGCCGCCTGATTTTTCGGAAAAGCTATTACATCTCTTATGGATTTTTCTCCGGCAAGCAGCATTACAAGACGGTCAAGGCCATATGCCAGCCCTCCGTGAGGCGGAGTACCGTATTTAAAAGCTTCAATTAAGAATCCGAATTTCTCCTCCACTTCCGAATCGCTCATGCCCAGAGCTTTAAACATCCTCGCCTGTAATTGGCTGTCATGTATTCTGATTGAGCCTCCGCCAAGTTCGACCCCGTTTAGAACTATATCATATGCATTGGCTCTCACACTGAGAGGATCAGATTCCAGGCGCCCGGCGTCCTCAGGTTTTGGTGAAGTAAACGGATGATGCATGGCGCTTATCCTTCCCGTCTCATCATCTTTTTCAAAAAGCGGGAAATCAACGACCCATAAAAGATTGAAATCATCATCGGAAAGCAATCCCATTTCCGCCGCGATATGCTTTCTCAAAAATCCCAGTGCGGCAGTTGTCACACTTTTTTTATCTGCAATTATGAGCACCAGATCACCGGGATTCGCAGATAACGCATCAAGTATTTTTTTGAGCGCAGCCTCATCAAAGAATTTCGATACGGACGAAGATATTCCCTCTTCATTCCATTTGATCCATACCATACCTTTTGCGCCGTACTGTCTCACCATTTCCGTCAATTTATCTATGGCTTTGCGGGAATATTTATCCGAGCCTCCCGTTATGCATATGCCCTTGACCGCGCCCCCGGTTTTAAGAACGTCCGCAAACACATTAAAATCCGTCCCCGCCACTGCGTCCGCGAGATCAACAAGTTCATATCCGAACCGCATGTCCGGTTTATCCGAGCCGAATCGCTCCATTGCTTCATCATATGACAACCTTGTGAACGGAGTTTTTAAATCCACTCCCTTCACTTCTTTGAACAATCTTTTCAGAAATCCCTCCTGCATTGCGATCACATCATCCACGTCCACAAAAGACATCTCAAGATCTATCTGAGTAAATTCCGGCTGCCGATCGGCTCTCAGATCTTCGTCCCTGAAACATTTTGCAATCTGCATATATCTATCGGTTCCACTGACCATGAGGAGCTGCTTATACATCTGAGGCGACTGGGGCAGCGCATAAAACGCACCGCTGTTAACTCTGCTCGGAACGAGATAATCCCGCGCTCCCTCGGGAGTGGGTTTTATGAGTACCGGGGTCTCCACTTCCAGAAAACCGTTTTCGTCATAATAGTCTCTCGCTATTTTAACAATTCGATGTCTGAGCATGAGATTGCCCTGCATCTTGGGTTTTCTCAGATCAAGATATCGATATTTCAAACGTAGATTTTCATCTGCATTGTCATCATCTTTTATGTATATAGGCGGAGTTTCCGCAGTTGAATATATTACAATATCATTTGCAATAACTTCAATGTCGCCTGTGGGGATTTCCGGATTTTTCGATTCCCGCTCTCTCACGATTCCCTTTATCCCTATCGAATACTCGCCTCTCAGAGAATCCGCAACTGAAAACAGTTCATTCGGTGTGCTGTCGTCAAAAACGACCTGAACCAAGCCCGCGCGATCGCGCAAATCGCAAAAAATCAGCCCTCCCAGATTTCTGCTCTTTGCAACCCAGCCGTTGAGCACTACTGCTTCTCCCACATTGCTCAAATTCAAATCGCCGCACATATGAGTTCTCTTAAACATTGCCATTCTTTCTTCCTTTCACATTCACACAGCTCACGACATCGCATCGAACATCCGCTGTTTTCTGCCGATCATATCTTCTATTCTGTCGCAATAAATCTCGTAATTGCTCACATTGGGATAACGCTCCAGGCGATTTTCACGAGGAAAATATGCCTTGCTTATTGCGCCGGCACCCATTGCAATTATGCTTTGCCGCTCTTCCATTATCCTTACATTATACACCGACATGCTGTCATTTTTACACCAACCGATATTTTCCATGGCGCCGCTCATATGTTTTTGCCTGTAGAGATAATACGGTCTGTATCCGTTGTCGCGCAGTAATTCGCATCCCGATTTCAACATGACGGGCACAACGTGCTCCTTTTCTCTGTGATACTCCCTGTCCACTTCAGCAAGCCTCGAAGCTCGCTTTATCGCCAGAGTATGTACCGTTATGTTGTCCGCTCCGAGAGCGATGAGTTCCGAAAGCGAATGAATGAAGTCCCCGACGGTTTCATCCGGCAATCCCGCGATCAGATCCATATTGATTGATTTAAAATTCATGCGCTGCGCAATTTCGTACGCATCAAAAACATCACGAACGCTGTGGTTGCGCCCTATTATATCAAGAGTCCTCTGCTTCATCGTCTGCGGATTTATGCTGATTCGCTCAGCCCCATAATCTCTGATAAGCCGCAGCTTTTCTTCATTCATCGTATCCGGGCGTCCCGCCTCGACAGTAAATTCCGCATGCGGGCTGAAATCGACAGCCATATCGAGCAGTCCGGCAAGATTTCGCTCATTCAGGGCGGTCGGAGTCCCGCCGCCGATATAAAGCGATTCCGTTTCAAGGCCTGCGCTTCTCATCTTATCGAGCACAAATACCATCTCATGCAGCAGGCTGCGCATATAAAGATCATGTCTGTCATCATTTGCTGCATTGGATGTAAACGAACAGTACATACACCGCGTAGGACAGAACGGAATCCCCACATACACCGCTGCACTTTTTTCCCTAGGAACACCTAAAATTTCTTGCTGATAATTATATATTTCAACAGCAAGCGCGGCTTTTTCATTGGAGAGAAGATAATCCTTTTTTAAAATATTTATTGCCGCCGCCGCATCTGCGCAGTTTGTAACAATGTCTCCCGCCAGTTTGACGGGACGCACCCCCGTGAGAATTCCCCACTCGGGCGATCTTGCAATGCGAGTCGAAAGATCAAGATATAAAGATCTTGCAATTTCATCCCGTTTATCATTATGCGATAAATTTATATATTCGGCGCTATCCTCATCAATTACAAAGTCATGCTCCTGCTTTTCTCCCGCATCCAAGAATTTGTATTCGCCCGGCCGAAGAAAAACCTTTACAAGCTCCTCATACTGATTCAAATTTTTTGCCGATTTTACACAGATCTTATACAAAAGGATTGTGCTCCTTTTCAAAGCCTATGCTGGTATGCTCCATATGACCCGGCAATACAAGCAAATCATCTTTCAAAACAAATAATTTGTTTTTTATCGACTTTATCAAATCATCGTACGAACCGAGAGGAAAATCCGTTCTTCCGATAGAGGCTTTGAACAGCGTATCCCCGCTGAAAAGAACGGTATCATCAACCAATATGCACATTCCTCCCGGAGTGTGCCCCGGCGTGTGTATGAATTTCAGCAACATGTTCCCCACTTTCATCTCATCGCCGTCCTTTACCAAAATATCCGGTTCGGGAGTCAATCCACCGGGAGTCGAGAGATAAGAATGATTCATTTGCGGATCCGAGAGTATGGAAATTTCATCCTCATGAGCTATTAATTTGATATCGGGGAAGGCTTCCTTATAATACGAAATCCCTCCTATGTGATCATCATGTCCGTGAGTCAATATTATATACTCGGGCAGCATTCCTATCTCATTTATAAAGCTCATGCCCTCTTTGGAAGGACCGCCCGGGTCTACAATAAAACCCTTATTGGAATCCTCATCGTATGCAAAATACGTATTCACAAATAATGAACCGCTCGGTATATTTTTGATCTTCAATTTATGTTTCCTCCTCTTATGCGGGGCGGCAATTTCGAACTATCTGCTCCTTCTGACATCCACCACGGACGGCAGCGCTCTGAAATTCATCAGCACTTTTTCCATCTCGCTTCTGTCGCTTATGGAGATGGTAAGCAATATGTTTACCAGTTGATCCTTACCGCTTTTTGCATTAACACCGGTAATATTTATATTCATGTCATCGCATTTCTTTGAAATATCTGAAAACAAGCCTTTCCTGTCCTCCGCTACGATTATGAGGCTTGCATTGTATGACTGCGATGTCAACCCTTTTTCCCATTCTACTTTTATAAATCGTCCGCGCTCCGCTGCAGGGAGATTCTGCATGTTGACGCAATCCATGCGGTGAACCGATATTCCTCTGCCTTTAGTAATAAAACCTATGATCTCATCACCGGGGACGGGATTGCAACAACCCGCTATTCTTATTAAAAGATTGTCAACGCCCTCTACTTTTATCCCGGCAGATGATTTATCGTATCTGACCTTTTTCTTTTCATCTACGGCAATATCGCCTACCGTATCGGTTTTCTTCTTCCTCGCGTCCTCCTCATCAACATATGATTTAAGCATATTCGCAACCTTGCTGACTATGGCGCCGCCCTGACTCAGCTGATTGTACAGCTCTTCCTCATTGTTGAGGTTCATATCTTTTGCCGCTTTTAATATGTTCGCATGTTTCAAGATCTGCGGAGAATTAAGTCCGCGTCTTTTCACATAACTGTCAAGCAGTTCTTTTCCTTTTTCAACACTGTCGGAACGATTTTCTCGTCTCAGCCATGAACGTATTTTTGTGCGAGCATTACTGCTTTTCGCGATTTTCAGCCAGTCTACGGACGGTCCGCTTGAGTTTGAGGATGTAACAATCTCAACTATGTCTCCGTTTTCGAGCACGTGATCGATCGGAACCATTTTGCCGTTTATTTTGGCGCCTATGCACTTATAACCTATTGCCGAATGTATCTTAAACGCGAAATCAAGAGGCGTCGAGCCCGCAGGCAGCTCGATAACCTCGCCCTTCGGAGTGAATACGAATACCTGGCTTGCAAATAAATCCACTCTGAGAGACTCCATAAATTCCATCGGATCATTCATGTCTTTTTGAAGTTCCAATGTCTGCCTGAGCCAAGCTATCTTGTCTTCTTCAACGTCCAGCTTTACGCCCTCTTTGTACTTCCAATGGGCGGCTATACCATACTCGGCTATTTTATGCATCTCGTATGTTCTGACTTGTATTTCAAAAGGTTCACCGTTATCACCGATCACCGTGGTGTGAAGAGATTGATACATATTCGGCTTGGGCATGGCTATATAGTCCTTGAATTTACCGGGGATAGGTTTCCACATGGTATGAACTATTCCCAAGACTCCGTAACAATCGCGTACACTGTCAACCAGTATCCTAACTGCGGTAAGGTCAAATATCTCATCCAATTGTTTGTTTTGATACCGCATTTTTTTGTATATGCTGTAAAAGTGCTTTGAACGCCCCATGATATCAAAACGAATATTCATCTCTTCAAGTTTTTCCGAGATTTCTTCCATGACCTTGTTGATCGTGGCTTCTCTTTGCTCTTTTTTTAGCTGAACCCCTTCCACAAGCGAGTAATACGCGTCGGGATCCAGGTATTTGAGCGATATGTCCTCAAGTTCAAATTTGACGGCATAAATACCGAGTCTGCTCGCAAGAGGAGCATATATATCCAAGGTTTCCTGGCATTTTTCGAGTATTTTCGGTTCGGTCATATAGCTTATAGTCCGCAAGTTGTGCAACCTGTCCGCCAATTTAATTATGAGCACTCTTATGTCCTTAGACATCGCGAGGAACATCTTGCGCAGATTTTCCGCTTGACGTTCCTCTTTGCTGTCAACTTTAAGAGAGCCGAGCTTTGTAACGCCGTCAACCAACAGCTTTATCTCCTCACCGAAGTCGGTTTTAAGCTGTTCTCTGGTATAGTCGGTATCCTCTACGGAATCATGCAGCAACCCCGCAACAACAGTGCGCTCATCCATCCCGAGCTCCGCAAGGATTTTTGCAACGGCCAGCGGATGAGTGAAATACGGTTCACCCGATTTGCGTAACTGCCCGTCATGCATACGAACCCCTATATCATAAGCCTTCTCTATTAAGCTGAGATTGTAATTAGGATTAATCTCAAGCAAACTCTCAAGAAATTCTTCCCTACTCTGCATTATTTGCTACTTTTCTCTTTCTTTTTGTTGTTTTGCCATATTTTGTAGGGTTTGACAGCATTCTTGTCAGGTCATAGTAGAGCGGGCTGCATACAAATATGGATGACAAGCACCCGGTAATTACACCCACCATAAGCGGCAGAATAAAACCTCTCACCGAAGATGAAACCATGACAAACAGCGGAATCATAACCAGCAAAGTCGTAAACGAGGTCATGATCGATCTCGTCAATGTCTGATTGATACTTTGATCAATCGCATCAGCACCGGCAACACGCTTTTTAAATCCGGCATTTTCTCTTATTCTGTCAAAGATTACGATAGTATCGTTGATCGAATACCCGACAACTGTAAGTATTCCCGCAATAAAAGGATTGTTTATCGTCAAATGGAAGATGCCGTAAAATGCTATTACCACCAAAACATCGTGCAAAACGCCGATTAACGCGGCGATTCCGAATCGCCACTCAAATCTTATTATTATATATATCAACATGCCGAGAGCTGCAATCAAAACCGCCTTGACGGCATTATGTTTTAATTCTTTACCGACAGAAGGCCCGAACTGTTCCGCCGCAAGCAAAGCCTTATCTTCTATTCCGAATTTATCCTTGAAGCTGTTCATGATTTCTACACGCTTTGCATGATCCAGAGCCTGAACGGTTCTGATTATTACATGTTCGTTCTTTTCTCCCGAAAATACGATTTGCGCGTCTACATCATGTTTCTTGAGTATACCTTCCACTTCTTTTTGGGCAACGGCTTTCCCCATATCAATTTCCATCATGGTGCCGCCCACAAAATCAATTCCGAAGTTAAAGCCTCTGATTCCGCCGATCACGAGCCCTACTACAATAACAGCCAGTGATATGGAATAATAGATTTTTCTGTTTTTTATAAATGAGAATGCTTTTTTTACGGACATTTTTATAGTGTTGTCCTCATTAATCCCGAAAAACGATTTTTTTGACAAGAACGAATTGCGGGACATTATGCCGAGGAAGAGCTGCGTAACCACAACTGCCGTAAAAATGCTGAGCAGTATACCGATTATCAAAGTTACCGCAAATCCTCTGACCGAGCTGGTTCCTATCTGATACAGTACGACCGCTGCGATAATTGTTGTAATCTGGGAATCAAGAACCGTACTCAAAGCCCTCTTGAATCCCGCCTGAACCGCGGATCTGACGCTCCTGCCCGATGCCAGTTCCTCTTTGATTCTGGTGAAGATTATAACATTTGCATCCACCGCCATACCGATTGAAAGAATTATACCCGCGATACCCGGCAAAGTCAGCACCGCGCCGAGCAGAGCTAAAATCCAAAGATCCATGATTATATATAATGCAAGCGCTATGTTTGCGAAAAAGCCCATTCCTCTGTACCCTATCAGCATTACGAGGAATATCAGGAGCAGTCCGATAATTCCGGCTTTGACACTGGCATCAAATGCCCCCACGCCTATGGATGCGGATTGAATTGAAGTATTAAGCTCTTTGAGCTCGACCGGCAAAGCACCGCCTCTGATAAGTGCGGAAAGATTGCCCGCCTCTTCCTGAGAAAAATTCCCCGTAATTTCCGCCTTGCCGTTCGGAATGACGGATTGAACATTCGGTGCGGAAATCACATCTCCATCCAAAACGATTACAATCGCAGCAGATGAAATATTTTCATTGATCGGAACCACGGTACCGCTGAGCGCCTTTTCTGTAGCCTCTTTGAATTTAGCCGCGCCCTCGCTGTTAAACTCAAGCCCTACAGAATAACCGCCTTTTTCTTTATCAATATTTGTGGTGGCGTTTTTTACCATACTGCCGTCAAGCACCGGAGTACCATCAGCCTGCAAAAACTGCAACTGAGCTGTTTTTCCGATGATCTTGATAGCTTCTTCCGCATCATTCGCACCGGGCAACTCCACTCTTATGCGCTTTTCCCCCTCTATCGTAACAACAGGTTCCGAGAGACCGAGCTGATTAACTCTGTTTTCAATTACCGCCTGTGTCTGATCCATCAGCAGCTGCAATTCCTTGCCTTTTTTGTCGGTTTGCGCTTCCATGACCACAAATACGCCGCCCTTGATATCAAGCCCCATATTCATTTCTTCCTTCAGAGGCTTCACCGGACCGATTCCTTTTACGGAGACCACCCAGCCGAAAATCAATATTACAACGATCAGAAATGCTAAAACCTTTTTCAAATTGTAACTCATTTTAAGCTCCATTCTCAAACAATATTTTTTGTCGTTTTTTGCAAAAACGATAATTATAAAATTATTAACTATAACAATACATAATTTTACTACTTCTTCCCCGATTTCTCAAGTGCTAAGGGATATTTTTGAGAAAAGATAGGCAAAATAAACAAAAAAGGAAGTCCGCAAAAAAGGACTCCCTCACGACACCGCATAGTGGCGGTCACACATCCCGTTCGCTTCCGGGTTCTCCCGGATTTTTTATTCGCCGCTTTCGCTTTCCGTTGCCGCAGAAGTTTCAGGCATATCAGCCGCCGGAGCAACTTCAGCCGCAGCCGGGGACGTCTCACCGACACTCTCCTCAGCGGGCTTGACCGCGCCCATTCTTTTCGGTCTGGCTTTGCGCTCAACCGCATCCTCGTCCGCAGCTTCTTCTTTCGGAGAATTCTTTTCCGCTACAACCGCGCCTGCCGAGGCTGACGGGTCAACATACTGCATGATTCCCCATCTTGCAAACTCCATCCTCACCTTGTCGTTCCCCGTCTGCAAAACAACGGTATCATCGCTTACTTTAACAATTTTTCCGCGCACACCGCCTATCGTGTATACTTCGTCACCAACAGCAAGATTGGCTCTAAAGTTATCCACTTTTTTCTGCTTTGACTTCTGAGGCCTAATGAGCAGCATATACATGAGCAAAATAAAGAACAGCAAAATAATTATCTGCATAGTTCCCTGGTTTATCATAATGCTTTGATTCATCCCAACTTCCTCCATATGTATTTCTTGTGACGTACATGCCTCGCAACATCCATACCGATATCCGAAGAAGACACTGTACAATATTTGAACAAACTGGTGCCGGCGGTGGGACTCGAACCCACACGATGTTGCCATCACGGGATTTTGAATCCCGCGCGTCTGCCAGTTCCACCACGCCGGCGCATACCTCGCGAACAAGTGCGATTTTTATTATCGCATTTTTCTTTTAAATATGCAATCCATATTATTAAAAATTCCGAGAAATCCGAAATAAAAACAAAATATTAAAATTTTTACGGCTCAGGCCTTACTTGTCAAGGCATATGTTACACTTTGAGAAATACTCCTCTTATAGTTGTCAAACATATGTGACACAAACACTCATATTGTTAATCCGAAGTCTTAATTCTCAACAAACGAATCAAACAGCTTAAAAAACACCGAAAAGCCGCATAAAACGGCTTTTTCGGTGCTCATTTCCAAGGAACATACGCCTAGAAATTATGTAACTATGCATCATCGCCTCATGCCTTTAACCATATAAGTATATATCATCCTTCCTGCCTCAGCCCTGGTTGCAAGCTTCCCCGGCTCAAGCAGCTTCGCGGGAGTCCCCTCGATAATTCTGTTGTATGTTGCCCATATCATGGCATCCTTTGCCCAAGGGGAAACCTGAGAACAATCGCTGAAAGAATA
>JBGZBU010000036.1:0-7972 GCA_041844835.1 Anaerovoracaceae bacterium
ATAATGTCAACTCCCTTACTAGCCGCGCGATATTTGTGGTGCGCGGACATCCATGCCAAACGACAATTAAACAATTAAGCAATCATTTAATTATAATATGCCATAAAGAGCTCCAGCTGTCAAATCAAATTTATTTCGCTGTTCAGCTCATTTCTCTTATTTCTTCCCCGGGTTCACTTATT
This sequence comes from Anaerovoracaceae bacterium, assembly GCA_041844835.1. Classification (GTDB taxonomy): domain Bacteria; phylum Bacillota; class Clostridia; order Peptostreptococcales; family Anaerovoracaceae; genus CAUUCX01. The sequence continues at coordinate 183 of JBGZBU010000036.1, forward strand.
TTGCTTGTTTCGTTTATTCCGGATGTGCGATTGGCGCGATTAAAACGCATTGTTAATAATGTGTGCGACTAATCGGTTTGTGGAGTTTTCCCATATTGTGGGGTTTTATCGGAAGTGATTTTTTTCAGTTCCCTCGGATAGATTCCCTTGTATTTTTTGAAGCAGGCGCTGAACTTGCTGTGCGATGAATAGCCGACGGATTTCGCTATGTCCTGTATTTTTAGCGATGAATTGATGAGCAGGGTTTCTGCAATATTCATCCGCCTGCGCTGAGAATACTCGGTTATGCTCAATTGATATTTTTGTTTAAACAATTTTTTTAATTTGGTTCCGCTCATCATTGCGATTTTTTCGAGGGTTCCCTGCGGAACGCTTATGGCATAATGATCATCGAGATAGCTGGCGACATTTTTGAGCGCCTCGTCATCATCCGCCGAGATGCGGACGGAATTTTTATTCACAAACGCGTTTATCGTTATGCTCAGCCATTCTTTCGCTTTTGCCTCAAAGAAAATTTCAGCAGCCGGCGAGCTCATTTTACAATTCAAGATGTCTTTTACCAGCGATTCCAGGGGCTTGCCGATGACGGATTTTGTGTTGAAAAAAACGTCGGAGTAGGTGATGCCGCTCCTTTTTTTCAGTGAAGACATATATTCATCGATCATTTCCTTTTTAAAATATATCCCTACACCCAGATATGGGAAATTGCCGTGCAGCAAAAACCGGGAGGCATTCCCCTCATTGTTCGCATCAATAATGTACAGGGAATTTGCCGATAAAGTCTGATAAGGATTGAAACTTTCGCCGTTAGCGCTCACTATATATGAAGAATAAAAGGACATAAATTGCCGCATATCGAGAAAATTTGCACGTATGACTTCTTTTTTTATAAAAAAATCATGAATATCAATAATGAAAGAGTCTGTTTCGTAAAACCAATAGCTTCCCTCAGCCTCATCTGTTGAAACGTGAAAAGAATGCCCTACATCGCAATATTTGTTGTTTTCGCAAGGCTCCGCGCCCAAATGTTCTTTTACAAATTCCAAATAATTCATCTCATTCACCCCATTCACCTGCTCATCCCGTTCACCCATTTCCATTTTATACTTCCTATCCCGTTTGGACTTTATCCCGAACAGACTTAGATAGGCATAGCTAATTGTAACATATTTTTTTAAATGATACGATATACCTCAATCGTATAGCTGCAAATATCATCAGATAAACGGCTTGTGCGGATTTGTTTTGTCTGTTTGTAGCATAAGAAATGGGAAATCTGAGAAAATGGGGGTCAATATAGTGGAAACGATAAAAGAAAAAAATATGATATTGCATGACGGGATGATAAAAACATGCTTCAAACTGTCCTTGCCTGCAGTTGTCGCAATGTTGCTTTACGGGCTGAACACGGTTTTTGACGCAATATTTGTGGGAAATTTCGTGGGAGAAGAGGCTCTTGCGGGTGTTTCTATAGTCTATCCGCTCACGCAGGTAACGCTCGGCTTGGGTTCCCTTGTCGGTGTGGGGGCGGGCTCATATCTAAGCATTTTGATAGGTGAGAACAATACGAAAATCCAAAGGAGAATATTGGGAAACGCAAATACGATTATTGTTGCACTGACCGTGCTCACCATGTTTTTCGGATTTCTATTGATGAATCCGCTGCTGAAATTAATCGGCGCAAGCGGAAATGATTTGGTTTTTGCAAAAGAATATTATTCCGTCGTGCTTTTAGGCTCAATATTTTGGATAGGCGGTCTGGCGTATAATATGGTGGTGAGAGCTGAGGGCAAGATGCTGAAAGCGGCTGTCATGATGGGAATAGGGATGATCGTCAATATCATCGTGAATTACATTCTGATGGCAAGGCTGGGAATGGGCGTAAAGGGCGCGGCGCATGGAACCAATATAGCGATGTTTGTATATTGTCTGCTGTTTTTTATATACTGCCGCAGAAAAAAAGCAAGTTTTGAGACAAACGAGCTGAAATTTTATTTCGATAAAGACATAATGAAAGATATTATAAGTATCGGAGTGCCCGCATTTATAATGACCGTCATGACTGTGATTCAGGGTTTGATTATTTTGAAGGCTCTAAATACTTTCGGGACGACTTCCGACGTGTCTTTTTATGGGATGGTCTTCAGAATATTGAATCTTTTAATGACGCCGATCTACGGCCTGATGAGAGCGCTGCAGCCTGCGGTAGGTATAAACTACGGAGCGGGGAATGTGGACAGGGTCATCGGCTTTTATAAGGTATTTTCAGCGGTTGCATTTCTGCTTGTGCTGCCGATGTGGTTATGCACGATAATATTCCCTGAATTCGTGTTGCATCTAATGCTCCCCTCGGGCGAATTCGCCGCAACCGATTTAAACTACTTCAAGGTCATTATTCTAATACTGCCGATGCTTTGTGTCGTGCTGACCGCAATGACGTTTTTCCCGTCCATAAAAAAACCGAAACCTGCGATGTTCCTCGGGATAGGAAGACAGGTATTTCTGTATATTCCGTTGATGATCATTCTCCCCAGAATTTTCGGGATAGGGTCGATTTACTACGGAGCCTTTGCGATCGATTTATTCGTGACATTTGTAGTCATCATTATGATGATGAAAGAATTCAAAATCCTGAGGAATCGTCCGACTGGAGGTTGACATACGGCCACGAGTGCATGCACTTGGTGTTTCTACGCCAGCAGGTATAAGGCGGCGGTTATAAGCCCCGCGCCCAGCATTACGTATATCGGAGCGAACTTCTTTTTTCGCAGAATCAGGAAGCAAACGACGAAAATTGCAATTGCACCGATGTCGGGGACCGCGGAAGTAACAGACCCGCCGGATTCCCCGTAAATCGCAATGATGAGGAGAGAGACGCCCGCAGACGCGATCATCGCGGTTACTACCGGCTGCAATCCCAGGAGAACTCCCTGCACCGCGCTCATCCCCTTGAATCTGTAATATAAAAACGCGAGCAACATAAGAACCGCACAGGGCGGCAGTGCGCATCCCAGCGTTGCCGCTACGGCGCCGGGAAGCCCCGCGGTTTCAATCCCGACAAATGTGGCGGAATTTATTGCGATGGGCCCGGGCGTCACCTCGGAAATGCTCAGGATATCCGCAAATTGATTCATATCAATCCATGCGCGGCGTTCCACTGCCTCTTCCCGTATCAGTGGAATTGCCGCGTAGCCGCCGCCCAAACTGAGCAGTCCTATCTTTGAAAAACTCAGAAACAACTCAATAAGAATCACTCGCTTTCACCTCCTTCGTTCGTTTTGTCCGCAGCGACCGGATCGCTCAAATTGCGTTTTTTGTTGAAAATCACCGCATCCAAAGCGCCGAGCAATGCCCCTGCAAGAATCACGAAAAACAAGTTGACCGCGAAAAAATGCACTGCAGCAAATGACGCGCTAAGCAGCACTAACGGGAAAATGCGCCGCTGCTTTGCTACGAAAAATCCCATTTCGATGGCTGCGTTCAAAACAAGCGCGGCAACTGCGCAGAGGATTCCCGAAAGCAACGCATGAGCAACGGGGTTAAAGGATAGCGTTTTATAAAGAAACGAAATTGCCGATATTATGACAAGCGGCGGGAACACCGCGCCCAGGACGCTTACGAGTGCTCCGCAGATTCCCGCTACGCGATGACCCGCCAAAAATGAAGTATTTATCGCAATTGCACCCGGCGCGGATTGCGCTATGGATATTAAATCCATCATCTCATCTTCATCTATCCACGCAAGTTCATCCACAAACTTGCGGCGAATCAGCGGCACCATCACATATCCGCCGCCGAAAGTGGATGCACTGATTTTTAATGTTGATGTAAAAAGAATGCGATATTTTCGCAGCTTATCCTTGTTTAACTTGTTCAATATGAATCACATCCTCAAAACAAACTACGGAGAAATCCCGGGGGAACTCAAAACAAAGTCCGGGCAGACCTCAAAAAACCTCAAAATAAAGTTAAAAATCTCCCCCAAAAATCGATACATGGAAAACAAACATACCAAAATATAAAACATATAATATATAAATAATATACAAATGTATATTATGGAAGCAAATATATCATAAATTATAACAGCAATTCGGCGATACGACAAAATCGTACGTGCATTTTTAAGATGTTTCACCCGGCGACGTTTTTTAGTGAGTTTCTCTTGGTTTTCTTCGGCTTTCCCCGCTTTTTTGAATATTTTTAAAAAAGGTATTGAAATTTTTGTGCAATTAGCTTATGCTAAGGTGAACGGTTAGACTAAGATAATGGAAAGGAGCTGTGTATTGATGCCACTTGCATTTGCAGATGCCGGCGCGGAAGTTGAACTCAAAGAGCTCAGAGGGGATGAAGCATTCAGACGACATATGGAGTCCTTGGGATTGATCAAGGGCAGCAAGGTTACTGTCATTTCCAAAAACAGCGGCAATATGATCATCGGCGTTAAGGGCAGCAGATTGGGAATCAATAAAGCGACAGCAAACAAGATAATCATATGACTTACTGAAGACGGTTTGCGGGGATGTGCATTTATCCATGATGCGCGCGTGTTTTTTTTGTCCATTTTTGAGTTACTAGCAGCAAACGCAGGGGTAGTTCGTGTGTTCTGCTGATTTTATAACTTTATATTTTTGTATTAGTTTTTTATGGCTTTATAACTTATAACTTATAACTTACAGGATCGTAATCATAAATGTGAAAAGAGGTGAAACGGATTTGAGGACACTTAAAGATGTAAAAACGGGAGAGAGCGTGACGATCGTCAAATTGCAGGGCGAGGGCCCTGTGAAGAGGAGGATCATGGATATGGGGCTTACCAAAGGTGTAGAGGTCTATGTCAGAAAGGTGGCTCCACTCGGAGATCCGGTGGAAATCACGGTCAGAGGATACGAGTTATCCATCAGAAAATTTGACGCCGAAAACATCATTGTCGAATAGACTGTCGATTAGGCGTTGTTCAGGCAGGCATTATTCAATAGTTGCTCGGGCGCGGGAGCGCCGCTTTAAATCATAGGTTTGTAAACAGCCGTTTTATCGCGTTATCGCGTTTTTTCGCATGTGACGGACGGCTTATTCCAAGGGAGGATGTCAATGGCAATAAAAATAGCATTGATAGGTAACCCGAATTCGGGGAAAACCACACTGTTTAACGCCCTTACCGGTGCCAATCAGCATGTCGGCAACTGGCCGGGAGTTACAGTAGAAAAAAAAGAAGGAAAGTTAAAGAAGCATAAGGACGTAATCGTTACGGACCTGCCCGGTATTTATTCACTCTCACCATACAGTCTGGAAGAGGTGGTAAGCCGTAACTATATACTGAACGAGAAACCGGATGTCGTGATAAATCTGGTAGATGCATCCAATATTGAAAGGAATCTCTATCTGACGACACAGGTTTTGGAACTCGGAGTTCCGGTGGTCATGGCGCTTAATATGATCGATGTCGCGGATGCCCGTGGAGATAAAATCGACGACAAAAAACTTGCGGATGATTTGGGCTGCGAGATAGTCAGGACATCGGCGCTCAAGGGCAAAGGTGTGGATGAGCTTGTAAAAAAAGCGCTGGAAGTTGCAAAACTCCCACAGAAAACTCAGAGCTCGCAGAAATTTTCTGACAAAGTTGAAAGTGCAATCCTTGAAATCGAAAAGAGCGTAGAAGGTGCGGTTCCTGCCGAGCAGGCGAGATGGTATGCCGTTAAGCTTTTCGAGAACGATCGGGAAACGATTGCGCGCGCAAAATTTACTCCTGAAGTTTATAGTCGTGCCGATGAACTTAGAAAATCGATTGAAGCGGAGAGAGACGACGACGCTGAGAGCATCATAACGGATGAGCGTTATAACAACATAACCGCTATCGTAGGAAACAGCGTGCAGAAAAAAGCGATCAAAGAAAGCACATCGGATAAAATTGACAGAATCATCACAAACAGGTTGCTCGCGCTTCCGATTTTCGCGGCAATCATGTTCCTTGTATACTGGCTGTCGATCTCCACGATCGGAACCATAGGGACGGATTGGGTAAATGACGTCCTTTTCGGGGATGGCGGAATCCCTGCCCTTGCGGAACGCGGTCTTTCTGCAATCGGCGCATCGGATCTGATTATGAGTCTTGTAATAGACGGAATTATCGCGGGAGTCGGTGCCGTTTTGGGATTCGTTCCTCAGATAGTGGTGCTGTATCTGTGCCTTTCCATCCTGGAAGATGTCGGATATATGGCGCGAATTGCGTTTATAATGGATAGAATTTTCAGGAAATTCGGGCTGTCCGGGAAATCGTTTATTCCGATTCTGATCGGAACCGGCTGCTCCGTTCCGGGAATAATGGGAACGAGAACCATTGAAAACGAAAAAGACAGAAGAATGACCATAATAGTTTCAACATTTATGCCTTGCGGAGCTAAACTTCCGATCATTGCGCTTGTTGTAAACGGTATATTCGCGGGTGCATGGTACATGGCGCCGATAACATATTTCGTGGCGATTTTCGGAATAGTCGTTTCAGGTATCATCCTCAAAAAGACGCAGATGTTCCTGGGCGATCCGGCTCCGTTCATCATGGAGCTTCCGGCTTATCACGCGCCTAAAGCAAAAGGTGTACTGATCCATACATGGGAGAGAGCTAAAGCATTTATGATCAAAGCCGGTACCGTTATTTTGCTCGCCACCATCGTTCTCTGGCTGCTCATGAGATTCACGCCGTCGTTCAAGCTGATTGATTTTGAAGAGGCGGGAGAACAGTCGATACTGGCGGTTATAGGAAGCGCAATCGCTCCGATATTCAAACCGCTCGGCTTCGGAACGTGGGAGGCTACAATTGCGACATTCACGGGTCTGATTGCTAAAGAACAGCTGATTTCCACATTCGGAATCATGACCAATCTCGGAAACGTCGATCCTGAGCTTGCAAATGAAATGGGAACTCCGCTTCATGCAATGGTGCAGAGCATGTTTACGGCGGCGGGAGCATATTCATTCCTTATTTTCAACCTCTTCTGCACTCCTTGCGTCGCTGCGATCGGTGCGATCAGAAGAGAGATGAACAGCAGGAAGTGGACATGGATTGCGATAGTATATCAGCTGGCATTTGCGTACTGCGTATCGCTTATCATATATCAAATCGGTTCCGTGCTCATAGACGGCGCGTCATTCGGTGTTGGCACCGCGGTGGCGATCATTGTACTTATCCTGGGGATATATCTGCTCGTCCGCAGACCTAGGAAATCCGCAAAAAGTGAAGTTCTGAGCAGTGGCGCCGTGAGCGGGTCCGTAAAGTAAACGCAGCGGTTACCCAAAATAAAACAGAAAACAGTGCAAATCGTTGCTTGCGTTTGAGTACAGATCGGAGGGAACAAAAATGAAAAATGCGGTTAATATTGCCGATGTTTCGGTTCTGGCTGTTATTGCGGTTGTCGTTGTCTTGGTGATAATGTACATGGTGCGCAGAAAAAAGCAGGGCGGATCCTGCGCGGGATGCTCTTCAAACTGTTCCGGCGCGAGCAGCGGTTGCGGTTGTCATTCCGAAAAAATGCGTGACGAAGATACCGATTCGATCAACGGCGAATAAATTAAGAATAAGCAAAACAAATAATCCGAATACTGATCTGCATATGAATATGAAAGGGAAGGAAAAAGAAATGGAAAAAAGCCTGTTATTAAAGAAGTCTATAGCATTGCTGCTGTCAGTTTCTATGATACTCGGCAGCGGTGTTGCGGGAATAGGCACAGAAGGGGTTTATGCGGACAACGCCGTCTCCGGGAGCAAGGGGACGCATTGGGCAGACGGCACAATG
>JBGZBU010000037.1:0-13880 GCA_041844835.1 Anaerovoracaceae bacterium
GAAGCGGATTTGTACTTTGATGAGGTGGAAAAGCGAAGAAATCGAGTGCCGCTTCAGCATATTACGGGAACTGTGGAATTCATGGGCCACGTATTTGATGTTTGTGAGGATGTGCTGATACCGAGGCATGATACAGAGATTTTGGTCGGAACGGTATTAGACGATGTGGCAGCGATTTCAAAGGATGGCAAGGGGATGGCGCTGCTTGATTTGTGCTGCGGATCGGGAGTGATTGGACTTTCTCTTGCCTCGGCGCTTCCTGCGGCAAGAGTCGTGCTCGCCGACATCAGCGAAGCTGCTGTCGGCCTTGCCGGGGCCAACCGCGCCAAGCTGGCGGCAGCCGCCCCGCGCACCAATGCCGCCGCCCTCAAAAAAGTCGGGCTCCGGCAAGGGGACCTCTTCGGCCCTTTCAAAAAGCGATTCCGCCCGGCAAAATTCAACATCATCATCACAAATCCGCCATACATCCCGACGGCGGAAATCGCAACCCTCGAGCCGGAGGTCCGCGAGCACGAACCGCAGCTTGCACTGGACGGCGGCGATGACGGGCTCGAATTCTATCGCCGCATATTAAATGAGGCTCCCGCCCATCTGAATCGTGGTGGCAGCCTTTACATGGAAATCGGAGCCGAGCAGGCCGCGGCAATCGAAAAAATTGCTGCAGAAACTGAAGCATACGAATCCGAAATAACAATAAAAAAAGACCTTGCCGGCAAGGATAGAATTATGATATTAAAGCTCAAAAATTCCGACAAAAACCAAAAATAAGCCCCACCAGGAACGGAGAATTTCCGCCATGTACAATTTTATTATCAAAAAAACAATTACAGATTATGAAAATGTCACAAGTCATACGGTGCGCACGGCATATGGAAAACTCTCCGGCATTTCAGGGATAATATCAAATACCGTTCTCGTGGCGCTAAAACTTGCTGTAGGACTCATAAGCGGCAGTATTGCAATAATTGCAGATGCCATGAACAATCTCATGGATGCGGCGTCCGCACTCATCACCTTGCTTGCGTTTAAATATGCCGACGCGCCGCGTGACGAAAAGCATCCGTTTGGTCATCGCCGCACGGAACAGATAGCCGGAGTAATAATTTCCGTGCTCATAATAGTTGTCGGCATTCAATTGTTCCTAAAATCGGCAGGCTCGTTGATCCATCCGAAAAAACCCGAATTTAACCACATCGCCGTTATAATTCTCGCCGCGGCGATTCTGATAAAACTCTGGCAATGCCTGTTCAATTACCGCATAGGAAAGCGAATCGGATCCGGCACGGTTCTTGCCGCCGCCGCGGACGCAAGAAACGATATCATCATAACGTCGGCGGTGCTGATATCCGTGATAGTTTACTATTTTTCAGAAATAAATATCGATGCCGTCCTGGGCATGGGAATTGCGGCGTTTATCATAAAATCCGGCATATCTTTCATGCTGCAAATCTCAAGCCCGCTCATAGGGGAGGCTCCAGACGAAAATCTGGTTACGGAAATCACGCGATGCATAATGTCGCATAAAGGAGCGCTCGGCATGCATGACCTGGAACTTCACAGCTACGGTGCGGGCGAGGTCTACGGCAGCGTTCACATTGAAGTGGACGCACATTCCGAATTCCTCGCAGTTCATGATCTTATAGATCATATAGAACGCGATTTGCATGAATCCTGCGGCATAAATATTACAGTGCATCCGGATCCGCAATAAAAAATCACCGATCGCTTGACCGGTGATTTTTGTCCTATAAACTTGTTTTTTATATTTTCAGAGACCTATCTTGACCTATCTTGATTCTTCTCCTACGAAATAAATTCCCTTAGCCCCAAAATCAGCGAGAGTTTTGCCGACTTTCTCCGCGCTGGTTTTCTCCGCAAAGAAGAATGAAATCAAATCATCCGCGGTCTTATAAGTTACATTGTTTACTTCCAGCGGTGATGTTTCCTTTACTTTGCCGTTCTCTATCCACAGATGTTCCTCATTGTCATCATTGTTATAAGCCTCCGCCGTCACTATGGTATAGTCGTCATATTCAACGCCGAAAGAATAATGGTCTTTGGAAACCTTAATGCCCAGCTTTTTCATGACGCTCAGCTTACCCTCCGGTCTCAGAGCGTATACTTTTCGATTGCTATCCTTAATAACATATGCATAAGCTATATCTTCAGCTGTAACGAGCTTGTTTGAAAATTTCTTGTCGATGGCATTCTCTTTATCCGCGTCTTCAGGCACGAATAAAGCATGAATGTGTTCTACGATCTTATCCTCTTCAAAATATAAACGCCAGAACTGATTGCATATTACAGCCGCTTCCGCTCTGCTAATAGGGTTTTTTGCGTTCAAACTGCCGTTTTTATCTTCTTTCACGATGCCGTGAGATCCGAGCAATGTCATCGCTTCCCGGGCATATGGGGACACCCCGTTCAGGTTGACTTTTTTATCGCCTTGGTGCAATTTAGTAACCCAATGCTCACTTTTTGTTTCATCTTCAGCGATTCTGTATAGCAAAGTACAGACTTCTTCTTTTGTTATCTTTGCCTGCGGGGAGAACTTGTTCGGAGCGGTTCCCTTTATCAGCCCGTGATTTGCAAGATAATTAACCGGCTTATAAAACCAGTCATTTGATTTAACATCTTGGAAATTGCTTTTTAAACCCTTTACACCTCCGTTCAGCTCAATCGCCAGATCCGCAATTCCCATAAAATTTTCTATATTGAAATAAATCTGCGCAAATTCTGCTCTTGTGAGGGTTCCGTAGGGATTGAAATATCCGTTATTCCCTTTCATGAACTCGTACTGTGCGAAATTCATGACATCATTATAAAACCAATCCGTTGATTTGACGTCCTTAAATGAGGGGAGATCCTTTGCAGATTCTTTTTCCTCCGCAAAACTCGTGGAGATGCTCCCCAAAGTCAAAGTTAGGATCATCATCAAAGAGAATAATCCTGTCGCCGCTTTCTTGACAAATTTCTTTTTCATGTTCTTGCTCCTTTTAAATTTGATGAAATTTACTGTGAAAAGATTAAAATGTACATAGCTATTCTAACATATAAACGGGATCGGTGAGTCAATTTGTTCTAAAATAAAGTATAAGCTGCAGTCATGAAAAAGAAAATCTACTGTCCGTGGTAAAGAAAAAAGAGTCGGGGCTATAAAATTAAGAGAAAAAAAGTTACAATGTAAAAGAATATATGAGAGACTTATAAGTTTTGGGGGGATAATATATGAGTTTAGATAGAAATAGGAGCAATATAGATAGCTGCGGTGATTATGGCGCAAGAAAAATATTGAAAAACGGCTTATCTACAAATGTATTGAAATATACAGCTATCATAGCTATGGTGATAGACCATATAGCTAATGCTTTTATAGATGATACTTCTCACCTTTATTTTATTATGAGCTGTATTGGAAGAATAACAGGTCCGATTATGTTTTTTACCGCAGTTGAGGGTTACCATCATACAAAAAACTTGAGGAAGTATATTGTTAGGTTGTTTATTTTTGCTGTGATTAGTTATTTGCCTTTTATGTATGCTTTTTACGATCACTTTCATATTTTACGATTAAATATTATCTTTACAATTTTATTTGGTATTTTAGCAATTCATGCAAGAAGAAATATCAAAAATATATTTTTCAAGACAGTTATTATATTATTATTGATGATTGCGAGTTTGCCGGCAGATTATGGAAATAGTTGCATAGTTACAATGCTTATTTTGGACTATTATTATGGCAATCGTAAAAATCAAATAATGGGATATTCAACTGTAGTAGCGTTAGAATTTGGCGTGTTATGGCTTGTAATGTCTCCGTTTTGGCATTTGATTTATGAAAACAGCTTTGATATAAGTTTTTTGAAAGAGAGCTATTACTTGTTAGGGTATGTTCTTCCTATATTCTTTCTCTATTTTTACAATGAGAAGCAAGGAAAAAATAATAAGTTTTCCAAGTGGTTCTTTTATATTTTTTATCCATTACATTTATCCATCATTGCGATTATAAGAATTTTTTTGACATAGACATTATTTAATGCTTTAGGAATAAGAACAAACTGAATTGTTGTTGATAAGAACGGCAATCGGCACATTCAAAAACAAAAAACAGTTGGCAAATACAAAATAAACAATTATAATACACCCAGATTGATAAATTAATAATCGGATGATGCAACGGGGAAATTTCACGACAGTGAAAACCGAAGAAGTAAATCCGCTCGTATGTGCCGGCGGCGGATGAATCTTTCAGGTAAAAATACCCTTTGCGGACGAACCTCTGGAGAGAATCGGCTGCGCCGATCACCGTAGGAGTAACGCTTTCAGGTTAAAGTACAGAGAGTATGCAGGCAATTTCAGCCCGTATGCTCTCTTTTTGTTATTTCGGGGGAACTTTGTTTTGCGGAGATGCATACAGGCGGCATCGGTAATGTGTTATAAGGATATTATTAAGGAGATCGTTATGGAACAAAAGAGTATGAAGAAAAACATGGGCGTAATGACAGCGATGTCGATAGTCGTGGGCTGCGTCATAGGTGCGGGAGTATTTTTCAAGCCGTATGCGATTTATCAGGCAACGGGCGGGGCGCCCGGAATAGGACTTCTCTCCTGGATTATAGGCGGAGCGATAAGCATTTTCGGAGCGCTCACATTTGCGGAAATCGCAGTTTTAATTCCGCGCACGGGCGGTATGGTAACATATATCGGCGAGGTGTACGATAAAAAACTGGGCTTCCTTGCGGGGTGGATGCAGGTGGTAATATTTTACCCCGCTTATCTTGCGGGATATGGCGTAAAAGTGGGTAGTGAGCTGTCAAACCTGCTGCATATGAATATTACCCTGCCCGTTGGAATCGGCATAATTCTTGTCATTATCTTACTGAATACTCTCGGTGCAGGCGTAGCAAGCCGGGTACAAATCATATCAACTGTCTGCAAACTTATCCCGCTTTTCCTGATAATGATCGCCGGGTTTATCCTCGGAGGCAGCCGGGAATCCATAATATCTCCGATGACGGGAGACGGTTTAAACGCAGGCTCGGTTCTCGGAACTACTCTGCTTGCCGTGCTGTTTGCATTTGAGGGATGGACAAATGTGGGTACGATTGCAGGAGAAATGAAGAATCCCGCAAAGGATTTGCCCAAAGCGATCGTTGGTGGCGTGAGCATAATAATGGCTGTATATCTCCTGATCAACATTGCATATATCAAAGTAATTCCCGCAAGCGAGCTAATGCACATTGAATCACCGGCTGCGGCTGTTGCAATGAAGCTTTTCGGAAGCTCAGGCGGAACGGTGGTAGCCGTGGGAATAATAATTTCCGTTATAGGTGCGGCAAACGGATTTCTTTTGTCGGGTTCGCGCGTGGCGTACTACCTTGCAAACGAAAAAAGTTTGCCTTTCAGCGGTAAACTTGCGGCTCTAAATAAAAAACAGGTTCCCGGCAATTCCATAATACTCGTCGGAACTCTGGCTGCCCTTTACAGCCTGCTTGGAAAATTCGATCTGCTCACAGACATGGGGACTTTTTCATGCTGGATTTTTTATACGCTCACATTTACATGCGTAATTCGCATGAGAAAAATACATCCGGAGCTCGATCGTAAATATAAAGTACCTGCATATCCGCTAATTCCGCTGCTCGCAATTTTCAGCGGACTTTATGTTATTTTTTCACAACTCGTTCTTTCCGGGGCAAGGGGGAGAATGATGGCGCTTGCCAGCATTGCAATTACACTTGTAGGACTTCCGGTCTACCTGCTTGTCAGGAAATATGAAAGCGAAAGGATATAAAGCTGCAAAAATCCCCGCCGTAAATTTTATTCGCCGCGGCGGGGGATTTTGTGCTACAATCAAGAAAATGCGCTAGTGATAAAAAGACAGATCAATATTAAAGCGTGAAGATCCGAAAATTAAAAGGAAGGTATGAATATGAAAAGGTACTTACCGGCAATCTTCATTACGGCTCTGCAGGCTTTGCTGCTCCCGTTAATTCTTTCCACCGACAGAGCATACGCTGTCGCAAATCCTCAAGTCGCCATACCTGTTTTTGCTCTTTTCGCTGTTATATGGCTGTGCGGTTTGATTTATGCCATTAGAATTCTGACTCTTTGCAAAACCGACAAACTCAATCCGCTCACACTCTGCAGAGTCTACCTGGTAATAAGAGTCATGTCGTTTATTCCGTGTATCTTTTCCTCGGGCTTATGGCTCGGAGTCCTACTACTTGCGAATTTCTCCGTATTCATACCGATTATTATATACGGTATTGTCGTAGCAAAATGCAGCTATAGAAAAAAATTTATGTCATCATTGGCTTTTTCAACCTACATTACATTTCAATTCATACCTCTGCTTGACTTCCTAAGTGCAATGATATTATTCTTCCGTATAAAAGAAAGGATGAGAGCCTGTGATAGGGAATCGCATGCGGATGTGCATGATGAAAATTTGCGGCAAGATTGCTTACCGATCACGAAAATCGACAACGCGGCATGCAGCGACGAAAAAATCGACAGCATGGCGGACAAGCAAGAGATAATAGAGATAAAAAAGAAAGGAAGTATAAAACAATATCTTCCGACGCTGTTTATAATAGCTTGTCCATACGCCATTTTTCTGGCAATAGGCTTTAGCAGTCAATCGTCTTCATACGGGAGTTTGTCTCGGCTATGGTTCCTGATTCCTGCCGTGCTGTGGCTCATCGGAGTCATTTACGGAATTAGGTTTTTTTTCCATTGCGGAGACGAGAAATGGGATTCTGTCACTCTGAGCTTGATGAATATGGTAATCAAGCTTACGGCAATGCCGTTCTTTATCATCGTATTCTTTGTAACTACACTGCTAAGCGGGTTCTTGTTATTCTTTGCAGGCATATTTTGGCTCATCGTATGGTTGGTGGATGTTTTGATCATAGCACTGAACGGAATATTCGGAGCTACGGCAGTAAGACGCAATTATATGGAAAAACGCATATCTTTTCCTATGGCGATCTTGCTCGGAGCTTTGCAATTTGTCTTTTGCTTGGATGTAATCAGTGCGATCATTTTATTCATAAATGCAAAAATACAAAAAAATGAAGAACGGAGGATCTTAAAGAACGGCAAGCAGACTTTACGGGCTTGACATAAAAATATTTTAAAGCACTTGCAATCAGCGCGGCAAATGTGTTAAACTAATGGAGCTGAAATATCGGGGTTCATGCCCCATAAAATAAAAAAACGGATAATATACGATATATGTGGGATAAAAAGGGAGGTATTGAAGATGAAAAAGGATTTGCACCCTGAATACAAGGATTGTAAAGTAACATGCGCATGCGGCAACGAATTCACGACTAAATCCGTTATGGAGGAAATGAAATTGGATGTGTGTTCGGCATGCCACCCATATTTTACCGGACAGCAAAAATTTGTTAATCGCGGCGGTCGGGTAGAGAAATTCAAGAGCAAATACAATATTGACTGATAGAAAAAGAGAG
The DNA here is from genome assembly GCA_041844835.1 of Anaerovoracaceae bacterium. GTDB lineage: Bacteria > Bacillota > Clostridia > Peptostreptococcales > Anaerovoracaceae > CAUUCX01. The sequence continues at coordinate 7,485 of JBGZBU010000037.1, forward strand.
CCGGGGTTCCCCGGCTTTTTTGTAGGGAGGGCACATTTTGCAGAAATATCTCAGGCGGGAAGACCATCGCAGGGGAATCAATACGAAAATCAAAACAAAGATACCATATCTGAGGGAGTTGAAATAAATGTTTGATAAATTGGATTTCATAGTGGATAAATATGACGAACTCGCGGCAAAAGTTTCCGATCCTGATGTGATTTCAAATCAGGATCTCTGGAAACAGCACATGAAGGAAATGAGCGATATAGAGCCGATAGTCAAAAAATACAAGGAATACAGGGCGAACAAGCAAAACATCGCGGATGCGAAAGAAATGTTGGAAGAATCGGATGAAGAGCTCAGGGAAATGGCAAAACAGGAGTTCGCTGAATTGTCCTCCAAAGAGGAGGTATTGGAAAAGGAGCTCAAGATATTGTTGCTGCCCAAGGATCCGAATGATGAAAAGAACGTAATTCTGGAAGTTCGCGCGGGCACCGGCGGTGAGGAAGCCGCTCTTTTTGCCGCCAATTTGCTTCGTATGTATTCGATGTATGCTGAAAACCGGGGATGGAAAACGGAGCTGATAGAGATGAATGACACGGGGATCGGCGGCGTAAAGGAAGCGGTCGTTCTTATCAAGGGGCGGGGCGCTTATTCCAGATTAAAATACGAGAGCGGCGCGCACAGAGTGCAGCGGGTTCCGGAAACGGAATCATCGGGGAGAATACATACATCGGCGGCTACGGTAGCCGTTCTTCCGGAAATAGACGACGTACAAGTGGATTTGGATCCGAATGATGTGCGGGTCGATGTGTACCGTTCCTCCGGAAATGGCGGTCAATCGGTCAATACCACGGATTCCGCAGTGCGCCTGACACACGTCCCGACAGGTCTCGTAGTCACATGCCAGGATGAAAAATCCCAGATAAAAAACAGGGAAAAAGCGTTCAAAGTCCTCGCAGCCAGGCTCTATGACATGAAAATGCAGGAGCAAAACAAAGAAATTTCGGATCAGCGTAAGAGCATGGTCGGCAGCGGCGACAGAAGCGAAAGAATCAGGACATATAACTATCCGCAGGGGCGTATATCGGATCACAGAGTGGGCGTTACCATTTACAAATTGGATCAATTCATGAATGGCGACCTCGATGAGATCATTGATGCGTTGATAACCGAAGATCAGGCGGCAAAAATGCAGGAATTTTAGGAGTGTTTTATCAATGAACAGCACCGAGACAATTATATTGCAGCCATCAAAAGAAAACATCGAAATAGCGGCGGCCGTCATAAAAAACGGCGGAAACGTGGCGTTTCCAACGGAAACAGTCTACGGGTTGGGAGCAAATGCGCTTGATTCGGGGGCTGTTGCGCGGATATATGAAATAAAGGGAAGACCCTCGGACAACCCCACGATAGTTCATATCGCGGAGATTCGAGATATGCAGGAACTTGCGGATACCGTAACGGAGCAAATGCACAGCCTTGCCGAGGCTTTTTGGCCGGGGCCGCTTACAATGGTTGTCCGCAAATTGCGCGCGGTTCCGGATGCCACAACGGCGGGGCTTTCGACTGTGGGAATCCGTATGCCGAATAATGAAATCGCCCTATCGCTGATCAAAGCGGCGGGCTGCCCGATTGCCGCGCCCAGCGCAAATCTTTCGGGACGCCCAAGCCCCACAAGAGCAAGTCACGTTTTTAACGACCTGAGCGGCAAAATAGGCATCATACTTGACGGCGGAGATTGCGCGGTTGGAATAGAATCCACTGTGCTGGATATGACGGAAGAGCATCCCGTGATATTAAGACCGGGAGCCGTCGGGCGGAGAGATATTGCGCGCGTGCTTGGTTATATGCCCGAATATCATAAGTCACTCGGCAAGGTAACGGGTGCATTCACTTCAACCGCAAATTCGGAATTTGTGAGAAAGAGCCCCCCCGAGAGCGCAGTCAATCACGAGAGCGAGCCGCACACCGCGCCTGAATTGAATCTTGCACTTGAGGAAGAAAAAAAATCACAAAAATCGAATGTGAACCCGAGCTCGGGAATCCCAAAATCCCCAGGCATGAAATACCGGCACTATGCCCCGAAAGCGCCGATAACGGTGTTCGCGGGAGCCGAGGATGCCGTGAACCTGAGGCTGCAATTAGAGCGCCAAAAAGCCTCCGAAAGGGGCGAGCAAGCAGGAGTTTTAATATTTGAACTGGCGGATATAGAAAATGCAGCCCGGGTGTTTTTTGCGAGTATAAGAGATATGGATACGCAGGATAAGGACGCAATATATCTAGGGCTGATACTGAATTCGCAATTAGACGATGGGGCGGAATTTGCATACCTTGAGAGGTTGCTTCGCTCGTCGGATAGCAATATAATTCTTGTTTGAATTTAAGGAGAGCATGTCATGAGTATGAACATTAAAACTGTAGCATTCGCCGCGGATCATGGCGGATTTTTATTGAAAAATCGGCTGATAGAATTTTTAAAAAAGCAAATGCCTGACATCGAAATTACGGATCTCGGAACGAGCAGCGAAGAGTCCGTGGACTATCCTGTCTACGGAAAATTGTGCGCTGATGAAATCATCGCAGGCAAGGCGGACAGAGGTGTCGTCTGCTGCGGCACCGGCATAGGAATTTCAATTGCCGCAAACAGGGTGCGCGGGATTCGTTGCGCACTCTGCACGAGCGTCGAAATGGCTGAGATGACGCGCAGACATAACGACGCGAATATGATTGCTTTCGGTGGGAGGACGACGACACCCGATCTGGCGGAAGAGATGCTTTTAAAATTTCTGAATACGGAATTTGAGGGCGGCAGACACAAGCGCAGGATCGATATGCTTGATCTTTAGGTGGGATTCCGCTTAAGTATTGAGCCGATCATAAATTATTCCGAAACGGTATAGTTTGAAAGATATATGGAGGTGCAGTATGGAAAATGTATACGTATTTGATCATCCGCTGATTCAGCACAAAACGGCTATGATAAGAGACAAACACACAAATGTCAAGGACTTTCGCGAGCTCGTCAAAGAGATAGCGATGCTCATGACATATGAGGCCACTCGTGATTTGCAACTCAAAGATGTAACCATTGAAACGCCGATATGTGAGACAAATGTGAAAATGCTCGAAGGTGAGGACATCGCAATCGTACCCATACTGAGAGCCGGTCTCGGCATGGTGGACGGAATGCTCGCCCTCGTGCCGAACGCAAAAGTGGGGCATGTCGGTGTATATCGCGACCCCGAGACTCACAATCCCGTGGATTATTACTGCAAACTCCCAAGCGACATAGACAAAAGGCAGGTATTTATCGTTGACCCTATGCTTGCGACAGGAGGCTCGGCTGCAGCTGCCATAGATTTTGTGAAGCAGCGCGGAGCAAAGGACATAATATTTATGTGTCTGATCGCCGCTCCCGAAGGTATAGAAATTCTTCACAAAATGCATCCGGAGGTGAAGATTTTTATCGCGGCAAAGGATTCACACCTAAACGATCATGCGTACATCGTCCCGGGACTTGGCGATGCCGGCGACAGGATTTTCGGAACCAGATAATGAAAAGCGAGGAAAGGCGGCGGAAAACGGCAAAACCGGACAAAAACGGAAAACGATCCGCCGAAAATATAAAAAACCATAGGAGAGATGATATGTTTATTCCTGATAATGTAAGTACACACGAGAACGTCTACGATGTTTTAAAAGAACGCGGTTTTATCGAACAAACGACCGACGAAGCCGCCGTACGCGATCTGCTCGGGAAAAAGTCGATCAAATTCTATATAGGATTTGACCCTACCGCGGACTGCCTGCACATAGGGCATTTTATGCAGGTCATAATCATGATGTATATGCAAAAATACGGGCATACGCCTATAGTCCTTATAGGCGGTGGGACCGGAATGGTGGGAGATCCCAGCGGACGCAGCGATATGCGCATGGTTATGAATGAGGAAACGATAAGGCACAATTGCAACCAATTCAAAAAATTGTTCGATAAATATATTGACTTTGATGACGGCTGGGAATATCACGGCAGAGAAGGAATCATCGGTAATATTACAAAAAAACAGGCCGCAGAGCTGGGCTTTCCTGAGGTAAAAGAACCCGAATCGGGAAAAGCCGTTGCGGTGAACAATGCTTCATGGCTGCTTCCGCTGAAATATGTAGACTTTATTCGCGAGGTGGGTACGCATTTCAGCGTAAACAATATGCTGCGCGCAGAATGCTTCAAGCAAAGAATGGATAAGGGGTTGTCCTTTTTTGAATTCAACTATATGCTCATGCAGGGGTATGATTTTGCTGTAATGGCAAGGGATCTTGACTGCGAAATGCAGTTTGGAGGAAATGATCAGTGGTCGAACATTATAGCCGGAGTGGATCTTTCACGCAAAATGATGGGTAAACAGGTATACGGCATGACGTTCTCTCTGCTGACGACATCCGAGGGAGTGAAAATGGGCAAAACGCAAAAAGGTGCACTATGGCTGGATGCGGAGCGCACATCCCCATATGAATTCTTCCAGTACTGGAGAAATGTGGAGGATGCGGATGTGAACAAATGCCTGCGAATGCTGACATTTCTGCCGATGGATGAAGTGGAAAGACTTTCTGCGCTCTCCGGCGCGGAGATAAATCAGGCAAAAGAAATACTGGCGTATGAAGTGACACGGCTGGTACACGGCGATGATGCGGCGGAAAAAGCGCTCGCAGGAGCACGCGCGGCATTTGGCGGCGGAGAAGGAGCATCGCTTGAGGACATGCCGACCACGGAATATGACGCATCGGTATTTGCCGGAGAGGGGATGGGGTTGATTAATCTGATCAAAGAGCTGGGGCTTGTAAAGAGCAGCGGAGAAGGATTCAGAACCGTTGAACAGGGCGGGCTTTCACTGAACGGGGAGAAAGTTGAAGATGCAAAAATGAATATCACCGCCGACATCTTTGATGATAAAAAGCTGATAATAAAAAAAGGAAAGAAAACGTTCCATCTGGTCAAAATAAAATAAAAGCTTAAAATAAGCGCGCCGAGGCAAGAGACGCGTAAACAGGCTGAAAAATATGGGCAGAGGGGCTATTGTCAACCGGTATTAAATACATGGTTGACAATAGCCCCTCTCTTCTTTATTATAAAAGGCGGGATATTTATCCCCCTTTTTTCTGCAAAGCTGCATTTTTTGTAAAAACACGTTTCTGTGTTTCCGCAGGATCGGTTTTTTGAAGAATCGCGTTTCTGCATTTTCGCAAAACTGCATTTTTGAAACCGCCTTTTTTATAAATCCGCTTTTTTGCAAAACCGAATTTTTTGTAAAATAGCGGCAGAGATGAAGGAGAACATTTTTATGGCTGCAAAAAACACAACTCAAACTTTTAATATGATTCTATGCGCCTTGTTTGTGGCGCTTATGATAGTCGGAACATACTTAAGAATTCCGATTCCGCATCTTCCGATAACGCTGCAGCTCGCGTTTGCGCTGCTTGCCGGACTGGTTCTGGGCGGCAGACTGGGCTTTTTATCGATAGCGGTATACATCATCATGGGGCTTTTAGGGCTGCCGGTCTTCACCGAGGGCGGCGGTTTCGGCTACATCTTCAAGCCTCAATTCGGATATATCATAGGTTTTGCGGTTGCCGCCTACGTCACCGGGAAAATTGCGAATAAAGTCCGCGCGCCCGGATATAAACGGCTGCTTGCAGCAAATTTTGCGGGCATCGCTACAATTTATGTTTTCGGAATGGTATATTTTTATCTCATAAGCAAGCTTTACCTGGGCACGCCGATCGGAATTGTTCCGCTGTTCATTTATTGTTTCTTTATCCCGATTTCAACCGACATATTGCTGGGGATCCTTGCAACACTGCTCGGAAAAAGGCTCATTCCGCTTGTAAACAAGATGAGAGGATAGAAGGCATAACTATGAATATGAAAGATCAGACAATTATAAATTCATATGAGCGTGTAAAAAACGGCAATCCGATAAATCGGGAAGAAGCCTTGCTGCTTTACAATCGGCCGCTTGAAGAGTTGTGCGAGGCCGCGGACGCAATAAGGCGACATTTCTGCGGCGGCGGTTTCGACATCTGCACGATCATAAATGCTAAAAGCGGGCGATGCTCGGAGAATTGCAAGTTTTGCGCCCAATCCGCGCACAACAAAAGTTCCTCACAAATATATCCCATGCTCAGCGGGGATGAGATAGTGGCGGAGGCGCGCAGGAATCATGAACAGGGAGTACTTCGCTACTCAATCGTAACTTCGGGGCGTGCACTGTCGGATGCGGAAATAGACGAGCTGTGTCCCACGATCGGCAGGATATGCGAGGAAGTGGGGATCTCTGTATGTGCATCGCTCGGACTTCTGAACGAATCACAGTTCAGAAAACTCAAAAATGCGGGTCTTTCTAGAGTGCATAA
>JBGZBU010000038.1:0-32506 GCA_041844835.1 Anaerovoracaceae bacterium
CATTGTGCCGTCTGCCCAATGCGTCCCCTTGCTCCCGGAGACGGCGTTGTCCGCATAAACCCCTTCTGTGCCTATTCCCGCAACACCGCTGCCGAGTATCATAGAAACTGACAGCAGCAATGCTATAGACTTCTTTAATAATAATTTTTTCCCCATTACTTTTATCTTACCTCCATAAATAAAACAACAATTAATTGAACTCCACATATTGTATAACAAAGTAAGAGATAAACTAAAAAGATACAATATTGATAAAGATGGATCCAATTCAAAAAATCAAATCTGGTAGCGTTAGCTAACCACTATGAATAATATCCTATTCTTAAATATGATGTCAAGAAAAAATAGCTTCATCTGACTGCTGTTTATTGTGGAGCCATAAACAAGTCGAATTCAGCATTTTGCCCTATAAGACTATAATCTGAATTCATCCCCTGCATAGTAGAACCCAGTGTCCAACGCGAGTTTCATCATAAAAAAACGATATGATTTTGAGATCATATCGTTTTTTCGCTATATTATATATGTCCAGATGAACAATCCCTTATTCTTCTGCGCCCTCCGCAGCATCTGCGACATCTGGAGTATCCGGAACGTCTGCAACATCCGCGGTATCTGCAGTATCTGTGTCCACGGCATCAGGCACATCCAGAGCATCAGTCGGCTCGGCAACAACCGGCGCTGCATTATCAACAGGAGCATCCTCATCGGAATCCGCCATAAGCTCCGGTTCAATTGTCTCCTTAATGCTCAGACTTATCCTTCTTCTCTCCTTGTCAATATCAAGTATTTTTGTCTGAACCACCTGACCGAGTGCTACCTCTTCAGAGACATCACCGATTCTCTTATGCGCCACTTCGGAAATATGCACGAGACCGTCAAGACCCGGCTCGAGCTCAACAAAAGCGCCATAGTCTTTGATCTGCACAATTTTCCCCTCAACCAGCTGTCCTACGGAGTAAGTCTCATCTATTACGGACCACGGCTCAGGTTTTGTCTGTTTCAATCCGAGCGAAATCTTTCCTTTCTCTCTATTCGTTGAAAGAACCTTAACCATGATTTTATCACCCTTGGAAAGAACCTCCTGCGGATGCTTCAATTTACCCCATGAAATTTCCGATATGTGAAGCAAACCGTCAATATCGCCAACATCAACAAATGCACCGTAATCTTCAAATCTCATTACAGTTCCCTCTATGATATCGCCTTCATTAATTCTATCCCATGCTTCATCCAGTTTCTTCTGGCGTTCCTCATTGAGAATGATCTTATGTGAAAATGTAGCCTTTCCTTTTGCTTTTTCAACCTTAGTTACGCGAACCGGAAGAACCTGTCCCATAAATTCACTTGCATCTTCAACAAATTTATCGGACAGCTGCGATAACGGAATAAAACCGGTAACCTCTTTATATGAAGCAAGCACTCCTCCATTAACTGCCTTGAAAATCTTGACATCAATTACGGTTTTGTTATCCAGAGCGTCAGTTATTTCTCCCCAATGCTCGTTCACCTCTACCTTTTTCTTAGAAAGCAGAATGTTCCCATCACCATCATCATGCGATAACACCTTTGCTTGAATCTCGTCGCCTTCCTTGAATAAATCTGTAATCTTTTGATCGGCTTCCAGCGTCAATTCGTGAGCAGGTATTATGCCGTCCTTCTTGCACCCGAGATTGACAATCATTTCCTTGTCCGTTACCTGTAAAACGGTGCCTGTAATAATCTCACCGTTCCTAGGCAAACGCAGGGATTTTTCAATCTCTTCCATATGGGTATCCATAAAATTAGCTTCTTTTTTTTCAGTGATGTTTTCGTTCATCTTAGAAATAACCTCCTTAATTATCGGTTCCGGTGTCGATGCACCGGCCGTGATACCAATTTTATTATAAATGGAGTAATCTTGCAATGGTATGTCGGCTTTATTTTCAAGAAAAAGCGACTTTTTGGCATATTTTTTTGAAATCTGTAATAGTTTCAAAGTATTGGAGCTGGATTTGTCGCCAATTACTAAAAAAAGATCGCATTCTTTGGCAAGCTCTGCACAAGCGTCCTGCCTTTTCTTTGTGGCGTCGCATATTGTATTATGAATTTCAAGATCAGGCAAACGCTCCCCGATCAAAAGCGATACTTTTTGAAATGACTCCTCATTGCTCGTTGTCTGCGCGACCAGAACAAAACCGCTCGCTTTGTCCAAAGCAAGATCTCCGCAAAAAAAATTCCCTCTATCGATGTCCGCCATGAGGGTATCAACCTCGTCGGGATTATTAATAATCAGGGCATTTCCGCCATACCATCCGTTGATTCCTATAACTTCGGGGTGCTCCTTATTGCCGAAAATTATCAAAACTTTTCTCTCTTCCTTTGCCCGCTCTGCTATTTCATGAATTTTTTCGACAAAAACACATGTCATATCAATAATTTTTAAACCATTTGCCCGAGCCTCTGCATATCCCTCCGGCGGCATACCGTGTGATCTTATGAGAAGGGTCGCGCCTTTTTCGGCATCTGCGGGAGATTCAATTACAATCAGTCCTCTTTCTGCGAGGTCGTCCGTAACTGTTTTATTGTGAATCAATTCGCCGCAGATATATACCGCACCGTCTCCGCTATCCAACACCTCATATGCTGTTTTAACCGCTTTTGCCACACCGAAACAAAACCCGCTGTGACGCGCTCGTATGATCTCAGTCATTCCCCCTCCTCGCTCAGTCCTCAGTATTTAACGATTTTTCCGACGCCTTCTCAGCTTTAGTATCTGCCGCCTCATCATTTTTTGCATAGCTCTTGGCGTTTAAACTTGAAAGATATGATGCAAATTTACTTTCCTGTCCGTTACTGCTCGGAAAATAATATTTCTTGTTTTGATCATGCAAAACATCAGGGAGATATTGCTGCTTGACATATCCTCCGAAATCGTGAGGATTATAATAGTTTTTCCCGCGATTCAGCTCGGCGGCGCCTTTATAATGTGAATCTTTAAGATGCTGCGGAACTTCCATATTTTTGCCCGAATTTATATCACTTATGGCCCTGTTTAATGCGGCATATGCCGAATTTGATTTTGGACACGATGCAAGGAATATAGCGGCATGTGCAAGTGGAATCATGGCTTCAGGATATCCGCACATGAGTGCCGCATCAACGCAGGAATTCACAATGCTTATTGCGTTGGGATATGCCATTGAGATATCTTCGGCAGCCATGACCAACAGTCTCCTGCCTATGACCCTTATATCCGTGCCTCCGACCATGAGGCTCGCCAAATAGAAAATCGCGGCGTCCGGATCACTCCCCCTAATCGACTTTTGAAGAGCCGATACCAAATTATAATAATCCTCATCTCGATTAAAGAAATATGGATTTTTTTGAAATGCCGCCGCTACATCTTCTATTAAAATTTCCTTATCCGGTGGAAAATTATCCGCTACAAACTGCAAATTATCCAGTGCGATTCTGGCATCCCCGTTTGAAATTGAAGCAATATACTCAATGATTTCATCGCTGATTATGATGCCCCTTCTGCCAAGTCCTTTCTCCTCATCACCCAAAGCTCGATGAAGCAATTTTGTGAGATCGTCGCAGGAGAGTCTCTTGAACTCATAGACATTGCCGATTCTGCTGATTATAGCGTTATTGATTGAAAAAAAAGGATTCTCCGTAGTGCTGCATATCAGATTTATAGTCCCCTCTTCAAGAGCCTTGAGGAGAACATCCTGCTGCAATTTGTTCCAGCGATGAAATTCGTCAATAAAGACATAAGTTCTGTCAGGTTTTACGGAAAATATACTTTCCTCATCATCAAGGACAAGCTTTTTTAGTTCTTTTATCCCCTCGGCTGAGGCATTTAATTCAACAAATTTTGCATTGACTTCATTCGCTATGATTCGCGCCAAAGTCGTCTTGCCCGTTCCCGGAGGTCCGAAAAAAATCGCAGACTTAAAACTTCCGCTTTTTATAGAATTATAGACCGGAGAGCTTTCACTCAGGAAATGCTCCTGTCCTACGAAATCCTTTAATAATCCGGGACGCATTCTGGTCGATAAAGGGATCATCTTTCCTCCGCAAAAAATCCAATCAAAATCCAATCAAAACCCAATCGATGCTTACACATCATTTCAGCTATTACGGACTTGATTATAACACATCCCGATACCGTCCTCAATTTTCATTTGTATCGATACCGTTTAATCCTAATAAGCAACAGCATCATTACCCGCGGCACCATGCAAGATTCTCTTGCACTCACACGCTTTATTGGCTATCCCGTTTATCGGCGGATTTTCCTTATATATGTAATCCGATATGCTCTGCAGGAGATTGAATGCATCTATGGCTCTATATCTCATAACTATTTCGCGGATAAAATCAGCATAAGAATATCCCGGATTTTCCTCCGCTCTCGCCGGCATGAACGCTATCCTCACCCCGATTCTGTCATCCACCTGCCTGATATAAATCGTCTCCGGATTAATTGCAACATCTTCAGGCATAATAAGTGATGTTATTCCTTTGAGCAATGCCAACCCCAGTGCTTCTATCAAGCTCAAAACATCCTTGAGGTCATCACTGTGCCACATTGAGAATGGAATATAGCCCGCAGCGTTGTAGCCCGCTATTATGCTGTTTTCTTTTACAATAAAATTCATGGGCAAAAATGCCGAACATGAATTATCTGAAAGAATCATTCTCTCATAACGCTTAATATCCCGTTTATCATATTCAATCAAAAAACTGTTTCCGAACATATTTCCCCTCCAAACAATTAAATTAAAATCCGAATGATCCGCTTTTCATACCATACATTTGCTGCACGGCGTGTACCTCCCGTCTGCTGCAGCCTCTGCAAGCGGAATCGATATAACGTATTTTGTTACTGTGCTGCATTCCTCTTTGTGATATTTGCCGGAATTAAATATCATTATTCTATCCCCCAAAGCAAGCTCTCCGGAAGCACAAATTTTACATGCACATCCCTTTGATTTTATTACGGATGTAAGTATTTTTTCTTTCGGATACACCTTTATATATCGACAATGCGCCTTGTGATATCGACTTCCGTGCTCGGGGAAAACCCAAACAATCTCATCCCCCGAATCATAATCTGAAGGACGATATATTCTTCCGCTGAATCCTCTTGCTACAACAGTTTTTTCCCTGATCAACTCATCAGTCATATCAATCGGAAGCTTGAGATCGATTTTATATCTCAATGATATCTCATATAAATCTTCAAGTTCATATGCAAGATCGGCATATGAAAACTTCATCGCGCTTATTTCTGCTCCCGTGATCTCGTCCGCACTGCTTTTTACCTCCGATACGATATCAGAAATTGAAGATGCAAATATCACTTTGTTTTTCGGATATGATATTATCCTGCGTGTCTCGTCACACATTTTAAATCCTATAAATTCATCTATCGCATATACCCGCACACAGTATGCCATAATTATTACAGCTATGATAAACAAGGGCAAAATTACGGTTGCCTCTATCAGCAGGCTGCCCTTTTTGGAATTGCTCAGGTCGCGGACAAATATTTTTCCGACTTTTTCAATATACATGTTCATATTTCAATTCCTGTTTCCCCATCTTGCATTCAAAATAAAATCCCGAGCTATATTTGCTCAATTTGAATTCAGGATAATAATTTTTTCTCATGTTGAGCTGCATGATATCCATAATCCTCATCAGCGTCATATCCTTATCCGCGGCGCACAAGAAAAAAAGCAAATGCCTATCATAATCAAAACCCATATCCTGCATGGGATAAAAAGTGTTTTCAGGCACGGCTGAAATCAAACTGCTCATGAACGGAACCGCCCAACTTGCAGTTGATTTGACCACAGGTACCCTTTTTCCGTCTAGAAGCAATTTCCAATCATTTGCAGATTCCGCAAGTGCCCACGCTGCAATTACGGCAGCGGCTCCACCGATATTGGCGCCCGGGGGAAGAGCCGCCGCAAAAGCGGTGACTTCTTCCATTTTTTCGGGACTTGAAACTATATGCAGCGCATTAAGAGCTTCCCTGTATATCAAAAATTTTCGCTTAAACGCTGCCAGATTTTCCTCATCGCTGTATTTCCCGAAGAGAATATATTCAGCTTCATAGTTAAAAAATGATTCGGGATATATATCCTGATTGCTGTATCTGTTAAAGTAGTGCATAACATAATAATTCAACATAAGCTTTTCGCCATTCTTTCTCAAAAAATCCGCACAATCGGTACAGGTGAAATCAGGAGGAGTGAAGTGTGAAGCGGCTGCACCCCTTGACGGCAATTCTTTTTTTTCCACATTGAAATCCAGCTCGCTTGACATTATATAAATACCGTTTTCTGATGAATCGCCTCTCGTTCCCGCGTCACCCCCCTTATTTTTCTCCCCGGAAGAATTCTCGGATTCTCTCAGTTCCCTCAATGCCCATTTAAGTGCATCGCCTTTCAGCTCGGATTTTACAAGCCTGACTATTTCTTTTTCCAGCACATCTTTTACAATCAAACCATATGCATCACTGTCAATATTCCCCACGGATACGGCATTGTCACTTTTATCAATATAATAACAAAGACGCTCATTTAAGGAAGATTTATCCCCATATACCGCAAAGATGCCGTACTTCTCGTATAAAGGAATATCGTATTCCGCAAGACATGATCGTCCTGCTAAAACCAGCAGTGAATCCGTCTCTGCGAGTTTACTCGTATGGTATGAAGCTCTCAGAATTATTATTGCAAGGAACATTATACCGAGCATAATCATTGACGTGAAAACTAATGCCGAACCTCTCCTAAATCTTCCGTTTTTGCTATACATCTAATTATTTCCACCTCATTTAGCAGATTTGCATCCGCATCATTATGAATATCAAAGGTCCTGTTGAAATGTGCAAGTCTCCTGACAAACGCGCTTCTGTGCGCATATAGCTTGGTAGATAAAAACCCCTTATCATCAATAATCGTCATATTACAAAACTCCTTATCCGCAATACCGTCTCCCGGCATAATCTCATCCGCATTCAGCAATGAAAAAGTCTTCGCTTGCGCCCCTGACGCCTGTAATAAATCAATATGCATTTTTGCATTTGATACGAGCAGTGTGTACGTCCATATCAAAACAAGAATCAAACCGATGCTTACAAAAACTATAAGGGGATAAACTATACTCGCATCAATTATTGCCGACCCTCTCTTTTCCCTGAAAAATCGATTACTTATTTTCATATCATCCTACAAAATTGCTGTCCATTAAACTGCTGAAAGTTTTTCTGACAAATTCGGTTATTTGGGTTTTGAATATCAGGCCGGCAGCGACGGCAATTCCAACCATTATGGCAACCTGAACGAGCTCCATGCCCCGCCTGCTCCGGATTTTATGCTTCCCTTCTTCAAGGCGGCAGACTATTCGTCCTCCTATACATTTTTCTTCAAACTTTTTAAACATCTCTCTCCCTCCTTTTACATTTTATAAAACCAGTAATGCAGGTGCTGCAGTGATCACCAGCAAAACCATTAACAACATTGACAACGGTACGGTTAATTTTGTTTCCGAAATTCTTCCCGAACGTTCCATATTTTTTCTTTTTTCAAACCACATGTTTTCAGCCTCGGCTTCAAGTTTTCCTGATAAGATTGTTCCCTTATTCAGGTTTTCGTATAAGATATTTGAAATTCTATTGAAGTTCTTATCTCCGCTGGTCTTTGCGAACGCCAGCAATTCCTTTGAAAAAACCTTATTCATGCATATACTCCTTTTATATATTTCGGATATTGAATCATAAAAAAATGACGGATGCGCTTTTTCTCCCAATCGGGCGCGGTTATCGAGATTTCTTTCTATTGCTTCATTCAATATCAGTCCCGCATTTAAAAGCAGTGCTATCTTATTTACAAAATCGGGCAAATCTTCGGCTATCGACGCCTTTGCAAGCTCCACAGCATTTTTTGCGGATGAGAAACGAGTCAAAAAAATGAACTGAAATCCTATAACTCCCAGTATAATAATCCAAACTGCCGTTTTTTTGTCATGAACTATTTCCCAATCAATATTATTTTCATTAACGGACATTGGCAGCGCTATCCACTTGCCCGAATTACCGTTTGAAATATCTCTGTTTATACGTCTCATATCCGATTCCGCGGTCAATTCAAATACATTTTTGTCATCGCTCTCGGCAATGCTTTTGCTTTGAGGATGCATATAATTTTCGGGCTTTATATCCAATTCCATTTGCCTGCTGATGCTCTCTTTGGAATTGCTTATTGTCATTTTGGTCAAAACGCGTTTGGGGCCTTCACTTGCATCGGGTCGTTTGACATAGATGCACCCGCTTTTTTCCCTAATTTGTACTGAATCGGTCCGCTGCACAAATGCGCTGCATGCGATTGCAATTATTACAACAAGCATAAGAACACAGTATTTTTTCATATTTTCACGTTGAAGCTTTTCAATATTGAGTTTCAAAAAACCGGCAAAATATTCATCCTCAATGCTCCGCATTTTGGCGGTTTGCCCAAATAAAATTTGTAAAACCTTTTTAAACATTTATTTCCGTCAGCCTTTCTATTCGTTTATACGCTATATACATGATTATGAGTGATCCGCTCATTATTAATCGTCCGCTCAGGGTTGAATACATAGGTTCCAAATATGAATCCGAACTCAAATTCAGTATCATAAGCAGGACCAACGGCATGATTGCAGTCACTTTTCCTTCAAGTCTTTTTTGGGCGGTTAGTGTCTGTATTTCTTTTTCCATATTCATCTTTTCTATCAAAACATTTACGGATTTCTCAATGACTCTTTGCACATTTGCGCCGGTTTTTCTGCATATAAAATATAAATCGAAAAAGTGAATTATATCATCCACTCGTGTTTCTTCGGCGAATGCGCGCAGCACACGTTCTTCATCGAGACGCACATCATAGATCAACGCCAAATTCTTAGCAAGCTCTTTTACCAGCAAAGAGTCTTTTCCATGCATATTTTCAAGCATGGGGATTGCCTCTCTTATAGCCTCCGGCATCTGCCTTCCCAGATCGAATGATGCGGAAATGGAATAAAGAAAATCTTTAAATTGAGCTTTAAGCATTTTGATCCTCTTTCGTTCCCGATGAGCATAATAGCTGTTTCTGAACAGCAAAAATGAAAAACCTCCGATGCAGGACAGCGCTATGGATCTGTAAAACAGATAAAATACTACGAATGCTCCGATGTATCCAAGCATGGCATATTTCACGTCCGCAGCATTAACAGCTCCGGAGTTGATTTTCAATCTTTTTCCGATCTTTTCAATAGGCTTCATATCCATATAATTTAAATTTGTTTGTATTAACCGGACAATTCCCGGTTTTTTTTAATCCTGATTTCCAATCGTAACTGTAGAGCTCGTTAATTTCAATTTCTCCATGCTTAACACCGGCAATTTCCGCAATGCCGACTACTCGGCGTTTTCCATCCGGCAGTTTTGCCAGGTGAATAAATATATCGATCGCTTCACTTATCTGTGAACGTATGGCATTAATCGGAAAATCCGCACCCTGCAGAAACATTGATTCCAGTCTCAATATCATCCCTCTTATGGAATTCCCGTGTCCCGTGCAAAGAGAACCGTCATGCCCCGTGTTCATTGCCTGAATCATTTGTACCACCTCTTTACCGCGTACTTCACCCACAATAATGCGATCCGGCCGCATGCGCAGACTGGTTTTTATAAGCTGCTGCATATCTATTTCCCCTATTCCCTGAATATTTGCATTTCTGCATTCCAATCTGACAAGATTGGCGACTCCTTTGATCTGCAACTCCGCGGAATCTTCAATAAGTACAACTCGTTCATCTTTAGGAATAAATCCTGCAAGGGCATTCAAAAATGTGGTTTTCCCCGATGATGTCCCTCCGCTTATAAATATATTATGTCCGCTTAGCACCAATTTTTTCAGAAACTCGGCAGCCTCATCGCTTACACTTCCGAAAGCTATCAGATCCTGCATTCCTATAGCTTTTTCAGGAAATTTTCTGATGGTTATCGCATGCCCCTTTAACGCTATATTTTTATAGACTACATTAAGCCTTGAACCGTCGTACAATCTCGCGTCTACTATAGGATTCAGCTCATTCACGTCCCTATGCACCTTTGCACATATCCGCCTTATTATTTCTTCCAGCTCTTCCTCATTGTCAAATTCCAGTTCCGCTCTTTTTATCTCTCCGTTTTTTTCTATAAAAATTTCATCGGGCGAATTTATCATTATTTCCGATATATCGGAATCATCGATGAGCGGCTGTAATATTCCCAAATCACTTCGCAAAGAATAAAAAAGTTTGCTGATTAATATCTCTATCTCTTCATTGCTAAACTTTGCCAATCGCGGATTTTCAAATGCCAGGTTTTCAAGCATCGTTATAAACTCGCTGTCACTCATTGCCGCCGCGCGCTCATACGCGTTTCCCGCAATATTCTGTTTTATATCAAAAAGTGTTTCGCTTTTCATAATTTAAATTTCAACTCCGTTCAACACCGCTTCCGAAAGATTTCCACCGCCCGATTCAAGCTTTTGTAATATAACCTTTACGATCTGCTGTATTCCCTGACCGAATTCACGATCTAGGACCATTATTCTCTCTCCGCCGTTATCACCGCAATGAAGATTGTAATCTACCGGCAGCATAAGATGTCTCTCATCTCTTGGGAATTCACTTGACAAGTCCGAAAAATTCTCAATATTTATCATCTTACTTTCGCTTACTCCCATTTCATTAATCAAATAGTCACGTCTTTTGTTATACTTGGATATGCTCTCATCATTTCTTGATGTCAGTATCAGCAGCTCGGACAACGCCGTGAGATAAGAAAAAACCTGATCGCTCCATAATCCACAATAATCGGTGATTATTATGTCATATGAAAAACGGCCATTATTCATTACCGCTTCATATATCCTTCTCACCTGCTCATCATCCATTTTGCACATGGGATTGACCTGCGAATAATCGGCAAGGAAAGAAACTCCGAATCTGTCTGTTGACAGAAACGCCCCTATATCGATGCCGTCAATGCCGTATTTGTTTATCAGATAATCCAATTTTCGCACCCCTTCTCCCGCAGCCGGGCGAATGGAAGCGAATCTATCCAATATGCTGAACTCATCAAAAGTAATCATCAGAACTTTTTTATTATGAAATCGCAGCAATTCGTCCGCAACGGCGAGCGCTATACTGGTGTTTCCCGAATTTCCGGACAGGGATTTGAATAAAAGCAGTTTTGCAGCATTCCCCGCCTCGCAATTTACAACACTACAAGCACCGTAAATCGCTTTATATCGCGAATATATGCATGGGATGATAGTATTCAGATCACTATATTTGTATATCCCGCACATTTTATCTTTTTCATAAGCCCTTTCCGCAATGGAGCTTGATAATTTTTCCGTAAAAAAGATTATCTTTGCCCGCATATCGGAAGCTATGTTTTTAAAATCTTTAAAACTGAAATCCGTCAAAACGATTTCATTATCGGAAAAAATATTTTCGCTGCTGCCCGATAAATCATCGTGCTCATATATATTCATCAAAAATTCTTTGGAATTTCTCAATATTGCACCTGAAAGCGCGTATAAATATTCTTTATCTCTAAAAATAAGAGCAATTGTAATTTTTTTATTCATATGATTGCCACCTGCCAATATTTACCATTTGCTATATATTACCATATTTATAAGAATTGTCAATATTTGTAAAATATTTTTTTCCTAAAAAAATAACCCCCGCATTCAAAGCGAGGGCTTCACCGCTTCCGCTGCTGTGATCAAATTCACGTCTGCCTGGGTAATGTATTTTTTATTTCGATTTATTATCTTTTGCAAGTTTGATTTGAGAATTATTGCTTAATTCTCTATAGCTTTGACTTATGAAAAAGATTGCAATAATAAAAGTCAGAAAATCTGCAGCGGGAAAAGACCAGAGCAAACCGTCAAGTCCCATGAGAATCGGCATGAGGACGGGTAGAAATACCCCGAAAACAATTTCACGCGTCATAGAAACTATAATAGAGGCAACAGCCTTCCCCAATGCCTGCAAATAGATAAAAGTCCCTTTATTGACAGTTGCGAGTATCATCATACAAAGATAAGTGCGGAAACACTTGACGGCAAAATCAGTGTAGTAAGCGCTCTCATTGGCAGCGCCAAAAAGATTTGCAATCTGAAGCGGGAAACCTTCAACAAAGATAAGTGCGGAAACACTTGACGGCAAAATCAGTGTAGTAAGCGCTCTCATTGGCAGCGCCAAAAAGATTTGCAATCTGAAGCGGGAAACCTTCAACAATGATAAGTGCGACAGCGCCAACGACGGCTTCTGCAATCAGCAGCCGAATAAGCAGCGCTTTGACTCTGTCTTTGCGCTTTGCGCCAACGTTATATCCCACAATAGGAATACTACCTGCTGCGATGCCGATGGCAATAGAAATGGCAATCTGAAAGAATTTCATTACAATCCCCAAGACGGCAAGAGGAATCTGTGCATATTCCTGCTGACCAAAGACGACGTCCAGTGCTCCATACTTCATGCAGGTGTTTTGAACTGCGGCCATAGAAATTACTAAAGAAACCTGCGCCAAAAAACTGGTCATGCCCAAACCGAGGAATCTCGATATCAATTTGATGCTTGGCTTGAAACTGTTTTTCTCCAATTTTATGGCTTTCATGTGGAATAAATACCAAATGGAAAGAACAGCAGTAAAAATCTGCCCGGCGACGGTGGCTACGGCTGCGCCCGTCATTCCCCATTTAAACATGAAAATAAAAATCGGATCAAGTATTATATTTGTCATTGCACCGGCTGAAGTTGCAATCATTGCAAACTTCGGGCTGCCATCACTGCGAATAATAGGGTTCATTGCTTGACCGAACATATAAAAAGGAATCCCCAATGAAATCCAAAAAAAATATTCTTTAGAAAAGGCATAAGTTGCGTGATTAACCTTACCACCGAATAAAGTCAAAATCGGAGTCATGAACAACAGATATAGCAGCGTAAGAATAATGCTGCTTATAACGCAAAGCAAAATAGAATTCCCCACGCTGTGGTGCGCATCCTCATTATTCTTACTGCCCAGGGCAATACTTACAAATGCACAGCAGCCATCACCGATCATAACTGCAATACCAAGAGCTAATACGGTTAGCGGAAAAACGACGGTATTAGCCGCATTACCATGGGAGCCGAGGTAGTCGGCATTTGCAATGAAAATTTGATCAACGATGTTATAAAGCGCCCCAATCACAAGCGAGATTGCACAGGGTATAGAAAACTTTCGCATAAGTTTTCCTATTTTTTCTATCTCCAAAAAAGCGTTTGATTTTTCTTCCATCTGAATTCTCTCCTTAGTCTGAATTATCTCCTTAGTGTTTGATTGTTCTTCCAGCTGAATTGCCTCCTTTTTGATAATAAAAAAGCGCATATCTCCCATATGCGCAAAAAAAAACGATACAGGAGGTCAAAGCATTCCGTATCGTATCAGATTGCATAAAATGCACTTCTTGTATCGTGTCAAATTACTTTATTCAATATCTTGAGAAGATTTTAACATGATTTCTTCACAGAGTCAATGAGCATCTCGTATCAGTTTAACGGCAATTATGAACGTGAAGCCATACCGGATGCCGACAAGATTTCAGCCTGTGCCGCGGATAATCTCATGGAAAACAGTTTGTACGGCGATGCGGAAATATAATTTATGTCTATGTCGTTGCAAAATTTGACCGATTTCGGATTTGCCAAAACTTCACCGCAAAGTCCGAATTTGATATTTGACCTCTCGTTCCGCGCATTTCGCATTGCAAAGCGGATCAACGCGCCTACTCCCTCTTCATCAATACGAACAAACGGGTTGAAATCGTAAATATTTTCACTGGCATATCTCATATCCAGCATATCCGCGCAGTCTTTTGAAACCCCAAAGGTAAAACGCGTCAAACTGTTTGCATCAAAAATAATGAAATCCGAAAGCTCCGCTATTCTTCCTGCAATTACAGCGCCCCTTGGAACATCGACCATGGAGCCTACGGCATAACTAATATTCTTACCGTTCCGCATAAAACATTCTGAAGCTACGGTATCTATTACAGCGCGCAGTTTTTTGAATTCGCCGTGCAGTCCGACCGCGGGAATGAGTATTTTTATCTCAGGTATTATGGCTTTTTCAGCGAATATTTCCAAAGCCGCATCAAACACGGCTTTTGCCTGCAATTCCAAAATATACGGATAGAAGATTCCGATACGTGCACCGCATAACCCGGAAAGATCGCATTCAGACCCCGGATTTGACATTGTCCCATCCGGAAGATCAAGCAACATGATTGTTACTTCCCGATCATCAAGAATTTTAAAGATATTGCTGAAATCCTCTTTATGAGCAATATATATCTTATCTGCTGAATCTTGTATTTCGCCGCCCCGGACATCTTGATCCATTGCCCGCAAAGCATCGCGTATCTCAGGTCCGGCGAGCACGCCCGCCGTCCTGTAAATGCCAATACCCGCAGCACCCATGCTCATCGCGGCTTTTACGTCATCAGGGGTTTCAGCCGTTGCCATTATGGATATATCCTTTATTTTGTCAGCCATCTTCATAAGAGCTGAAAAATGTGGGGTAATCGGAGGAAACTGACGCTTTATCTCGCCCAGATATATGCTCCCCGTTGATGCATCTATGGATACGATGTCCCCTTCATTCAGAACCTGCATCCCCACATTAACGGTTTTGTCATCGGCATTGTATCTCACATCGCAGCCGTTAATCAGCGGATAATGCATATGTCTTGCAAATATCGCCGACATACTCGTGGAGCCCCCGCGCTTTGCAAGCACGCCGTCAAAAGCGAAAACCTCATGAATATTGTGCACGGAACATTCATCCGCCACAAATATCACCGCATCCCCACTTCTCTTTGCAATCTCAGCTTTATTGTAATCGCAGAAAATACGTCCGCTTGCAATGCCTGCGGATGTCGGCGAACCGTTAGTTATAAACGGCTTCAATTCAAGCTCATCGGATGAAAAAATCGGATAGAGTATCCTGCCTATTTTTTCGGGATCTATACGCATGATCGCAGTGTCCTCATCTATGCGGCTTCCCTCCAAAAAATCCATCGCGATTCGCACTGACGCAGCCGTAGAACGATCCCCGTCACTCCTGTGGAGAATATAAAGTCTGCCGTCTTCAACCGCAAATTTTATGAGCTGCATATCCCCGTATGTGTCCTCGAGAATCTCTATTATCCTTATAAGATTGCCGTATGTCTCCGGCATAAGTGACGCCATATCGGGGAAAAAGCCCATCCTGCCCGATCCGCTTGATATCGCATCGCCTTGAGTCATTGATGCAAAATCTCCGAAAACAAATTTCGCACCGGTTATAGGATTCCTCGAATAAACCGCACCTGCACCCGAGCGCTCGTTCAGATTTCCATAAACCATCATTTGCACCGTAATCGGAATCAACCCGTTCGCACTCACCCCGAGCTCCCCCATAAGCTGCCCGAGATTTGTGTCCGAATTTAAAACGGCTTCCATCGATTCTCTTAACTGAACATATGGATCTTGAGGAAATTCCATGCCCGTTTCACGTAAAATCAAACCCTTATACTGCTCCACCATTGCCTGCATTTCTGAGAGATCGACATCGGTGTCAATTTGCCCGCATCCGTAAAACATCTCTTCGGTGATTCCGCGAATCATGCATCCGTATGAACGCAAAAAGTACAGATAATTTTTATATGCGAAAATTAAATCTCCCGTTTTCCTCCCAAGTGCTTCCACAGTGATATCATTGAAGCCGACATTAAGCACCGCATCGGTCAAGCCGTATGTTTTGCCCCCAAGCGCGGAACGTACGGCAAGAAAAAGAGGATTTGAATCGGAGCCGAAAACTTTCCCGGCCACTTTTTCCAAATCCTCAATATATGCGCCCATTTCGGCAAAGAGAGCTTCAAAAGCCTCTGCCGAATTGTCCTTATATTCCTGATGAAAGCGTTCGCTCACATTAAACCCGAAAGGCACGGGAATACCCATTTTTGTCATCTCAGCCAGAGAATTCCCCAATTCTCCGAGCTCTGCCATCCTGCTGCCCGCATCTTCGTTAAAAGAATAAATAAGCCGTTCCATCAAAAAACCTCGTCCCCGTACGGGCAAACTTAAAGTGTTATTCTCTCCAAAATATAATCTTTTACTTCCGCAACAGGTATGCGTACCTGCTCCATCGTATCTCTGTCTCTGACAGTAACGCAATTATCATTTTCAGTTTCAAAATCAACGCAGATACAAAACGGCGTGCCTATTTCATCCTGTCTGCGATACCTTTTTCCTATTGAACCCGAAAGATCATATTCAGTCATGAAATGCTTCGAGAGCTCCTGATATATCGGATCGGAAACCGGCGATAATTTTTTTGCCAGAGGGAGCACTGCCGCCTTAATCGGCGCTATAGCCGGATGGAAGTGCATAACCGTACGCACATCTTCTTTCCCGTCGGCGGAAATAATCTCTTCATCATATGCATCACACATAAGCACAAGTGTCAATCTGTCAGCCCCGAGCGACGGCTCTATGCAATGCGGAATATACTTTTCATTTGTTTCCGGATCTGTATACATCATATCCTGGCCGGAATGCTCGTGATGCTGCGTGAGATCGTAATCGGTTCTGTCCGCAATACCCCAAAGCTCGCCCCAACCGAACGGGAACAAATATTCAATATCGGAAGTCGCATTGCTGTAATGGGACAATTCCTCCTGTGAATGCTGACGCAATCTCAATTTTTCCTCATTTATGCCGATCAATTTTAAGAAATCAAACGAGTATTGTTCCCAATACTTAAACCAGCCCATGTTTGTCCCGGGTTTAATGAAAAACTCGAGTTCCATTTGTTCAAATTCTCTGGTCCTGAATGTGAAATTACCCGGAGTTATTTCATTTCTGAACGATTTTCCCACCTGCGCTATACCGAACGGAACCTTTTTCCTGGATGTCCGCTGAACATTCTTGAAATTTACAAAAATTCCCTGCGCGGTTTCCGGCCTCAGAAAAATTTCAGCCTGTGAATCCTCGGTAACACCCTGAAATGTCTTAAACATTAGATTGAATTTCCTTATTGCTGTAAAATCCTTTCCGCCGCATTCCGGGCACGCAATTCCTTTCTCATTTATAAAATCCGCAAGCTCATCCTGGGTCCAACCGTCGGCTGTCTTTTCTTCATTAACGGATTTGAAATAATCTTCAACGAGCTTATCGGCTCTAAAACGGGATTTGCAAGATTTGCAATCGGTGAGAGGATCCGAAAATCCTCCTACATGCCCTGAAGCTACCCATGTTTCCGGATTCATCAATATTGCCGCATCCAATCCGACATTATACGGTGATTCCTGCACAAATTTTTTCCACCATGCTTTTTTGACATTGTTTTTCAGCTCGACACCGAGCGGGCCGTAATCCCAGGTGTTTGCCAATCCGCCGTAGATTTCCGATCCCGGATAAACAAATCCTCTGCTGACGGTTAATGCCTTGATTTTATCCATAGTCACTTCACGATTACACATATACCGATTACTCCTTTGCTATAATTTATGTTAACCAATAACGAATTCACACGAACCTATCTTTCATCGCGAGGCGCCAAAAGGTCTTTTTCATCCAAATCTCCGAGTTCATCGAGATCGTCATATTCTTCACCCATATCAAAATATGACTCGTCATTCTTTTTGATTTTGTTTAAGGCATCCTCAGTTTTGCTTTTGACGCTATGATAGACCTCACTGCCTCGCTCTTTCACTTCATCTGCTATTATGCTGCCCTTTTCAATCGCGGTATCGAATGTATCCGTAGCCATTTCGCTTACATCTATAATCGAACCGTCATCCTTTACCACTTCAATCACACATTTAGTGCCGAACGCCGTTATAACGCCGATCACCGCTGCAATCGGGGCGATTACCACACCTAGCACGCCTACAGTCACGGGCAGATTGAGTAAAACATCTTCGTCCTTTTTGACAACGATCTTTGATACATTTCCCTTCCTGATAACTTCTTTAAGCCTTGAAATTACGGCATTTGATGCTCCGGCGGCACCGGATTTGCTCATCTCGTCAAAAGCCTCTTCAATACTTATAATCGCATCAACCACGCTTCCGTTATTGTTTTCAAGCGCCTCTTTAGCATCTTTGTAACTTACACCCGTTCTATCCTTTACCAATTCGATCTTTTCCAAAGTTATTTCCATAATACACCTCCATTTAACGCCATAAACAAAAATAGAAAACGACTCTCTCCCGCGGCTTGCGAACCTACAGCAATCCCTCGCTTTTCAGACCGCATATCCCAAGATGCCGCTCAATATACATTCTGACGATTGTGTTTATTACATCAAACGACTCATCCTCAATCGCTAATTTTTTCAGCGCGTAGAGTGAATTGTTCAATATGTAGCTGAATATTTTAACTATACCAAAATCTACCGCTAAAATCAATGAATCGCCGGACATATGATTGATTTCGGCACAATTTTTGCACACAATACCGCCGGAGTCCACGGAAAAGGATATGCCGTTCTTAAAATCGACCGTTCCGCAATCCGCGCAGGAATCAAGAATCGGCATCACACCCGCGGCCCTGAATGTTTTTATTATATAGGCAAGAAGCAGTGTCCCCTGTTCTCTGTTGCGCTGCTGCATGAGATCCAGAAAATCGCACAGCAGGTCAAATATGGAAGCCGCCGGAGTATCACAGGGAAGGAGTTTTTCAGTGTATTCAAGAGCAAAGGAAGCGTTCAAATATTTATTTACATCCTCTCCAATGGGGAAAAAGCTCTTATACGTTTCCGCTCGGTTTAAATAATAAAAGCCGCTTTTTTTATAAAGTGTGTATTTCCCCAGTGTAAACGGCCTGAGCGGAAGTGCCGACTTGCTTTTTGTTCTCTCGTTTACAGAGCTGCTCACGCTGATTTTCCCGAGATCCGGCGTAAAAATACTGAGAATTCTCTTCCCGTCCAGCATTTTAACCTGCTTTAAAATAATTCCTTGTGTGTCCAGATACATTTATGCCACCTTTTTCTTGAGCGCCGATCCAAAACTATAAAAATATCCGTATAAGATTTAAAAATCACTTATCCCGATATCCGAGATTTTTGAGTATGGTATCGTTATTTCGCCAGTTCTCACGAACTTTCACCCAAATCTCAAGAAATACTTTGGTTCCGAGCAGGACCTCAATCTCCTCTCTTGCAGCTTTTCCTATGCCTTTGATTTTTTTTCCGCTCTTACCTATCACTATTTTTTTATGTGCCGCCCGCTCGCATATTATCGTCGCGCTTATTTTTGTTATAGTATGTTTTTCTTCAAAACTTTCAATCTCCACCGCAATACCGTGAGGCACTTCATCTTGAAGGTACATCAGCGTTTTTTCTCGGATAATCTCTCCAACTACGAAGCGCTCGGGATGATCCGTTATTGCATCCGCATCAAAATACATCGGGCCTTCCGGCATTACCGCGCTGAGTTCATTGAGCAGCAAATCTATATTATCGTGCTTTAGAGCCGACACGGGGATAACCTTGCTGAAAATCGAAAATCCCTGACAATAGTCAAAAATGTACTTAAATTCATCCGGCTGCATGAGGTCGATTTTATTTATCACGGCAAAAATAGGCGTATTCACCTCTTTGAGCATTTCAACTATGATTTGATCGCCCCTCCCGAACTCGTGCGGATCATCAATTACAAAAAGTACCGCATCCACTTCATTCAATGTTTTTATTGCCCCGGTCGTCATAAATGTACCGAGCTTGTTCTTGGGCTTGTGAATGCCGGGAGTATCCAAAAAAACAATTTGTATATGTTTGCTTTCATCGGAAGAGCTTACATCCGTATAAACTCCTCGTATCGTATTTCGTGTCGTTTGAGGTTTATCCGTCGCAATCGATATCTTCTCCCCCAAAACGCTGTTGAGCAATGTCGATTTTCCGACATTAGGTCTGCCTATAATTCCTACAAAACCGGATTTCACAATAATAATTCTCCTTAATATCCACACTCTGCTTGAAGCATCCGAATAAGCCGGCAAGTTGCGATTTTAGATGAATCTACGCCTGCAGCATCAAATGGAATCCTTTGAAAAAGCTTCCGGGAGAAGCTGCCCCAGGGTGTATTCCGTTATATCTTCTTCACTGTCTGCAGTCATTATGAGAAAATCGGGTGAACAATGCTCCGCGGCAAATTGTCTGCATATGCCGCACGGTGTAACAGCACCGTTTACGGATATCACCATGAGCGCCTTAAAATCCCTGACTCCGGCGGTAATTGCCGCCGCAAAAGCTGCACGCTCCGCGCACAATGTCCCGCCATATGAA
Source organism: Anaerovoracaceae bacterium (assembly GCA_041844835.1). GTDB lineage: Bacteria > Bacillota > Clostridia > Peptostreptococcales > Anaerovoracaceae > CAUUCX01. Next base: position 20,402 of record JBGZBU010000038.1, read on the forward strand.
GCATTTTCGATATTTGTGCCGGCAAATATTTCATCATCCGCCGAAAGCAACGCCGCCCCGACCGCAAATCCGGAATATGGGGAATATGATGATTGCAAAGCCCGTTTCGCCTGAGCGTACAATTCAATTTTCATTTCCGGCGTTATCACTTCACTCATTTTTTATCTTCCCCCAAAAACTTCCTTATAAAATCTATCTTCCCAGATTCAACAAACTCATAATCTTTTCTTCTTTTTGACGCATTATCATGCGTTCCTCTTCATCCATATGATCGTATCCCAGGAGATGCAATATGCTATGCACGAACAAATAAACGAATTCCCGTTTTTGACCGTGTCCATATTCCTCTGCCTGCGCCACCGCGGCATCAATTGAAATTACAACATCTCCCAGAAATATATCGCCCGATTCCGGGTATTGCTCCACACTTTCGTATTGCGGAAAACTGAGCACATCGGTCACGGAATCGATCCCTCTGTACTGTGAATTCAATTCTCTTATATGTGCATCGTCCACAAAAACTATACTTATTTCCATGCGTTCCTGCCCAATTTCTTCATTCTGCAGGCAAAGCAATGCTGCTCGCTCATAATCTTCTGTCACCCCGTCATACGGAACGGGACCGGAAATAAATAATTTCATTCGTCTCTCCTATTCAAGACCTGTGTCCTTGCCATAGGCATTGATAATTTTCTTGACCAGAGGATGTCTAACCACATCCACATCTTTCAGATATGCAAAGCCTATCTCATCAATTCCCGCCAAAACCCTGGCAGCCTCCACAAGTCCCGATTTTTTCCCATCCGGCAAATCTATCTGAGTGATATCTCCCGTGATTACAGCTTTCGAGGAAAACCCAAGCCTTGTGAGGAACATTTTCATCTGTTCTCTTGTGGTGTTTTGCGCCTCGTCCAGAATTATAAATGCACGATCCAGCGTCCTTCCTCGCATATACGCAAGCGGAACAATTTCTATCACTTCGGATTCGCGCAGCCTGAGAGCCACTTCTCTGCCCAGCATCTCGTAGAGAGCATCATATAACGGGCGCAGATACGGATCCACTTTATCCTGCATATCACCCGGAAGAAAACCGAGTCTTTCACCGGCTTCAACGGCAGGTCTTGTCAAAATGATTTTCTGAACCTGCTTGTTCTTGTATGCGTTTATCGCCATCGCCACGGCAAGATATGTCTTGCCCGTTCCGGCGGGACCGATTCCGAACACCATATCCTTATCGCGTATCAGTCCCGTGTATTTTTTTTGTCCGATGGTCTTTGCCTTTATAGGTTTGCCCGCATAAGTGAAACAAAGCACATCTCCGCTTGACTGCAAATCCTCATTTAATGTCCCGTCCGCTTGTATCCCCATGACATATTCGACCATCTGTCTGTCAATCCTATCTCCTTGCATCAGTTTTTCGGACAATGCTTTTATCACCGTTTCGGCAGAAGCGGCATTATCTCCTCTTATAAAAATTTCTCCGCCGCGTTCATTAATTTCTACATTGTAGTGCTCCTCGATCAGTTTCAGATTTGAATTCAAAATGCCGAGCAGTTCAACACCGTAAGCTTCAGGATCTAACATCATAAATTGATCATCTCTTTCAAAAACAAATATTTTAATGGATGCAACCATTATATCATGACAACGGATTTCGGCATGATCAAATGGTTGCTTCATATCGGCAACGCCGCAACAGTCAACACCCTAGGTGTTGACTATATAATGGATGCAACCATTATATCATGACAACGGATTTCAGCATGATCAAATGGTTGCTTCATATCGGCAACGCCGCAACAGTCAACACCCTAGGTGTTGACTATATAATGGATGCAACCATTATATCATCTACCGTTTGTAAACAAAACCCCGCAATGCGGGGTCAATTTGTTACATAAGCAATATTAATACTTTTTAGCCTTTTTCCGTGCAGCCTCGGATTTCTTCTTGCGCTTTACACTCGGTTTCTCGTAATGTTCCCTTTTTCTAAGCTCGGACATAACTCCGTCTCTGGCGCACGAACGCTTGAAACGTTTCAGAGCACTTTCCAGACTCTCATTTTCTCTGACAATTACTTGTGCCACTATCCAATTCACCTCCTGACCATTCCATTTTAGCAGGATGCTATGAATGGTACTCCTACAATTAGTTATTATACCATATGCTCCGGTATTTACAAGCAAAAATTTGCCGCACAATCGAATATCTTGCCCGGCGTTACTGCCGTATCGAAAAAAGTTTATGATCGGAGAGAAAATCCGATCAAAGGCGTTTGCTTCTATGGAAAATCAAATATCAGCCCTAACCGCCTATCAGCCCGGCGGCCAACTCATTTTTCGTTTCCCCAGCAGATGAATGTGCAGATGTTTGACGGTTTGCAGCCCGTCATCTCCGCAATTGATCACAACTCTGTAGCCGTTTTCGAGCCCGAGAATTTGCGCGATAACTTTGATTTTCAGCATCATATGCGCAAGCAATTCTCCATCCTCCGCATTCACGTCATCAATAGAGGATATATGCTTTTTGGGAATTATGAGCACATGCGTCGGAGCCTGAGGATCAAGATCATGGAAAGCGGTTATCTTTTCATCGTCATAAACCGGGTTTGACGGAATTTCACCGTTCACAATCTTGCAAAAAATACAATTGTCCATTAATATCACCTCCATAAAATATCAAATAATCGAAGCTGCGATCAAATCCGTTCCTCGACTTTCTTCAATTTTGACATCGACAATGCCGCCAAAAGCCGTCGTCTCGAAAGGCTCGGCTCCAAGCGGAACAAATGTCCTGAGATAGTTTTCGCTATATCCCACACCGAAATTTTCCCCGCAATGAGACTCCGTATTTTCAATTAATATCTTGGCATTGCTGCCTACATTTCCTGCAGCGAAATCTGCGGCAATTTCCTCCGCGATGCTTGTAAGTTCAATCAATCGCCGATTTTTATCGGCGGCGGCAACCTTGTTTCCGATCGAAAAAGCCTCGGTTCCGTGTCTGTCCGAGTATTGAAAAGCATGCACTTTTGAAAAATTGCATCGCTTTACGGCAGTCAGACTTTCCTTAAAATCTTTCTCATCTTCCCCCGGAAATCCTACAATTATATCCGTCGTAATTCCGTAATTGGGATCAAAATCGCGTATTACATCAATTATGCGCAAATATTCCTCAATGCTGTAACGTCTGCGCATTGCCGACAAAACGCGATTGCTTCCGCTTTGCAGCGACAGATGCACGTGATGGCACAGTCTGTTGAAGCAAAACAATTCCTTCATAAAAGCCGCGTCTATCACCGTGGGCTCGAGCGAACTGAGCCTCAGCCTGAAATCCCCCGGAAGCTCCTCCAACGCACCGATCAAATCATAAAGCGCATTTTCTCCGAATCTTGCCCTGTCTTCCGTTCCGTACAGAGCCGTATTTATGCCTGCGAGCACTATCTCCCGATAGCCTTTTTCCACCAACCCCGCAACTTCATGCAAAATTGATTCTTTGTTTCGGCTGCGAACCGGTCCTCTTGCATAAGGTATTACGCAATACGAACAAAATCTGTTGCATCCCTCTTCAATTTTTACAAATGCGCGACTCATCTCATTCATAGATGATATTAAAAAAGTGTCATCAAAGCAAGTCACATTTGAAATATCGGAAACCCTCACTTTGTCGGAACTGCGGCGCCCGTTTTGCATAAAATTTTCCACTATATCCGGCAAACCGTTCTTTTCCGCGTTTCCCAGTATCAGATCAATTTCATCCATATCAAGAAGCGCAGACGGCGCCGTTTGCGCATAGCAGCCCGTGACCACCACTACGCTTTGAGGATTGTTTTTCCTGAAACGCCGTATCATTTGGCGGGATTTTCTGTCGGCTATATGAGTAACGGTGCAGGTATTTATTACAAATACATCGGCAAATTCTCTTGCCTCTTCGGTCTGAGCCACATCATATCCGCGCGCCTGAAAGATCTCCATAATGGCTTCGCTCTCGTAACTGTTGACTTTGCAGCCCATCGTTTTAACCAGAAGTTTCACTCTATCATTCCTCACACAAATATATAAAGAAAGCAAGGACGGGAAATCCCATCCTTGCAAAATCACAATTATGAAAATTTTGTTATTTCCCCGGCGCGCGCAGCTCGGCAATAAGCTCGCCCGCTTTAACCTGTGAACCCTCTTTTGCGTACATGGTCTCTATAACTCCGTCACATGTGGCGAGCACATTGGTTTCCATCTTCATCGCTTCGATTACTGCAACAGGTTGATTTTTCTTCACCTGATCACCCGCCTCCACGAGCACTTTCAGAATATTTCCCGGGATGTTAGCGCCTATTTCAAGCTCATTGTCGGGATCGGCATATTTTGTGACCATTCCGCCGCCGACACCTGCCTGATAGCTGTGATCCTTGATTTTCGTACTTCTGCGGTTTCCATTCATCTCGAATACGACTTCCGCATATCCCTCGCTGTCCGTTTCCCTGATTTCAAGGAGTTTCACGACCAAAACGTTACCCTCGCCCAAACTGATTTCAGAAGTTTCGCCCACCGACAATCCATGGAAGAATATATCCGAACCCATATATCTGAAATTGCCCTCACGTCTTATGCTCTTGATGTAATCTTCAAATACTGACGGATACATAGGATAGCTTATCAAATCCTGTTCCGTCGGCTCAATATCAAGTTTTTCCTTCAATGTAGCTCTGATTTGCTCAAAATCTTCCGGAGGAAGCAATTCACCCGGTCTGCATGTGATGGCTTTTTTATCCTTGAGAACCAGTTTTTGCAACTCGATCGGGAATCCGCCCACAGGCTGTCCCATCATACCCTCAAAGAAAGATGAAATCGAATCAGGGAAATCCATACCTGCGCCTTTTTCGTAAATATTCTCCTCATTGAGATTGTTCTGAACCATGAAGATCGCCATATCTCCCACCGCTTTTGAAGAAGGTGTGACCTTTACAATATCTCCAAGCATTATATTAACGCGCCTGTACATATCCTTCACTTCATTGAGCCTGTGCCCCAAACCGAAAGATTCCACCTGGGATTTCAGATTTGAATACTGTCCTCCCGGAATCTCATATTTGTAGATTTCAGCAGTAGCGCTCAGCAAATCCGACTCGAATTTTTTGTACACAGGTCTGACGTCAGCCCAGTAATCCGAAATGATTTGTATTCCGTCCGAATCGATCTCCGTATCTCTTTCCGTATTTTGAAGCGCGGCAACGACCGAATTCATTGAAGGCTGCGATGTAAGCCCCGACATGCTGGATATAGCGGTATCGACGATATCCACGCCCGCCATTGCGGCCGTAAGTATCGCAGCGACCCCGTTGCCTGTCGTATCATGGGTATGCAGATGAACCGGAATTGTAAGCTCGTTTTTCAGTGCTTCGATGAGCTTCTTGGATGCCATAGGCTTGATAAGACCCGTCATATCCTTTATTCCGAGGATATGCGAACCCTGTTTTTCCAGTTCCTTTGCCATATCCACATAATATTTCAACGTGTATTTATCGCGACTCTCATCCAATATATCTCCGGTATAGCATATGCAAGCTTCCGCCACCTTATCCTGATTCAGGACTTCATCCAGCGCCACTTCCATACCCTGCACCCAGTTTAGCGAATCAAATATTCTGAATACATCTATTCCCGCATTTGCCGATTGCTTTACAAATTCCCTTATAACATTATCGGGGTAATTTTTATACCCAACGGCGTTTGCGCCTCTTATCAGCATTTGGAAGAGAATATTAGGCACATTCTCGCGCAGCATCGCGAGTCTCTCCCACGGATCTTCCTTTAGAAATCTGAATGCCGTATCAAATGTGGCACCTCCCCACATTTCGAGTGAAAAGAGATTATGCCCGTATTTTGCAACTGCAGGTGCAATTTTCTCCATATCAATGGACCTCACCCTGGTTGCCATGAGAGACTGCTGAGCATCACGCATCGTGGTATCCGTAATGAGCAGCTTGTTCTGATTTAAAATCCAGTCGGCAAGCCCTTTCGGTCCCTTTGCATCAAACAGCTGTTTCGTTCCGCTGAGTCCCTCTATTTCAGATTTGTCGATCTTCGGATAGATCGGAACATTAAAAGCAGGTTTTACACCTTTTGTCTCGTTAACGACCTTATTCCCTATGAAATTCATCACTTTAAGCTCGTCGTCGGAACCCGCCTGAATGTCGAAAAGCTCAGGGAAATTATCAATAAAGCCCGTATCACACTGCCCGTTTCTGAAAAGCGGATGATTCAAAACATTAAGCAAAAACGGAATATTCGTCTTAACTCCTCTGACCTGCATTTCCGCGAGCGCGCGCGTTGCTTTTTTTATACAGTCATCAAAGCTTCTTGCAAATGCGGTCACTTTTACGAGCAGGCTGTCGTAGTACGGATTGATTTCCGCTCCCGTATAACTGTTTCCGCCGTCGAGCCTGATACCGAAACCCGCTCCCGTTCTGTAAACGTCGATCAAACCGGTATCGGGAGCAAAATTATTGACGGGATCTTCCGTTGTCACACGACATTGGATAGATGCGCCTCTAAAGACGATATCGTCCTGACTTTTGATGCCGATTTCATCCGAATCAAGCGTGTATCCCTGAGCTATCAGGATCTGACTCTGCACGAGATCTATGCCCGTAACGAGCTCCGAAACGGTGTGCTCCACCTGAATTCTCGGATTCATCTCGATAAAGTAATGCTTTCCGTCATTATCCAAAAGGAATTCCAACGTTCCCGCATTTCTATAATTTACGTGCTTTGCAATTTTTAAAGCATCCTGACAAATGATCTCGCGCTGCGCCGGGGTAATTGACAGTGCAGGCGTAAACTCAATTACTTTCTGATGTCTGCGCTGGATGGAACAATCTCTCTCACCCACATGCACTAAATTTCCGTAATTATCTCCGAGCACCTGTACCTCGATATGCTTAGGGTTTTCCAAATATTTTTCGATAAATACATCCTCAATACCGAATGCTTTGGCAGCTTCACTCCTGGCGCTCAGAAATTCTCTCGGCATATCTTCCGCATTTCTGACAATCCTCATTCCGCGACCGCCGCCGCCGGCTGCCGCCTTTAAAATCACCGGATATCCGCAAGATGCAGCGAATTCAACCGCTTCCGCTTCCGTTTTTATAGCCTGATCGACTCCGGGGATCGTAGGCACACCTACAGTCTGAGCCACGATTTTTGACTGTATTTTATCGCCCAATTTATTCATCATTTCATGATTCGGTCCGATAAAAACAATTCCCTCTTTCTCACACAATTCCGCAAATTCACTGTTTTCGGAGAGGAATCCGTAGCCCGGATGAATAGCGTCGACTCCCTTTGCTTTTGCAAGTTCCACAATCTCGGCAATACCCAGATATGCATCTACCGGCGCCTTACCCTTTCCAATCAGATACGCCTCGTCGGCTTTTGTCCTAAAAAGCGCCGTTTTATCTTCTTCAGAATAGATGGCTACCGTTCTGATTCCAAGCTCCTTACAGGCTCTGAAAACCCTGATTGCAATTTCACCGCGATTAGCAACCAAAACTCTCTTGAACTTTTTGATATTTTTTTCCATAGTGTAATCTCCTTTGTGATCAAACCCTACATGTCCATCTCATACCGCATCATAGCAAGCGCGGCAAATGCCGCAGATTCGGTACGAAGAATTCCGGCGCCCAGACTGCAAGCATGAGCACCCATATCGATAAAAGCTCTTGCCTCATCATCGGAAAATCCGCCCTCAGGCCCGATAATAAGCGCAAAACTCATATCATCATACTTTTTAAATGACCTCAACGTTTCCTTTAATGTGATCTTGCGTTCATCTTCGTAAGGGAACACCACCTCGTCAAATACTGAAAGTGCGGTCAAAATATCGTGTCCCTTAACGGGCTTATGCACGGGAGGCACGAACGGACTCCCCGACTGCTTCGCCGCCGACATTGAAATGTTATTCCAGCGTTCGAGCTTTTTGTGCAGATTGCCCTTATCTTCCACAACCGTTCTGTCCGTAAAAATCGGGAATATCTCTGAAACCCCCATTTCAACGGTACGGCGAACGACATCATCCATTTTGCTTGATTTGGGAATTGATTGAAAAAGCGATATACGGCTGCGGCGCCCCCGGATGCTCCCGGATTTGTCTAAAATCCTGAGCACTATAACATCTTTTTCCACGCTTTCCACGCCGCACCTATAAATCCACTCGCATGAATCGGATACCGATACCTGCGTTCCCCGAACCGCTCGCAGAGATTTGCGCAAATGTTCAATATCATTGCCGTCCCGCAGATATATGTAAGCACCATCGATTTGATTCTTGTCTACAAAAAATCTATGCAATCAACAACCTCATATCTCTTTTAAAAGGAAACACAGCCCCATCCTCAAAATGTCTTAAAATCAAGTTTTTTAAGGGTTTGAGACTGATTATATCATGCAAAATGTATTTTTTCAAACACAAAATACCTGCAAGGAAACAAAAGCATCTTCAAGTATATCCATGCGACCGGACGTGCGAAAGTCCGCACGGTGCATAAAAAAGAGCACAGCGCACAAATAAAAAGAGACTCGCTGCACAGTGCAAACGCCGCGCATAACGCATAAGGAGTGCCGCATATATATCTCCTAAATTGCAATGGATATTTTCAATTGTAAGTGTATAATAATATGTAGTTCGGAGCATGGGAATCGGATTGCTGTTAAGATCATACACTTAAACAAAGCCGAGATTCGTAAATAGCAGCATGTGAATAATAATGAGTAAATCTGAGCATGCGAAAGGAATGCGGGAAAATGAACTAAAAGGTGCAAATGCATTTAAAAATAGGAGGTATTCTTTGAATAAAAAAATGATACTTGCTTCCGCCTCACCGCGGAGGCGCGAAATAATTGAATCCGCCGGCTTCAAACCTAAAATAATCATGCCGAATGTCGATGAGAACATACCGATGTCAGATAAAATAAGCGGACCTGATGTATGCATGTACCTTGCCGTAAAAAAAGCGCTTGCGGCGGAAGAGCTGTATCTTGGCGAAAAAGTACACTCCACCGATAAAGATGCTATGGGTAATAATGATGAACCTGTCGTAATAATAGCTGCAGATACCATAGTATACGATAATAGAGTTATTGGAAAGCCAGTGGATGAATATGATGCTTTCAATATATTAAGCAGCCTCCGAAACAAATCACACCAAGTGCTTACAGGCGTGTGCTTACTAATTCCGGCTACGCATTCGCGCAGAGCTTTTTATGAAGCAACTACCGTATTTTTCAAGAATTACAGCGACGAATTCCTGCATGAATACGTAAAAACACCCGCTCCGTACGATAAAGCGGGCGGATACGCGATACAGGGTGAATTTGCAAGATTCATTGAGCGATACGAGGGGGATTACAATAATGTTGTAGGCTTTCCTCTTAAACGCTTTCTAAGCGAACTTACTTTATTGTTTTGACCTCATATGAAGCCATAACTTCTTCAATAAGCTCATCAATATTCAAATTTCGCTCGGACAAGCTAATTTCCGCCAATTTCGGCTTTGTCAGCGGGTGTTTCGGCAAAAAAACCGTGCAGCAATCCTCAAACGGCTTAATGGAGATATCATAGGTGCCGATTTTTTTTGCTCGATCCATTATCTCCACTTTATCCAGTCCTATAAGGGGTCTCATCACCGGCAGTGTCGCGACATCATCAGTTACGACAATTGATTCTGCGGTCTGGCTCGCCACTTGTCCGAGGTTTTCTCCCGTTACAAGCATCAGAGCATTGTTTTGCCGAGCTATCTTTTCTGCAATTCGCACCATAAAACGCCGCAAGATTATTATCATTTCTTCCTGTCTGCATTCCCGCGCTATGGCTTCCTGAATCGGCAAGACATTTACACAGTGAAGCTTTACAAATGAGGTGTATTCCGCAAGTTTCCCCGCCAACTCCTCAACCTTGTTCATCGCCCTCTCGCTTGTATAAGGGTATGAGTGAAAATGCACTCCTTCTATTTTCATTCCTCGCTTTGCCATCATCCAGGCTGCAACCGGACTGTCAATCCCTCCGGACAGCAATACCATCCCTTTGCCGTTGGTTCCCGCAGGCAATCCTCCCACGGCCTCATATTTGTCTCTGAAAATATAAGTATTGTCACGCCGAAGTTTTATGTTCAAAATGCAATCCGGATTATGCACATCCACCTTCAGGTTTTTGCAAAATTTCAGAACCGCTCCGCCTACTGTTTTTGATATCTCGGGAGATGTAAGCGGAAAAGCCTTATCGGTCCTGCTGCTCTCGATTTTAAAGGTTTTTATGCCCTCTTCCAGCATAAGCCCGTGCATATATTCCGATGCCTTGTCGGAAATGGCATCAATGGTTGAGTCACACACCGCAATAGGCGATACCGACGCTATTCCGAAAACCTTGCTTACGCGCTCAAAGATGATTTCATCCGAAACGGACTGATCCGCATATATGAAAATCAAACCGTCCGACTTTTCAATTTTGACCGTCTCCTTCTTGAAATCTGAAAATCTCGATCTGAGATTTTCCATGAGAATCCTTTCAAAATACGGTCTGTTTTTCCCCTTTAACGCGACTTCCCCATAACGCGCGATAAATATCTTATCCATCTATTCCCGTATATCCTTTCCTAAAGATAAATAACTACATCAGATAAATAACTATATTCCCTGAGACAAATCACTACACTTAATCACAAGTAATCACAAGCGCCGCAGTTTTTTCACCGCACTGCTCAGTTTATCGATAACATATTCGATTTCCGCTTCGTGATTAAAGTGACCGAAACTGAATCTTATTGCTCCTTCTATCCTCTCCTTGTCCAGCCCCATTGCCCTTAGCACGTGACTTTGATGATTTGAGCGCGAACTGCATGCCGACCCCGTAGAAACATATATACCGTCCTGTTCAAGCATATGCAGGAGCACCTCCGCCCTTATGCCCAAAAATGAAATATTCAGTATATATGGTGAGGATGCCGAGATATCTCCGTTTACTGCGCTGTCCTCAATTTGATCGAGCACGGCGGTCAAAAATCTGCTTTTCAGCAAAGAAATTCTTTTGTACTCATCACAAAAAAATTTACCGCTTTGTACGACAGCCTCTGCGAACCCCACTATCCCTGCCGTATTCTCCGTGCCGGATCTCACACCCCGCTCCTGTCCGCCGCCGTTTATAGAGGCGGGCAGGTTGAATCCGTCTCTTATGAATAATCCCCCCACTCCTTTTGGCCCGTGTATTTTGTGAGCACTCACGCTCACGGCATCCGCATATTCATGAAAATTTATTTTCTCCTTCATAAATCCCTGTACGATATCCGAATGCAGCGGGATCTTATAATCTCTGTTTTTGTTTGCGCTTTCTTTGATTTTGTTAATCTCGGGCAAAGGCAGAACAGTGCCCACTTCATTGTTAACCCCCATTATCGTGATGAGTATAACCTTGTCGTCAATCGCCTCACGCAGATCGTCAAGATCTATCTGTGCATCGGAATTGACGGGCAGATACACTACTTCAAATCCCTCGTTTTCCAGTTTTTTGCAGCATTCAAGAACTGCGGGATGCTCAATTGATGTAGTTATTATTTTGTTTCCTCTTTTTTTACCTTTAGCCGCAAAGCCGAAAATCGCAGCATTATCGGCTTCCGTCCCTCCCGACGTAAAGTAAAGCTCGCTGCTTTTAGCTCCGATTCCGTTTGCTATGATTTTTCTTGCATTGTTCAAAGCCTTTTCCGCCGCAACTCCCATGCTGTGCAGAGATGACGGATTGCCGTAGCAATCCTCGTTATGGACTCGCACCGCTTCCCCGACGGCAGGATATTCTTTCGTTGTAGCGCTGTTATCCAAATATACCGACATAAAACATCCTTTCCCGTTCAGTCATTTTCCGCTCAAACAAAATAAATGCAAAATTCGTGTGTTCGCATATGCACGCTATCCATGACAAGAGATTCAAGCATGATCAAATGGTTGCTTCATATCGGCAACGCCGCAATGCTCAACACCTATCGTTGAGCATATAGATTGATGCAACCATTATATCATGACAACAGATTCAAGCATGATCAAATGGTTGCTTCATATCGGCAACGCC
>JBGZBU010000039.1:0-45189 GCA_041844835.1 Anaerovoracaceae bacterium
AACGATGGTAGAGGGTTTCATGAAGAAGATAGTAGAGCAGGGAAATATAGAAAATATTGATGCGGTTACAGGAGCCACAAAGACGTCAGATGCGATATTCAACGCCATAAAGGATGTATATTCACAGGCGAGCGGCGAGACTGCAAAACCGGGCGAGAGTAAGGAATCACAGTCTTCATCCGGAGGCGGAGGCGGCGGCGGGATCCTCGGCGAGGTTCCGACGGGCAGAGTCGAGGGCATATTCCTGGACGGCAGCTACGACGCGACAGCTACGGGATATAGAGGAACGCTGAAAGTAAAAATACAAGTGGCAGGCGGCATATTGAAAAGCGTTGAAATATTAGAGCATAAGGAAGACAGACAATATTTCAGCAAAGCCAACGAGGAAGAATTACTGAAAAGGATTGCTTCGCGTGGTAATGTAGACAGAGAAGATGTCGTTTCGGGTGCTACGGTCTCTTCGGATGCCGTTTTGGCGGCTGTGGAGAAAGCGCTAAAGAAAGCGGTAGATCCTAAATTTAAAGATGACGACACCGGTGTTGCTAAAGAATATGCAAGCGGCAGATGGTATGGTCTGGGCAGAGGCTACTACAGATATGATAAGATCGGATATGACCACGCGGCACAAAAGCAGACCAGAACCACGCCTACCGAAGTTGCTGTAGATATCAATAACGACGGGAAAGTAACGGGAGTTTCTCTCGTTCATTTCGGTGACGATGATTCCTTTGAGAGACCTAGAGCATATGAAATTATTAACGCTGAAGTGATAAAAAATAACGGCGTCAGCGGTCTCAGATCGCGTCTCAGCAAAAAAGACAAAAATGATCCGCTGATCGAGGCGGTAACCGGAGCCACATACAGTGCGAGGGGATATATTGAAGCCGTTAATCATGCGCTTGAGCGTTCCGCAAAATACAAGAAAGACGGGGTGGATCAGAAGATCAGAAGCATCAGCATGAAAGATTTTTATGATGCGAAACTTACATACGGTGAGACAAGAGATATCAGCAATGAAAAAATTGTAATTACATACCTCGACGATTCCGTTAAAACGGTTGCATTAAAGGATATAGCTGCGGAAGGGATTGAAATCAATCTTCCTTTAGAACTGAAAATAGATCCCGATGATCCGGCAAGGTACGACAAAAATAAAGACGTCGTACTCATACTTGAGCACAAGCCATCGATGATTAAATATCATATGGGACTCGTTGCTTCACGCCATTTAGTGCAAAAAGTCTATGATAAGATTAAAATAAAAGTGGCGGGAAGAACTCAGCCATACACCGTGCAGCTGGATGACAACAATTTTTCATACACATGCAATATTGATATGCCGTCGGTAAGTGCCGTTGAATGGATTAAGGTTTTAGATAAGGCGGGACATGTTGTACCTGTTGACAATACGAAAACGCAATACGATCAGGGGCCCGCGATCCTGAGATTTTCTCTTGCGGACATGCCGAAAGCTCCCGACCATGAAAAAACGGCGTATGAACATAAATATCAGAATTATGTAGTTGATTTTGTGAACAACATTCCGTTTAATATAAATGACATAGTTTCATTTGACATATCAAATGATGCCGTGGGAGTGAAGCGCGACTATAAAAAGGGAGAGCGCTTGGATTTGAGCAACTTGCACATATATGTTCGCGATAAGAACAGCAAAGATCGGATTTTATCGCATGATCAGCTGGAAGCCAACGGTTTCACGGTCAGCCTCGCCGAGCCGCACGGAAACATCGTGAAAGATAATGTGGGATTTGATTACACATTTGATGAAGCGGGGACATTTGATCTTGTTATAAAACATAACAAATTGCCTGAAAAAGAAGATGAGCGCATGTTTATATCCATTAAGGATGACTCATCTGTCGGAGCGGGCGAACCGGCATATTTCGAGTTATATATAGACGGGGAGAATGTGAAAACCGTGAATCTCGAGCCGGGCAAAAAGGATTATACGATAGATCTCGGAATGGATATTGATGATGAGGGCGCGGAGGTTTCGATCATGCTGTTTGACAAGGCGGGAGATGAAATGGACAGCGCGGCCAGCACAAATTATGACGGCTCCCTCGGCGGCGAAAACAAGTTCCGCCCGGACGATGAGGTCAAGAAATTCTTCATCTATAAGAAAGCAAGTGATTCGGATTATTTCTTGTCATTCCTTATCACTCCTTGATCGCAGGTAGTTGCCTTTAATTATTTTTAGTAGTTTAATTATAATTTTATAATTATAATTGCGTTCAATTGTTTTTATCTGAAGCACCGCGGCCTGTCGGGTCGCGGTGCTCTTATGAATATTAGCCGCAAGATTGTAAATATTAGTCTGAAAAATTATGAATATTTGATTGAAGAATGAAGTTTTGCTGATTCATTTTTGTGATATTTGTGCAATATTCCTTAGTATTGCACTTTTATTTTAAATAGTATAAAATGAGTGAATAAGCGGCTTTTATGCCAGTTGGGGATTAGATGAAAAAAGGGGGATATTCTTTTGGAAAAGAAAAATGAGCTGAAAAACAAGGGGAAAAGGTCAAAAAAAATCATCATTATTCCGGCATTGATAGTGGCGCTGGTTCTTGCCGTCGGCATTTTCGGCAAGCTCAAGAGCGGCGATTCAAAGATTCCGGCGGTGCCGCTTGGGACGGCGGAAGAAATGGAGTTGACGGAATATGTCAGTGTGCGCGGGACGATTACCGGAGCCGACAGGGCCGAAGTCTACGGACAGACTTCAGGCAAAATAACGGCAATACTTGTCAAAGAAGGACAAAAAGTAAAGAAAGGTCAAATCATTGCGCATGTTGCGGTGGATGAGCCCGCTAAAAAAAACCGCAAGCAGCAAAAAATTGATTTGGACGATGCAAAACGCAGATATGACAATACATTGATGCTCTACGAAGCGGAAGGGGTGTCAAAGGAGGAAATGCTGCAGGCAAAACTCGCATATGAGCGTCTCCTTGCGGCATACAACGAACAGGATGAGAGTTCAAGTGAAGATAAAAGTAAAATCACAAGTCCGATAGACGGGACAATCACCAGGATCAATACCACCGTGGGCAAGCCCGCAAACGGAGCTTCAGGCTCGGACAGCGTGGGCGGCGGCAGAGCACCGTTTGTAATAGAAGATTTATCAAGACTGAAAATGGTGGTGAACATAAGTGAATATGACATAAAGAGTGTTAAAATCGGACAGAAGGTTGAGATAACTTCCGAGATGATTCCGGATGTCGATTTTTTCGGGGTGGTTTCACATATAGCGCCTACGGGTGAAAAAGTCGATAATGAAAGTGTGATCCCTGTAACTATAGATTTGGACTCGGATTCGCAGACCAAGGGATTGATTGCCGGAGTTACGGGAGGAGCAAGGATACTTACCAGATTTGTTCCGATAGGACTTGCCATACCAAATGAAGCCATCAGGTATGATGATGAGGGCAAGGAGTGCGTTTTTGTCTACAAAAAGGGGAAGATAAAAAAGGTCAACATAAGCGTTCATGAAAGCGACAGCATCAATACTCAGGTAAAGGGAATCAAAGCAGGGGAAAGGGTTGTGCTTTCGTCGGAGCTGGAATTGACGGACGGGATGGAAGTCCGAGATGAAAATGAAAAAACAAAGAAAAAGCTGTTCGGAATCGGCAAGTAGAGCGGCCGAGATTCATATGGGGGTAACAAATGCGGGAATTAACGAAAGAAAACATGTCGGAGGCAGTCTCGAAAAATGCCGACGATACGGTTTTGATTGAAATAACGGATCTCAATAAAGTCTACGATACCGGCGCAATCAAGGTGCATGCGCTGAAAGATATAAATTTGAAAATAAATTCGGGAGAATTTGTGTCGATAATGGGGGCTTCCGGATCGGGGAAGTCTACTCTTATGAATATACTCGGCTGTCTCGATCGTCCCACTTCCGGGGGATACAGTTTGGATGGAGAAGATGTGAGCAATTGCAGTGATGATGAACTGTCACATATACGAAACAAGAAAATCGGCTTCGTTTTTCAATCGTTCAATCTGATTCCGCGCACATCCACTTTGAAAAATGTGGAATTGCCTATGATATATGCCAAAATCGGCGGAAAAGAGCGCGAGGAACGCGCAAGAAAACTTCTTGACAGCGTCGGTTTGGCGGATAGAGGAGAGCATATGCCAAATGAGATTTCAGGCGGACAGAAGCAAAGAGTGGCTATAGCAAGAGCTCTTGCCAACGATCCGCCGATAATATTGGCAGACGAGCCGACCGGAAATCTGGATTCACGTTCATCCATCGAAATCATGGAAATTTTCCAAAGACTCAACAAAGAAGGAAATACGGTCATAATAGTAACGCACGAACCTGAGATCGCTGATTTTACGAATCGCATAGTCGTATTTCGCGACGGAGAGATTTTAAAAGATGAAATCAATCCGACTCCGAAATCTCCTGCGGCAATTTTGGCTGAACTTGATCTTGCGCAGCAGAAAAAACTTGAAGCGGGAGGTGAGGCATAATGTTATTGTGGGAAAATATAAGACTTGCGTGCAACTCCATCAAAAGCAATAAGTTGCGGTCATTTTTGACCATGCTCGGCATCATCATCGGAATCAGCTCGGTTATCGCCATCACATCCATAGGTGCGTCCGCCAGAGGCGCCGTTTCTGATGAAGTTAGGGGAGAGGGCAGCGGATTGATATCGCTGCACATGAACTGGGAGAAAATTGATGAGAGCAGTTTAAATCCAAATAATATGTTGAAGGACAGCGACATTATGGCATTAAAACAACGATTCCCGAGCAAAATAAGGTATATTGCGCCGTCTACAGGAATGCCGGGGACGAGCAAGCTCAAAAACTCAAAAAAAATCTCATTCGATCTGATCGGAGTCGCGGGCAATTATTTCAACAATCTGGACAAAACCAAAATTGCCAAAGGTCGCATGATAAGCGATGTTGATGTAAAGTCGCGCAGCAAAGTAATAGTCATAGATCAAAAGGCTGAAAAAAAGGCATTTAAGGGGCAAAATCCGATCGGACAGAGTATAACCATTGACGCCGGCGGTTTGCAGGAATTTATAGTCATCGGCGTATTTGAGCGGGAGCCGAGTCTGTTTGATAAGCTCATGACTACAGACAACTCTACGGGATATATCCCTTATACGACAATGAAAGATGCTGAAGGATGGTATGCCCTGCAGCTTTACGTGAACGCTCCGGATGACGTACAGGAAATTAAAAGCATCGGTAGGGAATTATCGGAATATCTGAACAAGTTAAAAAAAGAAGAAAACCTTTATGTAGCCGAATCCGCAGAAGAACAATTGTCCATAGTCAATAAAGTTTTGGGGACAATTTCTCTTGCGATAGGCGCAATCGCGGCAATATCACTGCTCGTGGGCGGAATAGGCATAATGAATATAATGCTGGTATCCGTGACCGAAAGGACACGGGAAATCGGCATAAGAAAATCTCTTGGCGCGCGAACCGGCGATATACTGACTCAATTCCTGATAGAAGCGATGCTGCTTTCCCTTGCGGGCGGAGTAATCGGAATCGTTTTGGGCATGGGAATTGCGGGGATAGGGCTTTTGATTGTCAAAGTGAAGTTTGTCATCCAGATCAAGGCCGTGGTCATAGCGGTTTTGTTCTCTGCGGGGGTGGGACTGTTTTTCGGGCTCTTTCCTGCGCGAAAAGCGGCTACGATGGATCCTATCGACGCGCTGCGATATGAGTAGATTGACGGACAGCTCTTAACTTCATAACTTCATATGTCGGTCACAGCATGCCGCGCGCAGGCGGAACAGAAAAGGGGACACCCGATTGAGTGTCCCCTTTTCCAATTCTTTATGTCAATTATCAGTTTATATTGTTAATTTGTGTTATATAGCCTATTCATGTTATACATATTTTTTCGGAAGCCGCTGTCCGAAACCGCAAAGAATTTCATAACTGATGGTATCGGTCGCTTTTGCGATATCGTCAGCAGTGATTGAAAGCCCCTGTGGAGATTCTCCCATCACGACCACTTCCGTGCCCTGATGGACATCCGGAATCCCGGTTACATCTATCATGCACTGATCCATGCATATATTTCCGGCTATGTGTGCGAAGCTTTCGCCTACGATTACGCGTGCATCGCCGCTTAGATTGTAAGCCCTCGGAAGACCGTCGGCGTAGCCTAGCGATATTGTCGCAATGCGGCGAGTGCCGCTTGCTCTGTAGCGCCTGCCGTATCCTATGCTGCTTCCGTCCGGTACATCCTTTATAAAAGCAATTTCCGCTTTAACTGACATAACAGGCTGCAGTTCTACTAAAGATCGATCACACTCGTCCCCCGGATAATAGCCGTACATGCTGATTCCCGGGCGGCATATATCAAACGGTTTGCCGGGCAATTCCACAGTACCGGCGCTGTTGAGTATGCTCATGTTCGGAATCTGTATCCCGGAGTTTTTAAGCGCCGCGCCTGCTGCCTCGAATCGCGCGATCTGCTCCATGGAATATGTCTTATCCGCCGAATCCGCGGTCGACAGATGGCTAGCCAGCGCGTAGATCTGCACGCCGCCAAGTTGTGAAATACGCTTAACTTCCACAACGCTTTCTTCAATCGCCGCATCACTCATGGCGGAAAACCCTATGCGCCCCATTCCGGTATCAATTGCAATGATGATGCGAATTTTACGGCCCTGCGCAATTGCCGCGTCACTTAAAGCCGCTGCTGCATCATAAGTGGAAATAAACGGAATCAGGGAGTGCTCCGCCGCGATCGGCATCAAATCATCGGGAAGAAGGCTCAGCACCACGATATCCCCCTTGATTCCCGCATAGCGAAGTTCAAGAGCCTCTTGCAAAGTAGCAACGGCATATATATTTATTCCCCAATTTCCGAGATGTTTTGCGATCTCAACTGCACCGTGTCCATAGGCATCGGCTTTTATTGCAGGACAAAAAACAGGCTTGTCTCCTACTGCCATTCTTATATTATCAATGTTTCTTTTCAGCCGGGCGATATCGATTTCCACCCGGGCATTGCGGAGCAACTCTTTATTACTCATAATTCGAGACTTTACACTTGCAGTCTGTATCACAATTAATATAAGTCATAAGCAATACAAACCAAGGATGATACAATAATGAAATAAACGGTGCCTGAGATTAAATGGCTTCGAGCCGTGATTCGTCCGATTTGTTTAGCAGCTTGCCGTCATCTTGCGTTCCGTGATATACCCTGTCATGCTCCTCCGCGGATTTTGCATCATTCCACTGATCCATCGTTCCTACGAGGTACCCGGTAATTCGCCTGATTCTTTCAAATGGGACATGTTCAAATGTATAATTCAAATTCGCAAAATCACCGTCAACCTCAACATCCAAAGTCGCGAGTTTGCGGTTGAATTTCGTTTCCAGATAATCGACATAAGCCTGCGCTTCCGTCAGATCTGCATTTCCTGTAATTATAGCGCTCATAGCAATCCTCCTTAATATCTAAATAGTTTGTCTTTCATTTTTATAAAAGCGCGTTATGAGACCGTAACTTCCATATATCGTGTACGTATCATATAATACTACACCACATTTTGTATATCCCGAAAATGGATAAAAACGCAAGTCAAAGGCAACTTTGTATAAAATCACTCAATACACATGACTGACTTGTATATTTTACAAAACCGTCTCATATATCACTTCAAAACCGTTCTGCGCATCAACATCATCTTAAATTCATCCCGTGCGCCGCATAGTTGCGGAAGCTCTGAAAGCTGCGGAAAATGAAGTGAAATATAATGAGCAAAACGAGCAATGTTCGTATGATAAGTTTAACGGATTTTTGCAAAAAAGTCCAATCCGCGAGCGCGACATTCCATATTTTTGCAATGTCTCTAACAGGCTTTGTGACTTAATCATTCATTTATTTGCATATTATGCATAACCGCACGGCGCGAATAATGAATGTCGATATGCAACTATTTTACAGCATTTTCTCGCAATAATGAAGGGGTTTTTAAAAAATATATATTAAATTTCTTGCATTTTTATGCATAAGGCTATATAATTACGCAAGGATAAGGGATCTGCGAGATGGCGGATATGAGGAAAGGAGATCATAAGCAGGTGATAGAGGTAAATAATCTTTATAAATCATTCGGTTCACTTGAGGTTTTGAAAAATATCAGTGAGGAAATACACGAAGGAGAGGTTGTGTGCATAATCGGCCCGTCGGGCTCCGGTAAGAGCACGTTTTTGCGCTGCCTCAATCTGCTTGAAGAGCCCACTGCGGGGGAGATCAAGCTTGAGGGAGAGATCGTGTCACAGAGCAATATCAACAGCGTTCGCCAGAAAATGGGGATGGTTTTCCAGAATTTCAACCTTTTCCCGCATATGACCACATTAAAAAATATCATGCTTGCTCCTATGAAAGTAAAAGGGGAGAGCGAATCGGAAGCGCGGGCGCATGCACTTGAATTGCTTGAGCGTGTAGGGCTCTCGGAAAAAGCGCATGTATACCCGGCAGCCCTGTCCGGAGGACAAAAACAAAGGGTTGCAATCGCAAGGGCGCTTGCGATGCGCCCGGATGTGATGCTTTTCGACGAGCCTACGTCCGCGCTTGACCCGGAAATGGTGGGCGAGGTGCTGGATGTAATGCGTTCGCTTGCAAACGAGGGTATGACAATGGTAATCGTTACTCATGAAATGAATTTTGCGCGAAATGTTGCAGATCGTGTATTATTCATGAGTGACGGGGTTATAGTGGAGCAGAACACCCCCGCGGAATTTTTTGACAATCCGCGAAACGAGCGTACGCAAAAATTCCTTGCCAGGCATCAGTAGAAAAACAAAAACGGCATTTATTTATTCCGAGCCGATTCGTGCTTTATTTTTAAAATCCTTTATGATATCATTACTCATGTGAAATTTTATTCGTATGGATTTTTTATTCATATGAATTTTTGTCTCCGTAGTTAAATGGATATAACAACGCTCTCCTAAAGCGTAATTGCAGGTTCGATTCCCGCCGGGGATACCACGTTAAAGCGCAAAAGCGATGTGCGCAAGTTGCACGATGCGGTTTGTGCTTTAATTATTTTTTGTTGTTTTTCAGGCTTGCCGTTTCTCAAGCGTTCAGATGTTCTAAAAGAATTTTGACCCCTATCGCTATTAAAATTATTCCCCCCGCGAGGACAGATTTAGAGCGAAATTTCGCGCCGAAGCGGTTGCCGAGCTTGACTCCTGCCGCCGAAAATAAAAAGGTGATTATCCCGATGGTGCCGGCTGCGAAAAAGATATTGACTTTAAGAAATGCGAACATTATTCCCGCCGTGAGCGCATCAATGCTGTTTGCGACGGAAAGCGGAAACATCGCTTTGAATGAAAATGAGGAATCGAGCGGTTTGGACGGCTCGCCTGCTTCCTTTATCATGAGGAGTCCGATCACGGAGAGAAGTACAAAGGCAATCCAATGATCTATCTGCTCGATACGGGCTCTGAATCCCGTTCCCAGAAAGTATCCGAAAAGCGGCATGAGCGCCTGCGCCCCGCCGAACCATGCTCCCGTTATAAATAAATGTGTTTTTTTAAGTCGCTGCACGGACAGGCCTTTGCAAACGGCTATGGCAAAAGCATCCATCGACAGCCCCGCGGCTATCGCAAACAGTTCCCATGTGTTCATATTGATACCGATTTAATCTTAATGCCGTTATCCCATATGCGGCACAATTTGATTTGAATATTTTGATTTAACGATTAACGATTCATCCCCGCCGCCAGTGTATGCTATCAAAAATGCATGATTTTTTCAAGCCGGGAAAAAGCCGGACAAAAGTGGCGGTATGTCCGAATTGCTTAGATTTTTTCGCCGTAATGTGGTATTCTATGTGATGTAAATTGCGATAGAAATGCGGGATGCTCGGAGAACACAAATGGTTATTGATTTCATAATTTTGACAATAATATTGATATCAGCGGCAGCGGGCTGCCGGCGCGGACTGGTTCGCAGCATTTTTATGTTCACGGGATGGCTGCTTGCGAGCATAGGGGCAGTATTTCTCACTCCTCATGTGCAGAAAATTTTGGGAAAATACACAACGATCAAAGCTGCGATGGACGGGCGCTTTCGGGCGAATTTAGAAGAGGGGCTGATGTCGCCTACGGGCATGATACAGGATTTGCCTTTGTTCATGCAGGAAAAATGTTCCGACCTGACCGGAGAATTTATTGATCTTGCAACGGATAATTTGGTGGGTATCGGATACACCGTCATGTGCTTTGCACTTACCATGCTGCTGATAAGGATTGCCATCTCCATTGTCATAGCGATGTTTTCAAAAACGCGGAAGCGCCCGGGCTCGGTCATTCACAGGGCTGACGGGTTCCTGGGGCTGCTTTTCGGCTTCGCTTTCGGTGTCCTCGCGGTTTTTGCACTGCTTGCGCTGTATCCGCTCGGAATGACGCTGCTGAAACCGGAACAGCTCATTAAGATTACTGAGATGTTGAACTTGTCTTATCTTGCCGGATTGCTCTATGATCACAATTTTCTGCTCATGCTGCTTTATCGCGGTTGAGCTGGCTGAAAAGCCGAAAAGTGGTGTGAATCGAAATTGCAAAGGCAGTGTCATTATGGTAGAATAGTCGTTGTAAAAATTGTGATGGGGGAAAAATCGTGTCCGTCATGTCCATTGAATACATGAAAGAAGCTATAAAAGAGGCGGAATGCGCCCTGAAGCTGGAAGAAGTCCCCATCGGCGCGGTGATCGTGCGAGGTGATGAGATCATCGGGAGAGGGCACAATCTTGTGGTAACCTCCGGCGATCCCACGGAGCACGCGGAAATCCGTGCGATAAAGGCGGCGAGCAGGGCGACGGGCGGTGAAAGACTGAGTGATTGTGTCATGTATGTGACGCTTGAACCGTGCGCAATGTGCGCCGGAGCGATCGTCCTTGCGAGGCTCGGCAAAGTCGTGATCGGAGCGAGGGACCCCAAGACGGGGGCATGCGGCACGCTTTTTAATATAATTCAGGCGGACGGATTGAATCACAGAGCGGAAGTGGAATTCGGCGTTATGGAAGCGGAATGTTCGGCGATGCTCAAGGAATTTTTTAAAAAATTAAGGCAGCGCGGTCCGCAGCATGAGAAAAAAGAGTGAGCAGCAGCGTTTATTGCGGAAAACGGAATTGGCGGGGAATCGGATTTTAGTAAGGAGAGAACGAGAATAATGAGGAGAATTGGCAGCTTTCTGATATTGATATTCACAGTAGTAATGCTCAGCGGGAGTTTTGCGTGGGCGGACGGCGATGGGAGTGCCGCCGGCGGCGTAGGCGCCGGGCATGATGCGGACAAAAAAGCTTTAAAGATCGTGAGCATATATCCGGAGGACGGCAAATCGGGGTTTCAGCCGGTGAATATGCCGGTTAAAATCGAGTTCAATAAGGATGTATCCGCCAAGGGAAATCAGCCGGCAAATATCAAGGCGATGAAACTTACCACGAAAAAGGGGGAGGAAATCCCCATCAAAGTTATATTTCATCCGGAAGAAAAAAACAAGGTGATGGTGCTCACAACTAAAAAAGAGCTGAAAAACAACACTACATATGTGTTTGAGATAAATGACGGTTTCAAGGCGAGCGACGGCACACATCTCGATAAAAAGACGACGACCACGTTTACGACGCGTGATGCTAAAAAGGACAGCAGAGGGAATATGCTGATGATGGGGCTGATGGTCGCAGCAATCGTGCTGTTTTCCATGAAGAGCGCAAAACATCAGGTCAAGAAAGCAAAAGAAGAGCAGACGAAGGTCAATCCGTATAAAGTAGCGAAAGAAACCGGAAAATCGGTTGAAGATGTGGTTCGTGAGGATCAGAAAAAGAAAGCAAAAAAACAGGCGAAGAAGGATGCGGAGGAGGCAAAAATCGCAAAAGAGCGTGCAAAACTCGGTGCGAAAAACGCGACCGGAAAAGATACTTTGCCGCTCAACCACTATGCGGTTAAATCTAAAAGACCTATAAGTGCGGCGGGAAGCGAGTATAAAAGCGGGAAGAAAGCGCAGCTTGAGGCGTCAAAAGCCGCGGAGCGGGAAGCGCGGAAGAATAAAAATGCCGGGAAACACAAGGGCAAGAGCGGTAAGAACAAATAGCATCGGAAAGAATTGACAAAGGCGGCATTTGCCGCCTTTTCCGATTGTGGAGGAAATCATATGGAGAATTCGGCGAATTTCATATATGAACGGGAAATTGAAGCTCCCGCCAAGATAAATCTGGATTTATGCGTGACGGGGCGAGAGCGTGATGAGCACGGGATACACACGGGATATCATCTGCTTAAAAGCAGGATGCATGCCTTGGAGCTTTCCGATCTTTTAAAACTTCGATTGACTGTCATGGCTGATAAAGAATTGAACTGCATAGGAGCGGGCGAGTGCGGGGCGATCAGGTTGAAAGTGATTGATGAGCGGGCGAGTGCCGCGCGGCTGCGCAGTCCGATTCCTGAGGACGAGCGGAATTTGGTGTACAAAGCCGCTCGCAAATATATGTCCGCGCAGGAGCGCGGCGGTTTGGGCGCGTGGAAGCTCGAAATAGAGCTGGTAAAGAGGATCCCCGCGGGAGCCGGGCTCGGGGGCGGAAGCACGGATGCGGCGGCGGTGCTGGTATTCCTGCAGGAGGCGCTTGAAGCGTATGAAAAGCGGGCGGCGAGAGAGGAATGCGGGGCGCACGGGCAGGCTGCTAAGGATGCCTGCTGTGAGCTGCGCCCTGCGGAATTTGCGGGCAGCGGCACGCAAGGGGGGGGGCGCGCGACCGCGGAGCTTGCAGAAATCGCGTCCGCGGTCGGTTCCGATGTTCCGTTTTTCGTAAGCCTCCATCGGAACCGCGCTTCCGCCGCTGAAATCAGCGGAATAGGAGAGAGGGTCGAGATCGTCCCGCCCGAACAATTTTGCGC
This sequence comes from Anaerovoracaceae bacterium, assembly GCA_041844835.1. Taxonomy (GTDB): domain Bacteria; phylum Bacillota; class Clostridia; order Peptostreptococcales; family Anaerovoracaceae; genus CAUUCX01. Next base: position 12,919 of record JBGZBU010000039.1, read on the forward strand.
GGTACTCCTCAAACCTCCGATCGAGATCTCTGCCGCCGAAATTTATACCGCCTACGATGAAAATATGGGTTTGAACGAGACGAGCCCCGGCGCGGCGGAACCGCCTGAAAAATGTACACAAAAAAGAACAAATGACCTTGAAAAAATAGCGATAAATAGGTATCCTATTATAAATGAGACAATAGAGTTTTTGTACGCGTGCGCGGCGGGAAAATCAACGCATATTGCGATGAGCGGCAGCGGCCCTACGGTATTTGCGTTATTCGATGATTTCAGCTGTGCAAAGGAGTGCTACGAGCATGCGGCGCCTTTTTGCGAAGAAGCCGTTCTGACAAGAGCACGATAATAACGGGCAATAAACGGGAATAAAAAATGGAAGGGAGTGTGAAAATGGCAAATAAAGGAGCACAACATCCAAAACCTTTACGCGAGACGGTTTACGACGAAATAAAATTAAAAATTTTGCAGGGGAAAATCCCCCCGAAAACCAGACTGATGGAGGTTCCGCTGGCGGAACAAATGGGAGTGAGCAGGACTCCTGTGCGCGAGGCAATTCGCAAACTGGAGGAAGAGCAGCTCGTCACCATAGAACCGCAGCATGGAGCATATGCTTCCGATATATCAAAACAGGACATTTTAGACGTTCTTGAAGTACGACTTGACGTGGAATCACTTGCCGCAAGGCTTGCCGCGGAACGAATCACAAAAGAAAAACTTGATCGTCTGACGAAACTCGCGGACATATATCAAGATTATATAGACGAGGGCGACATGGACGCCATGATTGAATACGATACACGTTTTCACAGCCTGATCGCGGAAGCGACAGGGAATAAACTCTTAATCAAAATCACGGAAAACATTCAGGAAAAAGTCATCCGTTTCAGATATGTCTATTATGACGATTTCAGACGCGCGCAAAAACAGCCGCATGAACATCGTGAAATCATCTCCGCGCTTGCAACGGGCGACCCGGAAAAAGCGGCGGAGTGTATGGCGACTCACATAAGGCTGCTGCAAACGGAAGTAAAAAAGGAAGATTTCAAATGCAAGACGCATTTAAAATAGAAAATAAAGAATTATACGAAAAAATTGACGCATGGCGCTCGGGCCTTGAAGCGGAGCTTTCGGGTGCGCTTTCAGGTGATGCTCAAAAGCTGCTTGAAGAGCTTGCCGAGATTAAAAACGACAGTGCGGCCCTTCGCGACCGTTTTTGCAGTGATATCGATTTCGGCACGGCGGGGATGCGCGGTATAATGGGTGTGGGCTCTGCGACAATCAATGCGTTTGCGATAAGACATGCCACCAAGGCGGTTGCCGTATATCTCACCGGATCTTCGGATTCCGCTGTTGCGCAGCGGCGTTTCGGCGGTACGTTGACCGTTGCCATAGGCTGCGACAGCAGAAACAACTCGCGTCATTTTGCGGAAATAGCGGCGGAAACGCTGCTTGCAAACGGTATAGACGTATTGCTTTTTGAAAGCGTTTCTCCCGTGCCGGAGCTTGCGTTTTCAACGGCGCTTCACGGATGCGCGATGGGCATCATGATTACGGCAAGTCACAATCCCAAGGAATATAACGGCTATAAGCTCTACACCGGAGAGTCCGCTCAGTTGGGAGCGGCTTCCGCGCGAGCTGTGCGGGACATCATGCGCGGCAGCGAAATCTTTGACGGAAGCTATAAGGCGGCAGCTTGTGCATATGCCGATTCCGGAAAGGGTTCGGGCACGCTCACATATATTCCGGGCAGCACGAGAGACGCGTATGCGGACGCGGTATGCAAAGCCGTAAACGCAATCGGCGACGGTATCTCGCGGAATAATGACAGCGCAAATGCGCAAAATCGCGTTTCCTCGCTCGGCATAGTGTATACACCGCTAAACGGAGCAGGTGCGGAGCCTGCCGTAAAAATTCTCAAGCGGCTCGGATTTGATCCGCATGTGGTGCCGGAACAGGCTGATCCGAACGGCGATTTTCCCACATGCCCTTATCCTAATCCGGAAAAAGCCGAAGCGCTGCAGCTTGCGATAGATACGGCACATTCTTCAGGAAAAGCCGCGGATCTGGTTCTGGCAAACGATCCCGACGCGGACAGACTCGGAGTTGTGGAGATTTACCCGAATAAAACGCACAGGCAATTCAGCGGAAACGAAGCGGGCATATTATTATTCGACTATATTTGTCACATGCGAAAAGCTGCGCGGGAAGAGGCGGCGCACGACAACGGAGCTTCCCGCGGTGCCGCGATCACCCAAGACAGCGCAGCCTTGCAGGATGACGCAAAAGGAAAAACATATAAAGCCTATAAATCAATAGTCACAACGGGTATGATCGACAGGATTGCCGCCTCTTCGGGCATAGATATTGTCAACACGCTTACGGGATTTAAATACACCGGCGAGCATATGATTGACCTTTATCACAGCGATCGCCTTGACGAATTTGTCTTTGCAATGGAGGAGAGCTGCGGATATCTGATAGCGCCGTATGTCTTTGACAAAGACGGCATAAGCGCCGCCGCACTTATGGCGGTAGCGGCGCGGTATTGGAAAACGAGGGGATTATCTCTCGCGGACAGACTTGAAAAAATTTATGAGGAAAAAGGAGCACTTCTCACCGATACGCTCAATTTCATGTTTTACGGATATGACGGCATGAGCCGCATGAAAAATATAATGGATGGACTGCGCACGGATCCGCCGCACGAGATATCGGGCAGAAAAGTCACGATAAGAACGGACTATAAAGCGCAAAAAGAACACATTTTCGGAGGACTTAAAAGCTGCTGCATGGTTGCCGGCACACGCCCGACGGGGCTGCCGTCGACCGACGCCGTGCGCTTTGCACTCGACGGTGACGTTGAAATTACGATCAGACCGTCGGGGACGGAGCCCAAATTGAAGATATATATAAGCGTATTTTCTCCGCCCGGGCAGGACTCGGAAAGCGGCAGGCAAAGCGCGAAAAATGCACTTGATGATATGGTTCGGTGGGCTGAGGAAATGTTCGGTGAGCAATCGTTGAAAAAGTGACCCGGCTGCCCGTGCTGGCAGCAGAATCGCGATATTTGGGAGTATTGGGAAAGGAACTGAGCAATGAAAGTAGGAGTAATCTTCGGAGGACGCTCGAGCGAGCATGAAATATCTCTGATGTCGGCGGCTTCCGTTATCGGCGCTTTGCGCGACGGCGGCAGGCATGACGTGTACATGTACGGGATAAAACGAGACGGCTCGTGGCATAAATACCACGGCCCTTTAAACGGCATAATAAACGGCGACTGGGAAAAAGAATCCGTTCCCGTCGACATGTGCGTGCTTGAGCAGGAGATCGATTTCGCATTTCCGGTGCTGCACGGCAGATACGGAGAGGACGGAACGATACAGGGGATGCTTGAAATGATGGATATCCCGTATGCGGGTTGCGGCGTTTTGGCATCGGCTGTGGCGATGGACAAATGTACCGCCAAGAAAATTTTTACAAGCGAAAATCTGCCCACAACCGGGTATATAAATTTTACGGCGGACGACATAGATCGTTGCGGATTTCCGGAGATGCTTGCGGAAAGGCTGGGTTTTCCCATCTTTATCAAGCCGTCGAATGCGGGCAGCAGCGTAGGGATCACGAAAGTAAACAAGCTTGATGAGCTGCCGGGAGCATTAAAAGTTGCCGCGAAATATGACAGACGTCTTATCGCCGAGGCAGGGATAAATGCGAGAGAAATTGAAGTTGGCGTGATCGGAAGCGGGCAGCCGGAGGCCTCTCCGCCGGGAGAGATAGCTCCGTCCGCGGAATTTTACAGCTATGACGCAAAATATCACGATCCACAGGGAACACAGCTTCACATCCCAGCAGACCTTGCGCCGGCATTGACCGAAAAGTTGAAATCTCTTGCAGTTGAAGTTTATCGGGCATTGGACTGCGAGGGGTATGCGCGGGTGGATTTTTTGCTCGACAGAAAAACGAACGAGATATATGTAGGGGAGGTAAACACGATTCCGGGATTCACCCAGTTCAGCATGTTTACCAAATTGTGGGAAGCCGGCGGAGTCAGCTATGAGGAGCTGGTAGAAAGGATAGTGGTGGATGGCTATGACAGACATAATGCTAAGAGTGGTAGGTAGTCAGATCGAAAACGGCGAAGAGCAGGAGCAGCTTGAATTCATTACGGAAGGCACGCTTGATGCGCAGGCGGATCATTTTCATCTTACATATGAAGAAAGCGAAGTTTCCGGAATGCCCGGCTGCAGCACTCACCTTAAAATTGCAAAAAATGAGCAGCGTATAAACATGATGCGCCTGGGCAAAGATAATATGAGTTATGACACGGAAATAGAGTTTATTACCGGCAAACGCCATAACGGGTATTACGCCACCCCTTACGGGCCGCTGGAGATGGAAGTGCTTACAAACAGCATTAACGGGGAACTGGACAAAGACGGCTACGGTATGATAGCGCTGGATTATTCCATCGCACTCAAGGGCTTGCTTGAGGGGCGCAATAAATTACAGATAGAGATTAAAAAACCGCACGGAGGGGAAGCATGAAAAGGGGAACGGTAAAAATAATAGCAATCCTTATAGTCGCGGCGTTGATTGTAACCTCGTTTTCCATGCTGGGATCGACTGTGAGCTTTGCGGAGGAGACGAATTCCGAATCATTGCTGCCAGAATCATTTGGTTGGACCGCGCTTACGGCTACATCGTATATAGATGGGGAACCGGCTCCACAGCTGGAAACCTTACCGCTTTATATGCAGTACATCAGGGAACATTACAAAGATGAGGTGAGTGAGGATCTTCTGATCAAGGGGGCATTTGCGGGCGTAATGAACGTCCTTAATGATCCGTACAGCGAATTCTACAGCAGCGGCAGCGAATATGACCGCTTCACGGAATACGCGCTCGGCGAATATGAGGGAGTCGGCATCATTTTTCAGCTGAAAGAGGAGAATTACATCGTAAATGATATCATGCCGAATTCTCCGGCACAAAAATCGGGGATCAAGCCGGGAGATGCACTGATATCGATAGACGGCACGCCTCTTTCCGGAAAGGTGACGCAAGAAATTTTCAAGCTTTTGCGCGGCGCGGCAGGCAGCAAAGTGAGTCTTGTTATAGAGCGTAAGGGACGCCGGCTCACAAAGACCATGTATCGCGAAAAAATAAGGCAGAGCAATTTGGAATGGAACATAAACAAAGGAAATGTGGGATATATAAAGATTTCGCAATTTGACAGCGATACCGATGAAGAATTCGCAAAAGCCAGGGAAGGGCTGCGCATCAGCGGCATAAACAGATTTATAATAGATCTGCGCAACAATCCCGGCGGTGTGATAGGCACGGCGCTTGGCGTATTGGACGGCTTGATGTCGGATAAAAACGATCTTGCACTGATATCAAGACGCGGCAAAATTATTGAGCGTTTCACATCCAGCGGAACGGGGGAATCTCCCGAAAAGATTGTGGTACTTATAAATGGAAATACCGCATCGGCGGCGGAAATAGTCGCCGCCGCCCTCAAGGATAACGGCATGGCACAGCTCGTGGGCGCGCGCACATTCGGCAAGGGAGTGGGGCAGGAAATTATGCGCATGTCAAGCGGCGAAGCGTTCAAGCTTTCCACCATGTATTTCAAATCGCCTAAAGGCAATGAGATAGACAAGGTGGGCATCGAGCCGGATTATCCGGTGGTGGCGCTCGGCGGCAGAGCTACCGCGGAAGAAATCGAAGCGATCGGCAAATTTGCGCCGATGCGCGAACACAGGCGTTACTGGCGCGGGGAAAGCGGACTCAACGTATATGCCGCACAGCAGCGTTTGCAGATGTTGGGATACGAGGTAAAACCTACGGGAGTCATGGATGATGCAACGGTAAGCGTGGTGAGAAGCTTCCAGGGAACGGCAGGGATCTACCCTTATGGTGTGCTCGACTATACAACCATAACGGAACTCGCAAAATACATAGAGCTCTACTCGACCGGACAGCTTGAAATGAATGTTGATCCGCAGTACGACAAGGCGGTGGAGATTTTGAAAAAATGGAATTTCTGAAATCATAAAAAACGACGGATATTATAAAAATGGAGGTGCGGCTTTGAACGGTTTTGACTCGGCAAAATACTTGCAGGAACAAAAAGAACATATCTTAAGGAGGATAGAGGAGCTTGGAGGCGAGCGCCTCTATCTTGAGTTTGGAGGGAAATTGGGCGGAGATAAGCATGCGGAGCGAGTGCTGCCCGGCTATGATGAAAATTCCAAGATCAAGCTTCTGTGCGAGCTGTCCGATCAGGCGGAAATAATAATATGCATACGTTCAGATTCCATCACGACTCGTAAGACGCGCCATGACTTCGGGATATCGTACGATCTTGAAGTGCTGCGCCTGATAGATACGTTCCGCTCAAACAATCTGCCGATAAACAGCGTAGTAGTCACATTATACGATGACCAGCCCGCCGTAAATTACTTCATAAACAAGCTGAACAGACGCGGCATAAAGACTTATAAACATTACTACACCAAAGGATATCCCACCGATGTCGAAACCATAGTAAGCGACGAGGGATACGGAGCGAATCCTTATGTCGAAGTGAGCAAGCCGCTGGTCGTTGTTGCGGGGCCCGGCGGCGGCTCCGGCAAACTGGCGACATGTCTTTCACAGCTCTACCACGAGCATAAGCAGGGGAGACGTGTCGGTTATGCAAAATTTGAAACATTTCCGGTTTGGAACTTGCCGCTGAAGCATCCTATCAACATATCCTATGAGGCGGCAACGGCCGATCTCAAGGATGTTAACATGATCGACTCTTTTCACCTTGATGCTTACGGCACGACTGCGGTTAATTACAATCGTGATATTGAAGCATTTCCGGTGGTAAAGCGTATAGTGGAGCGCATAACCGGCGAGGAATCTCCATACAAATCGCCGACTGATATGGGCGTGAATCGCGTCGGATTTTGCATCTCAGATGACGAAGCATGCAGCCGGGCGGCTCGGCAGGAAATCATTCGCCGCTATATGATAGCCCTTTGCGACTACAAAAAGGGACGCATTGATAACACCACTTTGGAACGTGCAAAGCTCCTCATGGATGAAATGGCGCTTAAAATTGAAGATCGCTGCGTGGTGCTGCCGGCACGCGAGTATGCGGAGTATAAGCGCAATTGTGACCAGCGTTACGAAAATATAGTCGTGATGGCGCTAGAGATGCCGGATGGAACGATTATTACGGGCAGAAGCTCGAGGCGCATGGTCGCGGCGGGAGCGGCGATACTGAACGCGATCAAAATTCTTTCCGGATTGTCGGACGAAATTCATCTGATATCCCCGCATGTTTTGCACAGCATACAGGATCTTAAAACAAATGTGCTGATGCATGATCGCGCCTCACTCAATCTTGAAGAAATACTGTCAGCGCTCACCATCTCGGCGGCAACAAATCCGTCTGCCGAATGCGCGGCGAACAAATTGAAATCGCTGCGTGGCTGCAAGGCTCACTGTACGGCGATTCTTTCGGATCGCGACGAGCAGACGCTGAAATCTCTCGGCATAGATGTCACGTGCGATCCCGAATATATAACGACAAATCTCTATTTTAACTAGAAAATATTTTAATTAGAAAATGCCATGCATATCAAAAGCATGCAATGAGCCGCGCAGCAGGAAATCAGCGGGTATGACCCGGGCAGGCGCGGACCTTTAAGTGAATATGCAAAATGCGGAGTGAGAATGACGGGCGGAACCGTAATCCGGTCGTCATTTTTTATGTCGCACGGATTCTTGCAATATTCATCAAACGTCAGCGAGTTTCCTAAACATTTATTGACAATAAATGGAAAAAGATGTAAAATAAGGATGCGGCGATTGGAAAGGGGGATTCGATGAAAGTATCTTCCACAATCATTCACAGGAATTTTATCTTCACTTTGATTTTTACGGCATTATGCTTCGCCCTTGCGTGCGGCGGCTCGCAGAGCACAGTGCTTGCGGAATCATCGGAGGATTGTTTGTGGTCTGAGAAAAAATATCATCATTTGGACATGGGCGTGCAGCTTGCATATAAAAAATCAGACGGTGGAATGCACAATCTGATATATGGTGACGGCAGGTCGGCGTCGGTCCACAGCATTATCAGTTTTAACAAAAGCTATAAATCCATTAAGGTGGAGGATGTTTATCCGTTGGAAAGCCCGAAAGGCAGGCAATTGAACTTCAATGCCGATATCAGCTCCATGAATATCGGTGCGAATGCGGCAGATAAAAAAGCCTATTACGATCTGAAATATAAAGATCATGTCAGTCTCGAAATGACACTTCCCGAGTTTATTTCAAACGGACTGAACGTCAGTTTCAGGTATAAAGCCTTGCCGAAGACGAAAATAGCGCTTGATGTAACCGAGTATGGAGCCGTAAATGAAGATGACGAGATATATTCGCTTTTTAACGGCAAAGATGCGCTGCGAGAAAATCAGCCGAAGGTGTATGAGGCGATTGAAGCCGCATTGGCTGCGGGGCGCGGTTCGCCCGGAGATGCGGACAGATTGTATCTGGTCTTTTGTCCGATGGTTATCGAGTACAGAATTCCGGCGGATGAGACTTTCGCGGATGCCGTGCTGGATATTCCGCAGCAGGCATTTACGGGGGATGAGTATGAGGCGAAGGACGCTTCGCATGTAAGTAAAAACTCATACATAAAAAAGGCCGTACTGCGGGTGCGCAGAGCCGGCAGCGGAGAAGATTTCGAGCAGATCGCGGTTTGGCACGGAGATCCTCGTGCGCCGGGTGTAAATACCGGAGGTGTACAAAAGGAAAAAAAGCAACTGCCGGGACTTTATGAGTATATGTTGCAAATTGAAAATAACCGCGGCAGGAGTGACACGGATACAAAGACGGTGCGAATTGTTGATAAGTCGACGCTTGAGGTTGAGGCAAGACTCGTTTTGCCGGAGGAGACCTATGTGGGTCATGAGGTGATAGCGAAAGATTCTTCAAAATACTACAAAGACGGTGAATGTTTCAGCGCCGAAGAGGCGTATTCCATGAATATGGGGAGCGGCAGCTTTGCGGTGACGCCTGAGAAAGGTGCGAAGCTCGTGAACTTTGAGACGCTGAGATCGCGATTGCGTTTTGAGCACCCGGGGGTGTATGAAGTTACTTTAACCGCAACAACCGCCTGTGGAGATTCCGATACGGATGTAAAAAAAATACGTGTCAAAGAAGTGCCGGTAATTGATATCAAGCTGTCCGGTTTGCAAAAGCAGAACAGAAAACAGCGGCTTTCTGCAAATTTCATATACCATCCGCGCGACGAGATAAAAAGCTGCCAATTGGAGCTGTGCGATTTAAAGACAGGTGAGACCGCCGTTCTCAATGCTGAGAGTCCGAGTCACGTGGGTGAATGTATAAAAACGAGAAAGATGAGTTTTCAGGAACTGGAAAATGCCGAGGGCTATGCCCGGTGCTCGGTTGAATTTTTGACAAAAAAACCCGATTTTGCTGAAGAAAGCCGCGCTTTCACGGCGAGAGCCTCAATCGTTTTAAACAGCGGGAAGAAAGCCGAAAATGCACTGACATTTACGGTGCTTCCGGATCTCCCTCCAAAAGCCCGCATATCAGTTAGTGAGAAACATGTCAGAGATAAAAACTCAAATATTGCAGAAATCATAGCCGAAGATGCAAGCGAAAGTGACGGAGATTTGCTGGGGCGCGTATGGTCCGTGAACGGACGGGATGTTTTCGGTATTCCGGGGAGTAAGGATTATTCTTTCGGGAACAAGAAAAAAATAAGCTTTCTAAAAGAAGGAGTCGGGCATGTCGCGATAGATCTGCGCGTTACGGATGATTTTATTGAGGAGACATTACCCGAATTCATCGGTGATGAAGATTTTCTAAGCGATTGCACGTCGGCGTCAACCGAAGTGGACAACATAGCTCCGACAGTAAGCGTTGATATCGGACACGCCGCAGGAACGGACATTAATGTAATGGCTGAGGCGTCACTTGAGAAATCAATTGTCGCAAAATTAAGCGGACTTGAAATTGCGCTCAGAGATGAGGGGATTGATCCGCATCTGAAATTCATTCCCACCGGGCGTATAAATGCTTCCGGAGAGAGCAAATTGAATTCGTTTAAATGGACACATCCCGTTAATTGTTCCGCTGCGAGATGCGGTGTTATCTGCACTCCTCAGCATTTTTATAATATTGTCTGTGAAGATTCGGAAAATGCAAGCGGAGAGGGCGGCGGCGAGAGTGACTGCCATCGGCTCAGTGCATATCCTGCACAAGGGGAAGCAAAACCGATTTGGAGCCGTAAATTGAGCAGCGCAAAGGATTTTTCCGTATTTGTTGACGAGTTTGAAAAATATCTGATCGTTTCACACAAAGATGGAAAGCGCAGCAGAATATTGGATGCCGCATCGGGAGATATCCTGATTGAACTTGATTACAGTTTGCCGCATGTCCGCCACTATGTCGGATCGGAAAACGGCCATATCTATTTCCCGGACAAGACCGGGCTGTACAGATTAAAAATAAATCATGAATCGCCGCATAGTTTATCTGTACTGAAATCGGAGCCGATATTGTGCCATTACTTAAGCGGCGGAAAGTTGACATGGTTTTCCAATAAAAATGCGGTAATGCCGTTGCACTTGAAAAAGGTGGAATTCTCCATGGACAGCGAGGAATTCAAGGAGTTTGAACTACCCGCGGTGGAGCTCCCGGATGAGTTACAGCGCACCCATTTTTATCGGGCGGGGGATGCCATATCGGTAGAAGATATCGACGTACAAGGGAATGTCTTGTTAAAACTGCCGTTTTCCGGCGGCCGATATGGGAATTATCGCAGTGAAGATATGATTGCGTATATTTCAAACGGCGGTAAGATTTCCGTGTTGACGCCCACACTCGGCAGAGGGGACGAGGCTCATGCATCCGCGGCATTTGTAAAAAATTCCGCAGGGGAAGCGCGTTACTGCACAATTTCCGTAAAATATGAAGAAGGATACAGTTCATCCGGATTGGATGTAAACATTCATCCTATGGATAACGGGAAATTGGGAGTGAGTAAAAACATATATGCGGGAGCTGCAAATGAATACGATTTGAGTGAAATCATATATGCCCATGTGGACGACGCAAGCGGAGAGATTGAAATAATGACTGCGGGACGCATTCTTTGGGATACACGAGCATACGGATTTAAATTCAAGCTGAATAAAGGGGAACTCGAGGGAGACAAAAAATATATATCCGCTGCATATGAAAAACTGATGCACACGGGTGCGCAGGATTATTCGGGGGGATACTACTTGTTTGAAAAGAGAACTCCCGGAGACAAGACATACATGCAGGTGGAAAATTTGAGCAGGAACTTGAGCGCCGATGAAGCATACAGGGCTGCCGCCGCAAGCTATATCCCGGAGGAAAAAAGGCGCGACAGTATAGTGCATATTTTGAGGGAGAATGATGTTGACGGAATGCTCATGAATGCCCGAAAATCAGCTATGGAGCGGAGTTTATATGATAAGGGATTGAGATTGAGATTGGCAGGCGACAATACAAACGGAAATGCGTATTTAGCAAAAAAATATAAACTTGAGCCGGGAAGAGAGTATAATTTGTCATTTGAATACATTGCAAAGGGGGAGAATGCGGAGCAATTGCGAGTTGTGCCGAAAATCACCCAGGAACTTGAGTATGCGGGTTCGCAGAGCAGCATGGACGCCGCGCATACGAACGTTCTTCGGGGCGTATATAAGGCGGAAAAGATAATCCCTCTCGATTGCAGCGCTCTTAACGGCAAGAAATATGGGACTGTGAAATTCCAAGTGCCGGATGGATATTTCGCATTGCTGAAATATGATGCGGTCATCCGAACAGATCGCAGGACATGCTGGAGAGACGGAATTTATGTGGACGGTATCCCGGACGGACAGCTTCCGTTCAAACGTGAAGAAATAAAAAGCGGTTTCAGGCAGATCATCCGAGAGGGACATGTATTTCCTCATATGTTGAGTTCGGGGGTGCATGTGCTTGAAAAGCAAAAGCTTGACAGCGACGGGCATCAGGACATCATGAATTCGCGGTTGATATTGTATAAAGAATCAAGCAGCGGCGGAATTCTGCAGGCGGCATCTGAAAAAGAGATCCATGTTATGCTAGGTACGGATTTCAGCCTGCGCCAGGAAGCCGAAGCGACCGGGGGATGGCATTTGAGCTCGGGCAAAATAAAAATGCATGAGGATTACGCTCTGCTCGGAGCTTATGATGCCTCATTGTGCTCGATAAACAGTTCGCCGCACATAGCAAGGGAGTATATGAATGAGCGGGAATCCGCAGCCGGAACCGGGTATGCGCTGAATGATTCTTTGAAAGGTGCTGTAAAGGCATTTGCAGCTGCAAAACTGCCGGGCGATCACAACGGATATGTAAAAATATTCGACGAATCATATCCCGTAACGCAATCGCCCTATTATTTCAAAGATATGATAGGAACGGGAAAGATCGTGAATTTCGGAGATGTGTCCCGTAACGGCAGAGTCGATTTTGCGGTTTTCGCTAAAAATGGAGCAGCCGCGGCAAGCGGAAGCAGTTTTCTGATTTATCCCCAGTTCCTTGAGGGCAGGAAAGATTTATGTTTTTCAGATACGGAGATGTATGATCACAATTTAAAGTATGATGAAAACGGGCTCAGAAAATCACAGGTGTTTGCTCCGATCGCCCGCAGCAAAAAAACGGCTGTTCTTACCATGGAGTGCGCCGATATGAAGAAAGGAAGCGAGGTTTTTATACGCAATCTCAAGCTGTATTATATCGATGATACGGGCAGAAAGGTCTATGCTGAAGATTTTGACGGCGGCATGCTGGAATGCTTCCGCAATTTTGAGCTTAATAATCTCATAGCGGATGACGGGAAATTATTCGCAAGCGGCAAGGAAACAACCGCAATATATGCGAAAAACGAGCGTATCGCGTATGACGTGATCTACAGCGACTATGAATCGGATCCGTCCGGGGCAAGTTTTTGGAGTTACGAACACACTCCTTATAACGACGGGCAAGAGGAATTGGCGGAATTCATAACGGATGCCGCCGGAAATACCGTTCGCGGAAAGGGGACGGTGCTGAGCAAGCCGATTGAGCGCTTTGCAAAGGACGGAAAGTACATTGCAAGGCATTGGCAGCGCGATCGTACGGGAGATCCCGCATATGATAAATACTCAAAAAAATGTGAAATTGTATTTTATGTGCGCGGCGTACCAAACGGCAATGCCCCGTGGGTCAAGTCGATTGCGACGAATCCCGTTCAGGTAAATGAGGGCGCTGCATACGGCATTACGGCAGAAGTGGACGATAAGGAAAAGGATATTCTTTGCGTGCTTATCGAAGTGTATCATAAGGGGAAACTCATAGAGAAAAGAAATATTGAAAATATCGCCGCAAACGATAAAGGGGAGTATCCCGGCATTGATACAGGCATTTTGAAATACAGAGCGGAGACGGGTGCATATGATATCGTCGTTACCGTGCGGGATAAAGACGGCGCGGGTTTTGATAAAAAGAGCTTTTACGTAAAGCAGGAAGTCGGCATTCAGGGCAGGGCGGCGCATTCGCAGAAATGGGAAGAACGCAGGCGGGCGCACAATCTGAAGTATCCTGCAAAACAAAGAGGCGCGGATGTATTCTACTCAAGGGAAGAATTCATGCTTGAGGCTGTCGTTGCCGGCAAAGCTGAAAGTGTGGATGTGAGAATAAAAGAGTATCCGGAGTATAAGAGAAAACTGGAACGCAGCGGAGATGCGCAAGAAGATGGGAAAGCGTTGTACAGAGGCGTCATTGCGGATGAAAAACTGTGCGGCAGACTGCTTCGAGACGGTGCGCTCACTTTGTCGGGAAGAAGGTTGACATTCATATTCCGCGCTCGTTATCCGGGAGGCATTACAAAAGAATGTGAGGTTGCGATAACGGTAAGGGATGAAAATCGCGCGGCACGTTTGCACAGACTGTATTGATCGATTATTACATTATCGTTGCAGTTATGCGCTAACAGTTTATTTTTCCCCCCTATAGTGCTATCATGTTGGTGTAACTTTAAATATGAAAACCGACGAAGATATCGTTTTTTAAAAGAGGGGGAAAACCATGAGTACAATAAAAAAATATTCTAGAAGAATTATGGGATTTTTCCTCACGGCGTTTTTGCTCGTGGGGATTTTTCCTGTTAATTCACAGGCGGACGGACTTTATTTCGCATCGGGAACGGCTCGGGATATAAAAGGTCACTGGGCTGAAAGTCAGATACAGCAGGGCATGCAAAAAGGCTTTATCAACGGATTCCCTGACGGCACATTCAAGCCGGATGCGCCCGTTACGCGCGCGCAGTTCGCAAAGATGATCAATGCGGCGCTGGGGATTACTGCGAGCAGACAGATAGCGTTCAGCGATGTGCCTGTGAGCGAGTGGTATTATAACGATGTCGCAAAAGGAGTCGGTGCAACCTACATAGCCGGCTATGACGACAACCGTTTCAAACCCGACGACTACATCACCAGGCAGGAAGCCGCGGTAATAATCGCAAGGATTGTGCCGGGAGTGTATAATTCGGGCGGACTCAACACATTCAGCGACAGATTCCGCGTTTCTGATTGGGCGCAGGAGGCAATGAATAAGACCGTTGCAAGGGGATATATGGGAGCATATAACGACGGATTGCTTCATCCTGCCGATCAGCTTACTCGCGCACAAACCGCAAAAATCCTCATGGATATACTGTCGAAAGAAAGAATAGTCAAGAGTAAGTATGACGTGGGAACAAGCGGAACTTCTCTCTCAAACAGCATATATACGGGAAATATTACAGTCACGAAAGACGTTGCGGACGGAGATGTATCAATCAAGAATTGCACGGTACTCGGCACGCTCATCGTAAACGGCGGAGGGATGAATTCCATTAAAATCGAAAACTCAAGGATAGCAAAGGCGGTAGTGGAAAGGAAACTCGCCCCTGTTCGCGTGGAGGTGTCGGGTGCTTCAAGCATCGCGGAGATGAGTCTCGCGGCGAATGCGGCGGTTGAATGCGTTCAGCTTACGGGCGGCGCATTCGGCGACGGCATTAACAAGCTCTCCATTGCCGGCAGCGCCAGTGCGACGCTCAAAGGCAAGCTGAATGAAGTGAGTGTGGACGGATATTCGGCAAATGTTTATCTGGAAAAAGCGGATGTCTCCAAATTTGTGATTTCTCAGCAGGCGAGAGCGACGAATGTCTCATTGGACAGGAGCTCGACCATAAAGGAAGCGGCGGTCAACGCGGAATCGAATTTCTACGGGGACGGAACTATAAGCAGGATGATAGTGGGCGCGAACAAGGTGCGCTACAGCAAGCAGCCTCAGCATGTGCAGGTGCTTTCAAATGTTACTGACAGACCTGTTGTCACGGATCAGCAGGCGCCGAACAAACCGAATTTCAATTCGGATAAACCTGCGCTTCTCGTTGATACAAGCCGCGTGGGCAGCTCGATATCGCTTAGAGCAAAGGCGAGCAGGCGCGGAACCATATACGCCGTTGCTCTTGAACGCGACCGAGTTTCCCCTGACGAAACTCAAATAAAAGAAGGCAAAGATGCGCAGGGTTTCACACTTCCGTACAATCAGCGAAAGTATTCGAGCATTTATGTGGACAGTCCGACTACATTGACGTTCACCGGGCTGGACGAGAAAAAGGATTATACCGTCTATGCCGTTCTCTATTCGGATGGCGTATATTCTACCATATATAACAGCAGAGTGACCGCAACCGTTCCTACCTCCATGCTCAATGCACTGAGTGTGGATGCATTCAAAGAGGGTGAGGACAAAGGTACGAGGATTTCTCTGGAACCGTCATTTTCCAGCGTATCCGCAGTGACAAATTACAAGGTTACCATGCCGTTTGCTACGAGCAAGGTGCTCATCAAGGCGGGTTCTTCGGGAGTTTCAGCCATAAAATTCGCGGAGGGAAGCGGCGCGTTCGCTCCATATACCAAGGATCAGATGGAGCTGCCGATCAAGCCGGGAGATGAGAAAACGATCAGGATACAGGTTTTGGAAGATGGAAAAAGAGCCACGATTTATACGCTTAAAATAATCGCAAAGGGTAACACGGACAATAAATATAAATTCGCCCAGAGTTCCGCCGTGCAGTTCATAAACGGGGGAAGTGCGAACGAAAAAATGCCTCTTTACACATTTGATGCGGGGCATACTTCGCTTGACATTGAAATTGCGCTTGTTGACAAGGATGCCAGGGTCACTTCTTCCCAGATATTCTTTAACAGCGGCGACCACAAGGACGGGATTTGGAAAGGGCATATCAAGGGGTTGTCGAACGGAGATACCAGAGAAGTATCATACACCGTTACATCACACGGCGTGAGCGAGACGGTGAGATTCAAAATAGAAATTTCAAAATGAGATGAATTGATGAATTGAGGAGAATATGACAATGAACAATCTGAGAGAAGATCATCGGAAGATTCCGCCATATGTAAAAGCCGCATTTGTGCTCGCATTATTCTTCCTGGCGTTTATTGCGGGCAGGGTTTTGCTTGCTCAACCGGCAGCGGCGGAGACGGCCGCGCCGAGTCAGGAAGCGGTGCCAATGCTGATATCTGCGGATTCAGTTCCGACGCTTCCGCGGGATATAGCGGACAAACCGTATAAAGACGCCGTATACAACCTGATTAAGGGCAAGATAGTTACGGGGGATGTAGACGGATTGTTCCATCCGGACAAACCGCTTACGAGAGCGGAGGTGTGCGCGATGATTGTAAGAACTATCAACCCGTCCATGCTCTACGGAACTCCCACTCAAGAAGTGCAGCTGCAGCATAAATTTACGGATCTCGCGGGAGCGTCGTGGGCTGAGCCTTACATCGCTTACGCCGCGGCACATGGCATAGTGAACGGATATGGAGACGGCACATTCAAGCCGAGCAATGAAGTGAGCGCAGCTGAGTTGTTTGCAATGGTATTGCGCGCCTCCGGAGCGGATATCAAGCCCGTTACCGGCGCCGACTGGCAGATTCCGTATGTGGAAGGCGCGGTGAAATTCGCGCTGCTTGACGGGGAGATCAATCTCTCGGAATTGGCTCCGGCAGAGCAGACCAAGGCATATGGAGCATTCGCGGCAAAATATAAAAAAGCGCCTAAATGGGCGGCAGCGTACTGCATATACAATCAGAAGGACAGAATCGCGCAATTTGAAAAAACAAAGATGCAGAAACCTGACTCCGCCGGCGGACAGCCCGAGGTGCTGGGATTATCGTTTGCCACCGACAATTTCGATGCGAATATGACCAAATTCGGTGACTTGAAATTTGCTTCCGATGTTGTTGCGTACGAATACGGCGGCAAAACTGACTATAAGAAAGATATGACGATTCCTGCGACTTCCGGTCTGCAAAAAACCACAATTTATAAATACAAGAATGCCGAGACTCCGGCCCTTTACCGGCTGAATTCGGCGGGAGAGATAGAATTGATAATATTGCCGATTGATGCCGGATTTACCGGCAGGGCATACGGCGTGATAAATGGAATAGGCATGGGGCTGAACGCGGACGGCAGAGCTGTAAAAACGGTAAACAGTCTTGTTGCGGGGCGCGCCGTCAGCTGGATTTGTGACGAAAACATCAGCGACATTCCCGCTGCAGCCGATTTGTTTAAAGGAGATATATACGAAATGTCCCTGATCAACGGAGAAGTGCAGTCGGTATTCAGTGTCACGGGCAAGTTCAAGGGCAACAGATTTGTGGAAATAAATCCCGCCCACGTCTGGACGGATGTGGAATCCGCGGAAGCTTTACTTGTAAAAATAGGCGGGAAATACATAGACATCAAGAAAAATGCCGTGTGCTACAGGCTTGCGAGCTCAGGAAATGCGTATGAACTTGCAAGCGTCGACGATATTATCGCAGGCACGAGCCTTGTGAGAATTTTTGATATAAGCGATGATGAGAACGGCGCCGCCGATCTGGTAGTGATAAAATAGATCGGATTTATCAGATTCGTACGGAGAAAAGAAAAAGGCATGAGTTTATATAAAGATTACATAAGAAATTTTTGCATTATAGCACATATAGATCACGGGAAATCGACGCTTGCGGACAGACTTATAGAAAAAACCGACAGTGTGTCGCAGCGCGAGATGAAAGCACAGTTTTTGGACAACATGGATCTGGAGCGTGAGAGAGGGATTACGATCAAGCTCCAGACGACTCGCCTGAAATACAAGGCTGCGGACGGAGAAATATATACTCTGAATTTGATCGATACGCCGGGGCATGTGGATTTCAATTATGAAGTTTCAAGAAGTCTTGCGGCATGCGAGGGAGCGATACTCATAGTGGACGCTTCTCAGGGAGTGGAAGCTCAAACGCTCGCGAATGTTTACCTCGCAATGGATGAAAATCTGGAGATCGTTCCCGTTCTGAATAAAATAGATCTCCCCAGCGCGCGGCCCGACGAGGTCAAACTCGAGATAGAGGATGTGATCGGAATAGAGGCTGAGGCGGCTCCGCTTATCTCCGCCAAAGAGGGACGGGGCATCGACGAAGTTTTGGAATCCATCGTTCGCTGCATTCCGCCGCCCGCCGGCGATCCGGATGCGAGGTTGAAAGCGCTTATATTCGATTCATTCTATGACGCATACAAGGGACTCATCGTTTACGTCAGAGTGTTTGACGGACGCGTGAAAAAGGGCGACGTGATTCGCATGATGAACACAGGCAAGACCTATGAGGTCACGGAAGTGGGTGTGCACGCGCCGTATCCTATCGAATGCAGCGAGCTGAAAGCCGGCGAAGTCGGATATATTTGTGCCGCGATAAAAAAGGTGGGCGATGCACGCGTGGGAGATACGATCACCCTCGACACGGCGCCTACGGAAGAGCCCCTTAAGGGCTACAAAAAAGTCCAATCCATGGTATACTGCGGGATTTATCCCGCGGAGGGCGAAAAATACGAAACGGTTAAGGATGCGCTTGAAAAATTGCAGGTCAATGACGCTGCGTTTGTTTTTGAGCCGGAGACATCTACCGCGCTGGGTTTCGGATTCCGTTGCGGATTTTTGGGGTTGCTGCACATGGAAATAATCGTGGAGCGCCTGGAACGCGAATTCGATTTAGCGGTCATCACCACTTCGCCAAGCGTAATATATAAAGTGGTAATGACGGACGGCAGCGTTCGCATGATACAAAACCCGACGAATATGCCTGCACCTACGGAGATTTCTCACATAGAAGAACCGATTGTAAAAGCGGATATTATGACGCCCAAAGAATACGTCGGAAGCATTATGGAGATTTGTCAGAGCCGGCGCGGCAAGATGACGCATATGGAATACATAACTGAAAATAGAGTTCAGCTTCATTATGAGCTGCCGCTGAACGAAGTAATATATGATTTTTTCGATGCGCTGAAATCGAAAACGCGCGGTTACGGCTCTCTGGATTATGAATTCCTGCGCTATGAAAAATCGAAACTTGTAAAACTTGACATACTTTTGAACAAGGAAATGGTCGACGCTTTTTCGATGATTGTGCATGAATCCGACGCCTACAATCGAGGACGTTTCGTCTGTGAAAAACTAAAAGACATCATTCCGATGCATCAATTTGAAATTCCGATTCAGGCGTCGATAGGTCAGAAAGTCATAGCGCGTTCGACCGTCAGGGCGTATCGCAAGGACGTAATCGCCAAATGTTACGGCGGCGACATCTCGCGTAAGAAAAAATTGCTTGAAAAACAAAAAGAAGGCAAAAAGAGAATGCGGCAGTTCGGAACGGTTGATGTGCCGCAGGAGGCGTTTACGGCCGTTCTCAAATACGACGACAACAAATAAAACACGAAAAAATAAGCATAAAAATAAGGAGGTATGTGTATGAAAAAACTGGGAATTTATATACACATACCTTTTTGCGTGAGCAAATGCGGCTACTGCGGCTTCAATTCCGTCGCCGTTTCCGAGGGTTCTCCGCTCATTGAAAAATATGCGAATGCGCTGCTTGCAGAGCTGGAATACGTGCTGTCGGCAGTGCCGGAGAAATATGTCACGGACAGCATTTTTTTCGGCGGCGGCACCCCGTCGATGCTTAAGGCGGAGCAAGTCCTAAGACTGATTGATCTCATAGCGGGACATAAAAACTCTTTGATTGCAGATGACGCGGAAATTACGCTCGAAGCAAATCCCAAGACATTCAGCGCGGAAAAAATCGGAGCATATGCTGAGGCGGGGATAAATCGCCTGTCCATAGGAGCGCAGAGCATGAACGATCTCGAGCTTGAAACGCTCGGGAGATCGCACACCTCGTCGGAATTCGTCGCCGCTTATGAATATGCAAGAAACGCGGGAATAAACAATATAAATGTGGACTTGATGCTCGGAATTCCGCGGCAGACCGAGCGTAGCTTTAAAAACTCGCTTCACGCGGCTTGCAAACTTTTGCCGGAACACATATCGTGTTACAGCCTGGAATTGGAGGAGGGTACGCAGTTTTACGAGCGGTATGCCGGCGGGGAATTTTCCCGTTTTTCATTTGAAAAAGAGAGACGGATATATCATGAAGCATGTGAAATACTTGCGGAATACGGCTATGAACATTATGAGATTTCCAATTTTGCGCTTAAAGGCAGAAAATGCCGCCACAATCTCAAATACTGGGATCTTTGCGATTGGATCGGTGTCGGCGTTTCCGCCCATTCATATATCGGGAATACATATTCGGGGAATATAGCGGATATTACAGCATACATCGCCGGCATGGAAAAAGGAAAAATTCGCGATGTCGTCGAGCATAGCGCTGAAAATGACAAAAGAACGGTCGCATCCGATTTTGTGCTGATGGGGCTGCGCAAAGCGGAGGGCATCAGATACGGCGATTTCAGAAAGAGAGTGGGCGATGATTTTTTTGAAATTTTCCCGGATGCCGCGGCATTCATGAAAAAATATGCACAGTGCGGATTGCTTGAGATTGATAGTGAAGGACTGCGCCTCACAAAGCGGGGCATCGACATGTCGAGCGATATTCTGTCCGAATTCCTATAGGGACTGTAGTAAATATTTTTTTACTTGTGATATAATGGTTGCATTCATTGTATGCTCAACACTATGGGTGTTGAGCATTGCGGCGTTGCCGATATGAAGCAACCATTTGATCATGCCGGAATCTGTTGTCATGATATAATGGTTGCATTCATTATACACTCAACACCATAGGTGTTGAGCATTGCGGCGTTGCCGATATGAAGCAACCATTTGATCATGTCGGAATCTGAGAGGCGATTGCGGATGAACGAAAAATACATTATGGCATTTGATCTGGGAACGACTAATACGCGATGCATGATTTTCGACAAAAGAGGCAACATCGTGAGCATCGCAACCAACGAATTTGCGCAAATTTATCCGCGTGAAGGATATGTCGAGCACGATCCTCTGCAGATATGGGAAGCACAGCTCGCAGCTGCCAGAGATGCGCTCAGGCGCGCGGGACTGAAAGCGAAAGAAATCGCTGCGATCGGCATCACAAACCAAAGAGAAACTACAGTAATTTGGGATAAAAAAACCGGCGAGCCGGTCTATAATGCGATAGTATGGCAATGCCGCAGGACGGCAAAATTGTGCCGCAGCCTCAAAGACGAGGGGCTTGAGGCGGAGCTGCACGAAAAGACAGGTCTGTTGCTCGACCCGTATTTTTCAGCCACAAAAATCATGTGGATACTTGAAAACGTGGAGGGCGCCCGCGAGCGTGCAGAGCGCGGGGAGCTGCTGTTCGGCACGATCGATACGTGGATCATATGGAAACTGACAAATGGCGAAAAACACGTCACCGACTATACAAACGCTTCGCGTACGATGCTTTTTAATATAAATGAACTGAAATGGGACGAGGATATATTGAAAAAACTCCACATCCCGCCCGGCATGCTGCCGGAAGTCAAACCTTCGTCGCATGTATACGGATTCACTTCGCATGAACTGTTCGGCGAATGCATCCCGATCGCAGGCGCTGCAGGCGATCAGCAGGCGGCGCTGTTCGGTCAGAAATGCCGGGAGCGCGGTGACGTCAAAAATACGTACGGAACCGGCTGTTTCTTGCTCATGAATACGGGGAAAACCCCTATTTTTTCGGACAAAGGCCTGCTCACCACCCTTGCGTGCGATGCAAGCGGGCAGCCGTGTTATGCTATTGAGGGATCCGTATTTATCGCGGGAGCGGCGATACAATGGCTGAGGGATGAAGTGGGGCTGCTTGAAAAATCGAGTGAATCCGAAGAAATGGCGCGAAAAGTGCTCGACACCGGCGGAGTATATATGGTGCCGGCTTTTACGGGACTTGGCGCTCCGCATTGGGAGCCGTATGCGCGCGGCATAATTACGGGTCTTACGCGGGGAACAAACAAAAATCATATCGTCCGCGCGGCATTGGAATCACTGGCGTACCAGAGCTGTGATCTGATTCGTCTC
This sequence comes from Anaerovoracaceae bacterium, assembly GCA_041844835.1. Taxonomy (GTDB): domain Bacteria; phylum Bacillota; class Clostridia; order Peptostreptococcales; family Anaerovoracaceae; genus CAUUCX01. Next base: position 35,426 of record JBGZBU010000039.1, read on the forward strand.
ATGGAGGAGGAAGCGGGCATTCGCATAAAAAGTCTGAAAGTAGACGGAGGCGCTGCCGGAAACGATTTTTTGATGCAGTTCCAGGCGGATTTGCTGGGTGTGCATGTTTTGCGCCCCGAAAATATTGAAATAACATGCCTCGGCGCGGCATATCTTGCCGGGCTTGCGACGGGATACTGGAGCGGCGCGGAAGATATCGGAAACAATGATGAAGGCATGATGCATTACAATCCGGTCATGAATGCGGAAAAACGCGCCGCACTGCTGAAAGGCTGGCACAGGGCGGTTGAGGCGGCGCTGCTTTTGGCGCGGGAGTAACTTGCTTGTCCTTCCGTATTCCTGTCGTTTTTGTTTACCAAAAGGAATGCTTGAAAGAAACGTTTATTCGCTTATATTATTTATACTTAATTTTATGCAGCCCGGATGGCTGTATCATCAATTTGTAGTTGAAAGGAGATTCTGTTATGGGTTTGATTAAGGCTGCAGTGGGCGCCGTCGGCGGCACTCTGGCGGATCAGTGGAAAGAATATTTCTATTGCGACGCGATGGACAAGGAAACTCTCATGATGCGCGGGCAGAAAAAAAACTCCGGTCGCTCGTCGAACACCAAGGGGCACGACAATGTTATATCCAACGGCAGCGGCATCGCCGTTGCGGACGGTCAGTGCATGATTATAGTGCAGCAGGGAGAAATAATTGAAATGTCGGCGGAGCCGGGCGTATTCGTCTTCGATACGTCTCAGGAGCCGAGCATCTTTGAGGGCGATCTGGGGCAGGCTGTAAAGGATACATTCAGCGTCATGCTGAGGCGTTTTACGTTCGGCGGCGATGTCGGCAGGGACCAGCGCGTTTATTATTTCAATCTGAAAGAGCTCCTTGACAATAAATTCGGCACCATGAATCCCGTGCCTTTCAGAGTGGTGGATTCAAAAATAGGGTTGGACATAGATGTTTCCCTGCGCTGCGCGGGCGTATATTCGTACAAGATAACGAACCCGATTTTATTCTACAAAAACGTCTGCGGCAATGTCGAGGGCGATTACATGAGAAGTGAGCTTGAAACTCAGTTGAAAAGTGAATTCATCAGCGCGCTTCAGCCCGCATTCGCGGAGCTGTCGAAACTGGAGCTCAGGCCGAATGAAATAATCAGTCACAATACCGAACTTGAAAATGCCATGAATCTGGCGCTTTCACAGAAATGGGGCGAGCTGCGCGGGCTGCAGGTCGTCAGTGTGGCTCTTGCAACGGTGACGCTTCCGGAAGAGGATACGGAACTCATAAAACAGGCTCAGAGAGCTGCATTTTTGCGCGATCCCGGAATGGCGGGAGCGACGCTTGTCGCGGCACAGGCGGATGCCATGAAAACAGCCGCCGGAAACGAATCCGGTGCAATGGCAGGCTTCATGGGCATGGGTATGGCAATGGGCGTAGGCGGAAGTTCCGCACAGGGATTGTTCGGCTTGAGTCAGGAACAGCAAATGCAGCAACAGAGCGTTCAGCAGCAAATGCCGCAGGGGTCCTCAAATCCGCAGGCGTCGGCAGGAGTCGGCGCGGGGGCAAGCCCCGTAGCGGAGGGGTGGTCGTGCTCATGCGGAGCGCTCAATCAAGGAAAATTCTGTCAGGAATGCGGAGCGAAAAAACCGGAGGGAGCGCCGCTTTACATATGCGATAAATGCGGATGGCAACCTCCCGATCCGGCAAATCCTCCGAAATTCTGTCCTGATTGCGGCGATCCGTTTAATGAAGATGATAAAAAATAAATGAAGATGATAAAAAAATAGAGGATTCGGAGAAACTGTCATGACTAATGTACAATCTTTCAAATGCCCCTCGTGCGGAGGGTCAATAGAATTCAGCAGTGAGCTGCAAAAAATGAAATGTCCTTACTGCGATACCGTTATTGAGACGAGCGATATTGAAACAGATTGCGCGCAGCAAGAAAGCGGATCGGACAGCTCGGTGAACATGAGCGGATTCGAGTTTTCTTCCGCCGCCCTGCAAAATTGGGACGAGCAGGAGATAGCTTCTCTTCGTGAATTTCGCTGCAATTCATGCGGTGGAGAGTTGCTTGTAGACGATAGTACGGCGGCCACTTCATGCCCGTTTTGTGACAGTCCGGTGGTGTTGACGGAGCGCGTTACCGGGACGCTCAAGCCGAATTGCGTGATACCGTTTTGCAAAAACAGGGATGATGCCCGTGCGGGGCTGCTCAGGCATTTTAAAGGAAAGCGACTCCTCCCCAAGGTCTTTAAGAGCGAAAACCATGTAGATGAGGTAAAGGGCGTTTACGTGCCTTTCTGGCTGTTCAGCGCCGACGCGGATGCCAAAATTCAATTCGACGCCACAGACGTTAATGTGTACACGGTAGGCGATTATGAATACACGGATACGAAGCATTTTGATGTGGTAAGAGAGGGGAATCTCAGCTTCAGCAATATTGAGGTGGACGCCTCATCCAAGATGGAAGACGCCATGATGAATGTGATCGGTCCGTACAATCACGATGAAGCGGTCGATTTTAACAGCGCGTATTTGGCGGGTTTTCTTGCCGACAAATATGATGTCAGCGCCGAGGACAGCATCTCCCGCGCAAATGCCTTTATAGAAGAGAGCACGATCAAGGCGTTTGAAAACACGGTCGTCGGCTACTCGACGGTGCATAGGAGAGCTGCGGATATACGAATAAAAAACAGCAGCTATACATACGCATTGTACCCTGTATGGCTGCTCAACACCACATGGCGTGGCAAGAAATATGTGTTTGCGATGAACGGTCAAACGGGAAAATTCGTTGGAGATCTGCCGATGGATAAAAAGCTTGCGGCTGTTTGGGGTGCATCCATTACGGCGGCGATAACGGCGATTACGGTTTGCGGAGCGTATCTGCTGTGGTTGTTTTGAGGAAGAGGTGTGCCATGAATAAGATTGCAAAGAAAATAAGTGTGATGCTGCTTCTTTTGATTACGATATCCGCGCTGATGCCCGTGCTTGCGATCGCGGCCCCCGAAATTACGGAAGCGGATCGGGAGAACTTTTTGGAAAATCACGTAAACGGACTTCCTGAATGGCGTGAACGCCCCGATGAGAGGCTGCTTCCACGGTTTTGTGATTTCACGGATACCGTGGATGAGGAAGATGCCGGGGCATTGCGGGACAAACTGAACAAGCTCAGTGAAAAACATCAGATGGATATCGCCGTGGTGATGACATCCACGCTGGAAGGACTGAGTCCGATGGAATATGCCAATGATTTTTACGATTATTACGGGTACGGATACGGAGCTGATTTTGACGGTGTGATCCTGCTCGTGAGCATGGAAGACAGGGACTACTGGATTTCAACGCGTGGAGAGGGCATCACGGATTTTACGGATGCAGGTATTGAATACATCGGTGAGCGGTTGGTTCCGTTCCTGGGCGATGGAGATTACGTGGGAGCGTATGAACAATTTGCCGATCTTGCGGATGATTTCATAAATCAGGCAAGAAGCGACAAACCGTATGATGTCGGGGATATGCCCAAAGAACCGTTCAAACCGTTAAGGCCGCTCATGATCGGGCTTGTTGCCGGAATTTTGATCGCAATCACAGTGCTTGCATCGTTTCGCGCACAGCTGAAAAAAGGAGCGAACTACGCTCAGCCGAGCAAGTTTATAGTGGATGGCAGTTTGAATTTTTCAAACAGTTTGGACACATTTTTGCATATGACTACGACCAAGGTGTACAGACCGAAAACAAACGAAAGCGGCGGCTCATCGACGCATACATCCTCCTCGGGGGGGACGCACGGGGGCGGCGGCGGAAAGTTTTAGAAAATAGAGGTATTACGGGATAATGAAGATAAGGATAAACGGCGAAGAGCGCCTGGTAGATGAGGGAGCAACCCTTGCGGAGATGCTTGCAGCCGCCGGCTACGAGCAAAAATATATCGCGGTGGAATATAACGGCGGCGTCATAATGGCGGACGATTACGCAACTGTCGTTTTGAAAGACGGCGATAAGCTGGAGATAGTGCGCTTTGTGGGCGGTGGTTGACGGAGGAACTGTGATGAAAAAAAACAATTGCGGTCCCGATTCGGGATTCGGAAATGCTCGCATTGCGATTGCCGGAGCGGGCGGGATCGGCTCCCACACCGCTGTCGCGCTTGCCCGCGCCGGTGTGGGCCACATCAAAATCGTCGATTTTGATGTGGTGGATTCTACGAATCCGAGCCGCCAGATATACACTGCCCGCGACATAGGCAGACTTAAAGTGGAAGCGCTGCGGGATTTTTTGCTTTCAATCAATCCTGCGCTCGACCTTAATATCAGCAGCGACCGGATAACTCCCGAAAACGTTGAAGCACACTTCGCGGATTACGAACTCGTATGCGAAGCGTTCGACCTGCCGGAAGCAAAAACAATGCTTATATCGCATCTGCTGTCATCGCCGCATCCGCCGATCATCGTATCGGTCTCGGGTATGGCGGGACTTCACACCGCGGAGAGCATTCACACTCGAAAAGCAATGAACCGCCTTTATATATGCGGCGACGAAAAAAGCGACGTTGCGGCGGGCGAAAAACTTTTTGCGCCTCGCGTGCTGATCTGCGCGGGACATCAGGCAAATATGGTGCTGCGTCTGCTCAGCGGCTTGGAACCCGAGTAACTCGGATATTTACAACCGAGATATGAAAATCAAGCGCAAGAAAATAAGCGTGTAAAAATGCATATGGAAAAGCGCGTGCAAAAAAACAAATTCAAAAATGAAATGCAAAAAATCAAGCATGAAAGAGTAAACGCAAAAAAAGTAAGAATACAAAAGTAAATACAAAAGGCAAATGCAAAAATCAAAAATCAAATACAGAAAATTTAGCACAAAAAACAGAAAATAGAGCGTAAAAAATTTAACACGAAAAGAGGCTGGAATGAATAAAAAAATTGAAAACTCGGGCTTGAACAAAGGCTCGGCCCTGAACAAAAACTTTACCGCGGAGAATGACCCCCTGATCCTTGGCGGGCATCGCTTCACTTCGAGATTTATCCTCGGATCCGGCAAATACAATGTAGAACTCATAAAGGCGGCGGTGGAACAGGCGGGTGCGGAAATCCTCACCCTCGCTTTGAGGCGTGCAAACACGGAAGCCGATGAAAACATCATTGACTTCATTCCCGAGGGAACAACTCTGCTGCCAAACACATCCGGCGCGCGCAATGCCGATGAGGCCGCAAGAATTGCCAGGCTCGCCAGAGCCATGGGCTGCGGTGATTTCGTAAAAATCGAAGTCATTCGCGACAGCAAGTACCTATTGCCCGACAACTATGAAACGATTAAAGCGACCGAAATTCTGGCAAAAGAGGGATTTATCGTGCTGCCGTACATGTATCCGGATCTGAATGTCGCAAGAGATCTTGAGAGTGCGGGAGCTGCCGCGATAATGCCGCTCGCTTCACCCATCGGCACGAATCGGGGTCTTGCGACAAAAGAATTTATAAAAATCCTTGTCGAAGAAATAGATCTTCCTATAATAGTCGACGCCGGGATCGGCAGACCCTCGCAGGCGGCGGAGGCAATGGAACTGGGAGTTTCCGCAATAATGGCAAACACGGCAATCGCGACCGCGGGTAACATTCCGCTCATGGCATCGGCGTTTAAAGATGCGATCGACGCGGGAAGAAAAGCCTATCTTGCCGGAGTCGGGAGAATCCTCGCAGAGGGCGCCGCCGCTTCATCACCGCTCACAGGATTTTTGGAGGACTGAAATTCATGGCAAAGACGAACAGAATAAATCACATGGAATACCTTCCCGGCATGGAAAAGATAGAGTCGGACATAGAGGAAAAAGTCATTCAGGCACGGGCAAACTATGTGCCGGAAAACTATTCGGCTGCTGACGTTTTGCGCGCACTCGAAGATAGAAACAAGACGCCGGAGGATTTTGCAGCTCTGCTGTCCCCGGCTGCCAAACCTTATTTGGAACAAATAGCGGAGCTCGCAAGAAAAGAGAGGATGCGACATTTCGGTACTTCCGTATATCTTTTCACCCCGCTTTACATATCGAACTATTGCGAAAACCATTGCATTTACTGCGGTTTCAACTGCACAAACAAGATCGACAGAGCAAAACTTGATGCTGAGGAGATCGCGCGGGAGATGAAAGCGATTGCGGACACGGGACTTGAAGAAGTGCTGATACTTACCGGCGAGAGTCGCAGACATTCAGATATCGAATACATCGGCGCGGCATGCAGAGAAGCAAAAAAATATTTCAAAAATATCGGACTTGAAATCTATCCTTTAAATACGGATGAATACGCATATCTGAGGAAATGCGGCGCGGATTATGTAACGGTTTTCCAGGAAACATACGATTCCGACAAGTATGAAAATATGCATTTGGCAGGGCATAAGCGCATATTCCCGTACCGCTTAAACTCGCAGGAACGCGCCCTCAAAGGCGGGATGCGGGGAGTCGCGTTTGCCGCGCTGCTCGGGCTTTCGGATTTCAGAAAAGACGCATTTGCAACGGGAATTCACGCATACATGCTGCAGCGCAAATACCCGCATGCGGAGATTTCATTTTCATGTCCGCGGCTCCGCCCCATAATCGGCGGCAGCGAGATAAATCCTCAAAATGTGCAGGAGAGCGACCTGCTCCAGATAATGCTTGCGTATCGCATTTTTATGCCGTTTGCGGGCATGACGATATCCACTCGCGAACGCGCCGAATTCCGCGATAATGTCATAGGGCTGTGTGCGACCAAAATTTCAGCCGGCGTGAGCACCGGCATAGGGGAACATTCCGAGGAAAACGGCGAAAGCGCGAAGGCGGGAGATAATCAATTTGAAATTGCGGATGGCAGAGATGTAATCGAAGTTACGCATGCAATAAGACAAAAAGGTTTGCAGCCCGTTATGAATGATTACATTCTGCTTCCCTGAGATTTTCACTTCGAGTGAGTTTCAATTTGAGATGGAGCAATTCAATTTGACATAAGTTTGCGGAGGAACTGCCGATGCTTGATAAATCCGGATTTAAATGGATCGCTATCACAAACTCAAAACTTGTAAAAATCCCCCTCGATGAATATCTGCGGGAGGCATTTAATAAACTTAAAAACGGTGAAGATCCCGGAAATTCGGGATTGCCGCTTCCGGACATGCTGGTACTGCGCGAGCCCGATATGGCGCATCATGAATACGCGCTCCTTGCGGAGCGGATCCGGGAGATATGTGCACCCCTCGGGGTGGAGCTGATACTGCATTCACACGCTGATCTTGCCGAAAAGCTGCACCCCTCCGGATTGCATTTGCCGTTTTCTGAGTTTTGCGCGCTTCATCCCGCGCGGGAAATATTTGCAAAAAATTCGGGATATCATCCCGAATTTTGCGGGACATCCGTACACTCCGCGGAGGATCTTGTTTATGCGATTGAGTGTGGAGCGGATTACGTTTTCGCGGGGCACATCTATGAGACGGACTGCAAAAAAAATCTTCCGCCCAGAGGAGAGAGTTTTCTGAAACATATCATATCTTTGAAGCCGGCGGATTTCCCCGTCTATGCCGTAGGCGGCATAAATCTTGAAAATTCGGAAAAGATCAGAGCCGCGGGGGCAAACGGCGCATGCCTGATGTCCGCGTATATGACGCTTGCAATTTAGCGCATTTTCGTGTATTGTAAATAGGCAATGCGAGAGTTTGGGAAGAGTTCGATCAAAGCTCAAATGTGAGACTTCAACAAAGGCTTGATCGATGTGTAAACAAGAACACAATCAATGTTCAGTCAAAGCTTAAGCAATGCTCATCAAAACTCAATCAATGCTCAATCAGGAGGAAAAAACATGAGAATCAGAAGAGATAAGGAACATGAAATCGAGGGGCTTACGGATGCGGAAATCGAAATAATTGCAAAAGCGTCTGATGCCCTTGCACATCCCGTCAGAATAAAACTGTATCGCTTCATCATGAAAAACAATATAGACAGAAAACGTCTCTGCAACAAAGACATAGTCGCCGCCATGGACTACTCTCAGGCGACTATATCGCAGCATCTCTCAAAACTCTGCAAGGCGGGGCTGCTCGACACGATGAAAGAAGATAAATTCACCTACTACTACGCAAACATGGGAATGCTCATGAAATACTTGAATGCCACAAAGAAACTCTCCACTTTCAAATTCGGCGAATGATCGAGGTGAGCGCGGGGAAAAAGCCCTGCAAAAAATAAAAATAATAATTGACATGCAAGATGACGTATGTTATCCTCAAAGGCAATTACATATTGTATCGCCTTGTCAAATGAATGCAGAGGCGCGGAAACAATGAGTAAGCGACGGAGATTGACGGAATCGCAGAAGTCGTGGGAAAGGTGTTTCTGCCGAAGCCTTGAATTCCCGTATCGGATTCAGGTGCTGGACTCGGATTGAACAAATCCGTGGCTGTCAGCGGTTGAAAAGATGAAAAAATCAATCGTTGTTGCGCTGTTTATATCGTTTAGACACGTTATCTGCTTGTATGCCACAGGGACGAATAGTAACTGTGGCTTTTTTATTGTTTGGACGGCGATGGTTGGTTTTAAGAAAAGGAGAACTGAAATGAGCAGAAGAAGTTTATTAGCAATGCTGTTGACGATGATCATGGTCGTCTCACTCGCCGCCTGCGGTGGCAATTCGGATGACAAAAAAGGCGGTATAACGGTAGAGGACGGCAAACTCAGAGTTGCCATGGAGTGCGGATATGCGCCGTTTAACTGGACACAGCTCGATGACTCCAATGGAGCCGTGAAAATCGCGGGAGAAAACGCATATGCCAACGGATACGACGTGCAGATAGCAAAAAAAATCGCCGAATCCATGGGGCTGGAACTTGAAATTGTAAAGCTCGTGTGGGAGTCCCTCCCTCCGGCGGTGGATTCGGGCTCGGTTGATTTGATAATAGCGGGCATGTCGCCTACGGAGAAACGCAGACAAATGCTCGATTTTGCAGATTATTATTATTTGAGCGACCTCGTCATAGTCATGCAGGAGGGCAGCAAATATCAAAATGCAAAATCCCTTGCAGATCTCAGCGGCGCTAAAATAACGGCACAGCTCAACACTTTCCACTATGATGTCGTAGACCAGATTCCGGGAGTGCAGAAACAGGCTCCGATGGAAGATTTCCCTACGATGAGAGTGGCGCTCCAGAGCGGTGCTGTCGACGGATACGTATCGGAAAGACCGGAGGGAATATCGGCATCTGCGGCGATGAAAGGCATCACGTTCGTAGGATTTGAAGACGGAAGCGGATTCTCATATGAAAAAAACGATGTTGCCGTAGCACCGGCGATGAAAAAGGGGAACGGCGCTCTTCTCAAAGCCGTAAACGAAGCTTTAGGCAAAATAAGCGAGGAAGAACGGCAGGAAATAATGACGAAAATGATAAAGGTTCAACCCGTGATGGACGCGGAATAACGCGCCGCTGAAAAAAAACAAAATACCGACAAATTGATAAGTATATAGAGGATAAAAAAATGGGATTTTTTGAAAAGGTTGCAATGCTGCTGGACATGTACGGTCCGCTCTTTACAAAGGGAATATACATCACGCTGTTGCTTGCCGTTGTGGGCACCGGAGTGGGGCTGCTTCTGGGAGCGCTCGTGGGAGTCTACAGAACGATTCCGATCGAGCGGGAAAACAGACCGGTTGTGAGAGTGCTTTACAAGATAGGATATGCTCTTACAACCGTGTATATCGAACTTTTCAGGAGCACGCCGATGATGGTTCAGGCGATGGTGATATACTTC
>JBGZBU010000040.1:0-28079 GCA_041844835.1 Anaerovoracaceae bacterium
GGATCGGTGTATAAATCTGCACATTATTGCGATGCGGTCTGTATGTCGGGTATACGGGCTGCAAATTACAGATACGGAGAGATGGCGTGAAATAGAGGCGGTGCGAAATAGAGGGACGGTGCGAATATGAAAACACAAACACATGTGAATCCAAGCGATGCGAATCCCGATAATGTAAGTTCAAGCGGTGCGAATCCTAATAACGTGAATCCAAGCGGGATGAATCCAAACCATGTAAGTCCGGGCGGTGAATATGGGGGATTTGTCCTTAAAGCGCCGTTTGCGCCGATGGGGGATCAGCCCGCGGCTATAGAAAAGCTGACAAGCGGAATTTTGAACGGGAAAAAACATCAGACTCTGCTCGGAGTTACGGGTTCCGGCAAGACATTTACGATGGCGAATGTCATTGCAAACGTGCAAAAACCCACGCTGGTGATTTCGCACAACAAAACGTTGGCGGCACAGCTCTGCGGCGAGTTCAAGGAATTTTTCCCCGATAACGCAGTGGAATATTTCGTGAGCTATTATGATTATTATCAGCCGGAGGCGTATGTGCCGTCTACCGACACATATATTGAAAAGGATTCGGATATAAACGACGAGATTGAAAAACTGCGGCATTCCGCGACGGCGGCTCTGGCGGAGAGAAGAGATGTAATAATAGTTGCAAGCGTTTCCTGCATATACGGACTTGGGAGCCCGGTGGACTACGAGACGCAGATGCTTTCGCTGAGACCGGGGATGATAAGAAGCCGCGAGGATATATTATATAAGCTTGTGGATATACAGTATGCGCGAAATGACGTCGCTTTTACGCGCGGGACGTTCAGAGTGCGGGGAGACACGATAGATATATATCCCGCCGGGCAGGAATCGGCTGTAAAGGTGGAATTGTTCGGAGATGAGGTGGAGAGCATAAAGGAAATAAATCCGCTTACGGGGCAGGTGATTTCGACGAGGAATCACATATCAATCTTTCCCGCGTCACATTATGTGACATCAAAGGAGAAGATGAGAAACGCGCTGACGACAATTGAACGCGAGCTTGATGAACGAGTAGAGCATTTTAAGAAAGAGGGCAAACTCTTGGAGGCTCAGCGCATAGAACAGAGAACCCGTTACGATCTTGAAATGTTGCGTGAAATAAATACCTGCAAGGGGATCGAGAATTATTCGCGCCACATCAACAACGGATTGCCCGGGTCGAGACCGTACACCCTTATAGACTACTTCCCCGATGATTTCCTGCTCATAATAGACGAATCTCATGCAATGATTCCGCAGCTGCACGCGATGTATGCGGGAGATCGTTCGCGAAAAAGCTCGCTTGTCGAATACGGATTTCGTCTGCCGTCGGCGCTTGACAACAGGCCGCTGAAATTTGAGGAATTTGAAAGGCTGATCAATCAGGCGATTTATGTGAGTGCAACGCCCGCGTCGCATGAAACGGAGCGCAGCGGAGGTGTTTCGGCAGAACAGGTCATACGTCCGACGGGGCTTATCGATCCTCCCGTGGAGGTGCGGGGGCGCGACGGGCAAATCGATGATCTGATGAACGAGATCGCTGCCGTTACGCGGCGCGGCGAACGCGCGCTTGTCACTACATTGACGAAAAAGATGGCGGAGAGCCTCAGCACATATTTCAAGGATGCCGGCATGCGGGTCAGATATCTGCATTCGGAAGTTGACACTCTGGAAAGGATGGAGATAATACACGACTTCAGGGTGGGCGAGTTTGACGTTTTGGTGGGGATAAATCTCCTGCGTGAGGGGCTTGACATCCCCGAAGTGTCGCTTGTGACGGTTTTAGACGCGGATCAGGAGGGATTCCTTCGCACATCGACATCACTGATCCAGACGGCGGGCAGAGCGGCGCGCAATGTGAACGGCAAGGTGTTGTTGTACGCGGATAAAATCAGTCCCGCGATGGAGAAAATGATATCCGAAACCGAGCGGCGCAGAAAGATACAGATCGCTTATAACAAGGAACACGGGATTACGCCTCAGAGCGTTGAAAAATCAGTGCGGGAGGTAATTGAGATTACAAAAGCATACGATGAGGCGGAGAAGCGGAAAAGTCCGCTTGAAATGACTAAAAAAGAGCTCATAGACTATGTCAAATCCATGGAAAAGGAAATGAGAAGCGCGGCCGAATCTTTGCAATTTGAACGCGCTGCGGAGCTTAGAGATATAATTTTTGAATACAAGGCCAATATTTGAACGAAGTCGGCATTTGAATAGAGCCAATATTTGAGTAAAGCCGGCGCTGAGTAAAGCCGGAATTTGAATTCGGAGGATTTATGTTGAAAAATATAGTAATTAAAGGTGCAAATGTCCACAATCTGAAAAATGTCGATATAGAAATTCCGCGTGAAAAGATGGTGGTTTTCACGGGATTGTCGGGATCGGGGAAATCTTCGCTCGCATTCGATACGATTTATGCCGAGGGACAGCGTCGATATGTTGAGAGCTTGTCAGCGTATGCAAGGCAATTCCTGGGGCAGATGGACAAACCCGATGTCGAGTACATCGAGGGACTGTCGCCCGCCATATCGATAGATCAGAAAACGACAAACCGCAATCCGCGCTCAACGGTGGGAACCGTTACCGAGATATATGATTACATAAGGCTGATGTATGCGAGAATCGGGATCCCGCATTGCCCCATATGCGGTGAGGTGATTTCGGGACAATCAATTGATCAGATATCGGATGCGCTGTCCGCGTACGCCGAGGGGACCGTTCTCACAATCATGGCGCCCGTAGTGCGCGAGCGCAAAGGAGAACATTCCAAAATTATAGAGAGGATTCGCAGAGAGGGATTTGTCAGGGCGAGGATTGACGGGGAGATAGTAAGGATTAACGACGAGGAGATCAGCCTGAAAAAAACCTTTAAACACACCATTGAAATCGTCATAGACAGAATCAAAACGGCTCCCGGGTGCGATTTCAGGCTTGCGGAGGCGCTTGAACTTGCGGTTTCGCATGGAGACGGGATGGTTCTCGTGCAGATAAAGCACGAAAGCGGCGCGGAGGAGGAGAGGCTGTTCAACACGAGGCTGTCCTGTCCGGTTCACGGCATCGGAATCGGCGAGCTGGAACCGAGGATGTTTTCGTTCAACAGCCCGTTCGGCGCTTGTGAGCACTGCGGAGGTCTGGGATTCACAAAAAAAATCGACGAAGATCTTGTAATCAGCGATAAGAGCAAGAGCCTTGCGGGAGGCGCGCTTTCTAATATTTTCGCGACTATGGAGACCCAGAGCTTCTACAGGCAGATGATAGAGGCGCTTGCAGAGGAACACGGCGTCAGCATGAAAACTCCTTATAAGGATTTGCCGGACGGATTCAGGCAGGAGCTGCTTTATGGAACCGGAAACAGGCATCTCAAATATTATTACAAAAGCCGCAATAACGGTTCCGAGGCATATCGCGACCACCCGTTTGAAGGAGTGATAAATAACCTGGAAAGGCGCTATCGCGAGACGAATTCCGATTACATAAAAGAAAAGATGGAAGAATATATGACTACTCACATATGTAATAAGTGCGGCGGGAAAAGGTTGAAGCCGGAAATTCTTGCAGTTACCGTCGGCGATAAGAATATTGCCGAGCTGACCGATATGTCGATCAGGGATATGCTTGTTTTTCTGCAGGATATCAAATTATCGGAGATGCATAAAAAAATTGCGGACGCTATAATCAAGGAGATAAAAGCGCGCCTGAAATTTCTCGTGGATGTGGGGCTGGATTATCTTACGCTTTCGCGTTCGGCGGGATCCCTTTCAGGGGGAGAATCCCAGCGCATCAGGCTCGCAACTCAAATAGGATCGGGTCTGACCGGCGTAATTTATATACTGGATGAGCCGAGCATAGGTCTGCATCAAAAGGATAATTCCAAGCTGCTGTCCGCGCTCAGGAACCTCACGGATATCGGAAACACGTTGATAGTCGTTGAGCACGATGAAGATACAATGCACATGGCTGATCATATCGTGGATATCGGTCCGGGCGCGGGGATTCACGGCGGAGAGGTTGTCGCTGCGGGCAGTTTGCGGGATATTATGGATTGCACAGATTCAATTACAGGAAAATATCTAAAAGGAGAATTATCGATAGATCTGCCGGGGCACAGACGAAAAGGCAATGGAAAAAGCCTTAAAATCAGGGGCGCCGCGGAGAACAATCTGAAAAATGTGGATGTCGATATCCCCCTCGGCAAATTCGTGTGCGTTACCGGCGTTTCCGGTTCGGGGAAAAGCAGTCTCGTAAATGAAGTGCTTTACAAAAATGTAGCGAAAGAACTGTACAAATCATCTGAAATTCCGGGCAAGTGTGCCGAGATAAAGGGTATAGAAAATATTGACAAGGTGATTGACATTTCGCAGGCTCCGATCGGACGCACCCCGCGCTCAAACCCCGCCACATACACGGGCGTATTTACCCCTATAAGGGAGCTTTTCGCTTCAATGTCGGAGGCAAAAGTTAGAGGTTACGATAAGGGACGCTTTTCTTTTAATGTAAAAGGCGGGCGCTGCGAGGCGTGCAAGGGAGACGGGATCATCAAAATTGAAATGCATTTTCTGCCCGACGTATATGTGCCGTGTGAGGTCTGCAAGGGGCGCAGGTACAACAGGGAGACTCTGGAAGTCAAGTATAAGGGGAAAAATATCTATGATGTTTTGGATATGAATGTCGAGGAAGCTCATGAATTTTTCAAAAATATTCCGACGATTACACGGCAGCTGGAAACTCTTGAAGCCGTCGGTCTCGGATATATCAAACTCGGACAGCCCTCAACCGAGCTGTCGGGCGGCGAAGCTCAACGAATAAAACTCGCCTCGGAGCTTTCCAAGCGCAGCACAGGCAGGACGCTCTACATATTGGATGAACCCACGACCGGACTTCATTTTGCGGATGTACATAAACTTATAGGAGTACTCGATAAATTGACGGATATGGGGAATACCGTGGTCGTGATAGAACACAATCTTGATTTGATAAAATGCGCCGATCATATCATAGATCTCGGTCCGGACGGCGGCGATCGCGGCGGGATTGTCATCGCAAGCGGCACTCCCGAAGAGATCTCCCGTGAGAGAAAATCGTATACGGGGGAGTATCTGGCAAAGATCATAAATCAAAAGTCATAAATCTGAGAGCGGAATATTTGCCGTACTTGGGAGCTCTGCCGTTTCCCTCTTTGCGTGCGTATGTGGCAAATTCCTGAAAATATGCTATAATTGTCGCTGTAGATACTGCCCGGATATCGCCTGTAAAAGTCGCCTCGATGCTCACGCGGGCAGGTTGATTTAATTGGATTTATCCTGTGAAACAAAGGAGAAAAGTAGAATGACCAGAGATATTAATCTTACCATGCTGACGGATTTTTATGAGCTTACCATGGCAAACGGTTATTTTGAAGGCGGGATGAAAGATCAGATAGCATATTTCGATATGTTCTTCAGAAATATTCCCGATGGCGGCGGTTTTGCAATTATGGCGGGTCTTGAACAGGTCATTGATTATATGAATGATTTACATTTTTCCGATGAAGATGTTGACTTCCTCCGCCGCAAAGGGATTTTCAGTGAGGAATTTCTGGAGTATTTGAGAAATTTCAAATTTACATGTGATGTCTGGGCGATTCCCGAGGGCACTCCGATTTTTCCGCATGAGCCGCTGATCACCGTGCGCGGGCCGGTCATACAGGCGCAGTTTGTGGAGACGATGATTTTGCTTTTAATTAATCATCAGAGCCTCATTGCGACCAAGGCAAGCAGAATAGTGAGAGCCGCAGACGGCAGGGGCGTAATGGAATTCGGTACCAGGCGCGCTCACGGAACCGCCGCTGCGGTGCAGGGCGCGCGTGCCGCGTATATCGGGGGATGCATCGGAACCGCCTGCACCATTTCCGAGCGTGATGACGGAATTACGGCCTTGGGAACGATGGCGCACAGCTGGATACAGATGTTCGATTCCGAGTATGAGGCGTTCATCGCATACGGCAGGATTTATCCGGAAAACTGCATTCTCCTTGTAGATACATACAATGTTTTAAAGAGCGGGGTGCCGAACGCGATCAAAGCGTTTAAGGAATTAAAACCTGCGAAGATGGGCATCAGAATAGACAGCGGGGATGTCACATATCTCACCAATGCCGCCAGAAAAATGCTTGACGAAGCGGGTCTTGAGGATTGTTCGATAATTGTATCCAATTCGTTGGATGAATATATAATAAGGGAAGTTCTGGTGGAAGGTGCAAAAATTGATTCGTTCGGAGTGGGGGAGCGGCTTATCACGGCAAAATCGGAGCCGGTATTCAGCGGGGTGTACAAGCTGGCGGCTCTTGAAAAGGACGGAAAAATGATTCCGAAAATGAAAATAAGCGAGAATGTCGGCAAGATCACGAATCCGGGGTTCAAAACGGTCTACAGACTGTTCGACAACAAAACCGATAAGGCGATTGCAGATGTGATAACTCTTGATGATGAGCCTGCGCCGTCGGGAGAAGAGTACGAAATATTTGACCCCGACGCCATATGGAAGCGTAAAAAAGTACGGAACTTTTATGCGAAGAATCTGCGCGTGCAGATCTTTGACGGCGGCAAATGTGTGTATCAATCTCCCGGCATAGATGAAATCAGAGAATATTGCAGTCGGCAGATTTCAACACTTTGGAATGAGACGCTTCGTTTTGAAAATCCACAGACATATTATGTCGATTTGTCACAAAAGTTGTGGAATATGAAAGACGAACTTATAAAAAGTCACCTGGGCTTTTAGTACTGTGTATGTAAATGCACGTATTTACCCTACATGTTGATGTGCATATTTGTTCTGTATGCCAATGTGCATATTTACTGCGTATGTAGGTGTGCATATTTATCCTGCATGTTGATGCACATATTAATGTTCGGATAATCTCAATCGCGGGATTGTCCGTTTTTTGTTCAATTTTTTCATTATTTTTTGTTTGAATCTTCCATTTTAAAAATAATGCATTATGTATTTTCTATATTTTATTGCTCCAAAATCAAGACAAATCACAAAACAAAAGGCTTGTAGGTTTATTAATTGACACACTATAATTATAATCAAATGTTTTTATTGTATCCCTAATCAAGTGCGACTATCGGAGCACTTTTTTAGGGGGATGTGTGCATGGGAGGTGTTTTTATGAACGATACGGCAAAAAATAAGCAAAAAGTTCAGGATTTCGACTATTCTTTAGCAGCGGTTCCTGAAGATGCACGAAAAGGCTTTCGTGCGATGTTTTTTGTAATGCTGGGCTTTACTTTTTTCTCAGCAAGTATGAGTGTCGGTGCAAAACTCGGAAACGGTCTTGATCTGGGCGGATTTGCATTGGCATGTATCATCGGAGGCGCTATACTTTCGATATATTGCGGCATATTGGCATATATCGGATCCGATACAGGTCTAAATATGGACCTTTTGTGCAGACGGGCGTTCGGTGCCAAAGGCTCATATCTTTCATCATTAATTTTGGGATTTACTCAGATAGGTTGGTTCGGTGTCGGTGTCGCAATGTTTTCCATTCCAACGGCACAGCTGCTTGGAATAAATGAATGGATTTTGACGATAGCTGCGGGTTTGCTTATGACGGCAACGGCGGCAACAGGTATGAAAGCGCTGGAGGTTGTGAGCACGATTTCCGTTCCGCTTATTGTGGTTCTCGGGGTGTATTCCATGGTGAGTGCGGCAAACGACGGCGGCGGGCTTGTGTTGGTTTTCAGTCAATCGGCCGGAAAAATAACGTTGTTCACCGGTATAGGATTCGTAATCGGTTCCTTTATATCGGGAGGCACAGCCACGCCTAATTTCATCCGATTCGCAAAGAGCAATAAAATTGCCGTGCTGACTACGGTTATCGCATTTTTTATCGGAAACACGCTCATGTTCTGCTTCGGCGCGGTCGGCGGCGCATTCACGGGCAAGGACGACATATTCTATGTCATGATCGCTCAAGGGCTTGCAATTCCTGCGATTTTAGTGCTGGGAGCAAATATATGGACTACCAACAATAATGCGCTGTACACGGGCGGACTCGCGATTTCCAATATAAGCGGAGTCAGGATGAGAATTACCACGTGGATCGCCGGCATCGTCGGAACGGGACTTGCGATATGGCTTTACTGGAATTTCGTAAGCTGGCTGAGTATCTTAAACTGTGCGCTCCCGCCAATAGGAATCATAGTAATACTGGATTTCTTCAAAAATAGGGGGCATTACAGACTCGACTACAAACCGTGTGTCGTGAATCTGTTCAATGTGGCGGGAATAATCGTCGGTGCAATTGTAGCAAACCTGCTTAACTGGGGAATTGCCGCCGTAAATGCAATGGCGGTGGCTGCTTTGATTTATTTTATAGGACAGCTTGCATGCGGAAATAAGACAAAATAAGTGGTAAATAAGGCCGAAATAGGCGGTAACAAGACAAAAATAAGCGTGAATAAGCAGGAAAATTAAAATAATCGGTAAGGAGTGCAAAAAATGCTATTTAAGAATCTATCAATAGAAAATTCGGAAAATCTCCAGGATATTCGCGTTGAAGACGGCAAATTCAAGGAAATAGGTGCCGCGCTCAGCGCGAAAGACGGGGAAGAAGTAATTGATTGTACGGGGCAAATGGCGCTGCCGCCGTTTGTTGAATCCCATGTCCATTTGGATACCTGTCTGACCGCGGGGCAACCGAGGTGGAACATGTCCGGGACATTGTTTGAGGGCATCGATTGTTGGGAAGAGCGAAAGGACATGCTTACTCCGGACGACGTCGCGGAACGTGTAGGCAAGCTTGTGAGAATTCAGGCATCAAACGGCATACAGCATGTCAGGACTCATGTTGATATCAACGATCCCAATCTCACGGCGCTCAAGGTGATTTTGGATTTGCGCGAAAAGCTCAGGGATTATATCGATATTCAAATAGTGGCATTTCCGCAGTACGGAATATTGAGCTATCCGAAAGGCAAGGAATTACTGGAAGAAGCGCTTAAAATGGGCGCCGATGCCGCGGGAGCAATTCCGCATTTTGAATTCACCAGGGAATATTCCGTCGAGTCGCTCAATATTTGTTTTGATCTTGCGCAGAAATATGACAAGCTCATAGATGTACACTGCGATGAGATTGATGATGAAGCAAGCCGGGGCCTTGAAACCATGGCTACACGCGCATATGAAACGGGGATGCGGGACAGGGTCACGGCATCACACACCACGGCAATGCACAGTTACAATAATGCGTATGTAGTACGCCTTATGAGAATTTTGAAGATGAGCGGGATGAATTTTGTAGCGAATCCTTGCGTGAACGTTCACCTCGGCGGACGCTGCGACACCTATCCTAAGCGCCGCAGTTTGACGCGGGTAAAAGAATTGCTCGCGGAAGGCTGCAATGTTTCCTTCGGCTCGGACGATGTTTTTGATCCGTGGAATCCTATGGGTAACGGCAATATGCGAGATCCCGTATATATGGGCCTTTATGCCGGGCACATGCTGGGATACAAGGAAATAATGGACAGCTACAAGTTCGTCACGACAAATGCCGCGCGCACATTGCACATTCAGGACGGCTACGGAATCAAGGTCGGAAATGATGCGAATTTCGTAATTTTGGATGCAAAAAATTATTATGACGCGCTGAATTATAACAGACCGGTGGTTGCAAGCTACAGAAAAGGCGTAAAGATCGCGGAGACCGTTCCCGAAGTGAAAAATGTGATTTTCTGAGAACGTGCGAACGGATTTCACAAAATCATTTTTGAAAATTCCGGCAAAGCGGTTGGAAAAAAGATAAAAATATGGTATCATGACTGACGTACCTTATGTAGTTGTCGGAATTCAGGCGATAATTGAGTTTTCGCAGTTTTGAATTAAGGTACGCAGCGTATACCTTGCGGATATGGCGGAATTGGCAGACGCGCACGGTTCAGGTCCGTGTGAATAATATTCATGCAGGTTCGACTCCTGTTATCCGCACCACCTATTTTGGTACTCATAGAGCCCCTAATGCCTTGTGTTTGCAAGCCTTAAGGGCTCTACTGTTTTTTGTATTGCCCTGTAAATACCCGTCTATTGTCGCTATTTTTTGCCTAAAGTGTTGCACAAGGTGTTGCATTTTCCTATAAGCACAGAAACAGCAAATCAAAATATTTGCTGTTTCTGTGTCAATGCGGCACTATATCTTATCTGCGAAATTTGAAGAAAATTTTGTTTTACTTTCTTATATGTTTTCCCTGGCGAGGCAGATTGTCTTATTAGCTTCAATCTTATCAACTGCTTTGAATGCCGCAAGAGCGAGACAGAGGTTTAAGCACAAGAGTAATACGGTAATATTGCCATTTTTTGAGTCAATTCCATCATTGAAAGGAGAGTTGAATATGAAGTGCGCAAAAATGGACATAAACAGCCAAAAACCACCCTGTATTTTAGACATACCGGTATTTTTAGAGATAAGAGCAACTATGCCTATTGCAAAGGCAATAGAGAATGTCCAGTGAGAACCACCGGCCTGAACGATACGCTCAAGTATGCCGACAAATCCGTCTAATTTGCCAATAAACATATCTCTAAAAGTATATACGCAATCTTCTACGATTTGGAAACTCAAACCGACAATCAGCCCGCTAACTAATGCATTTTTCAGATCGACTTTCTTAACAATGAGCAGGGCGAGCAAAATAACCAAACCTTTGCCGAATTCTTCAGCAAACGGGGCAGAAACGGCGGCACCCCAGTTACTTATAAATGCATCTGAAGGTTTTACGATTTTTAACCAGAAAAGCCCTACGATGGTGTGCCCGATTTCGGAAAAATAGATAGAAGCGGTCACACCTAAAACCCAGCTGAGATTTATAACGCTTTTAGAAATTTCAAAGCGTTTAGCCAAATAGCGAATCACAAAAATCATTGGCAGCAAGTATATGACGACCAATGAAATTGTTAATAAAAAAAGAGGATATTTTTCATCCAACCCATTCGGTTTTCCAAAATTATTAAAAAAGATCCGGCAACCGGAGAAAAAGCTCCAGGTTGCGAACAAAATAAGCGCATGACGTTTATATTTAACAAATAATCCTTTCATAATATACACCTTTCCATACATAAATCGGCGGATAATAGCAGATAATATAGGATAAATAGTCAATACAAGTATTCATAATGTCGCAATCTCGCACTGCCGTTCTATGGTTCTTCCTGTAAGGGCTATTTATCGCTATAAATTCCATTTTTTTATTATACCCAAAAAATCACTAATTTTTCTATTTTTTATCTCAATCTTTATCTGAATCTTGCAATTTTTATAGCTCCAACTCTTGCTTCTCTACCTCCCCACAGCAACAAACGGTTTGATATCATTGAGAACCTGCGGGCATTTCGCTGCAGGATTACCCGGGACAAGAGGAAATATTGAGAGAATAAAATATAGAATACGAGGAAATGTCGAGAGAGTAAAATATAGAATACAGAGTGCAAAATACAAAACGAAAAATGAAAAAATACAAAGTGAAAAATACAAAGTGAAAAATGCAAAGCACAAAATGCAAAGCACAAAATGCAAAATACAAATATAGAAAATGCAAAATGCAAAGTATAAAGCGAATTGAATATAGAAATATAGAGATTTATATTTTTCCAAAGTTGTGCTATGCTTATTTTATTGTTTTTCTATGAACGGAGCGTTTCGCATATATGCTTTTATTGCAGGAATTGATCCGATTTGATAGAATTGTTGTAGTTACGGTATTTGGAAAATTGGAGGTAAGAAGATTATGAAGAGAATATTTTCACTGTTTTTGTGCTTGATTTTGATTGCGGCAACGGGGCTAATGTGGGGATGCGCCAAAGGAGAAAATGCGGATAGCGGCAAACTCAAAGTAGTAACAACTATTTTCCCCGAGTATGACTGGGCAAAAGAAGTTGTTGGAGAGGTTGATAATGTTGAGCTGACAATGCTGGGGGATAGAGGTGTTGATCTGCACAGCTATCAGCCGACAGCTGATGATATTTTAAAGATTTCAAATTGCGATTTATTCATTTATGTCGGCGGCGAATCGGATGAATGGGTCGAAGATGCGCTTGAGAATGCAGAAAATAAGAATATGAAAATTGTAAATCTCATGGATGTGTTATCGGATTCGATAAAATATGAGGAATTAGTTGAGGGGATGCAGCATGAACATCATGACCATGATCATGACGATTGCGACGGCGACCATGATGATAAGGATCACGACCATGACGATGACGATCACGATTCCAAGCATGATCATGATGACCATGACGATCACGATTCCAAGCACGACCACGACGATCATGACGACCATGATTGCGAAATTGAGAAAGACGAGCATGTGTGGCTGTCGTTGAAAAATGCGGTAAAGATAACATCGGCGATTTCCGAAGCACTCAAGGAATTGGATCCGGCTCACAAGGCGGAATATACTGAAAATGCGAAAGCATACATCAAAAAACTGGAGGAGCTCGACGGTAAGTATCAGCAGGCATTCGGCAGCGCTTCGGGCAAAACCGTGATATTCGGCGACAGATTCCCGTTCAGATATCTTTTGGATGATTATGATATCAATTATTTTGCGGCATTTGCGGGCTGCTCCGCCGAGACCGAAGCAAGTTTTGAAACTGTGACGTTTTTGGCAAAAAAAGCGGATGAACTGAAGTTGGACACAATCCTGACCATCGAGGGAGACAATCACAAAATTGCCGAAACGGTTGTAAAGAATACGAAAAACAAAAATCAGAAAATTTTGATAATGGACTCAATGCAATCCGTCAGCAAGGATGATATTAAAAGCGGGGGCACATATTTAAAAATTATGGAGAAAAACCTGGAGGTTCTTAAGGAAGCCTTGAATTAGAGAGGGTGCGTATGACGCTGATAAATTGTCAAAACCTTACAGTCGGATATGATTCGAAAAGTGTATTCAAGGGTCTGAGTTTCAGCGTAAATTCAGGTGATTATATCTGCATTGCGGGTGAAAACGGTTCCGGCAAAAGCACATTAATGAAGACGATGCTCGGGTTGCAGCCTCCGCTTGCGGGCAGTATCACTATGGGTGAAGGCGTGAGTCTGAACGATGTAGGCTATATGCCGCAACAGACGGCGGTACAAAAAGACTTCCCCGCATCCGTGCGCGAAATAGTGATATCCGGCTGCCGGGGGCGGATGAGGGTAAGACCGTTTTACGGCAGGAGTGAAAAGCGGCGTGCGGAAGAAATGATGGAAAAATTGGGCATAATAAAGCTTGCAGATCGGAGTTATCGCGAGCTTTCCGGGGGGCAGCAGCAGCGCGTGCTGCTCGCTCGGGCTCTCTGCGCCGCGCAAAAGATGCTTTTTTTGGATGAACCCGCCGCGGGACTTGATTACAAGGCCACAACCGAAATGTACAGGATTATAAAGAAAATCAACGAAGAGGACGGGATCACCGTTCTCATGATTTCGCACGATATTGCTTCCGCGTCTCATGCAACTCATTTTTTGCACATAGGAGATTCTTTCTTTTTCGGAGACAGACAGGAATATATTCAAGGCGGATACCGGCGACAGCTCGTAGGAGCAGAGGAGGTGGGAAATCATGGATGAAACCTTTGATGTCCTCATCAGATATCTTGAATACCCGTTTGTTAGATACGCTTTGATAGTCGGACTGCTGATTGCGTTGTGTTCATCGCTCCTCGGTGTGACGTTGGTGCTCAAGAGATTTTCATTCATCGGAGACGGCCTTTCCCATGTGGCGTTCGGAGCGCTTGCGCTTTCCGCCGTTTTAAATATCTCGAACGATATGCTGCCGGTCATGTTCATTACAATCATCAGCGCGGTATTGCTCCTCAGGACCGGAAACAATACAAAAATCAAAGGAGATGCCGCTATTGCAATGATTTCCGTGGGCGCGCTTGCAATCGGATATTTACTTATGAATCTTTTTCCAAGCTCAGGAAATCTCTCCGGCGATGTGTGCACTACATTGTTCGGCTCGACATCGATTCTTACTCTGTCAAAAGCGGATGTAAAACTCTGCATCGTGATGTCAATAATTGTTCTGACCTTTTTTGTACTTTCATACAACAGGATTTTTGCAATCACATTCGATGAAGAATTTGCAAAAGCATCGGGACTGAATGTCGGATTTTACAATCTTCTCATGGCAATTGTAGTGGCGGTGATCATCGTTCTTGCCATGAAACTTGTCGGGACATTGCTGATATCCGCGCTTGTGATTTTTCCTGCGCTTTCGGCAATGCGTATCTTTAAGAGCTTTAAAGCCGTCACCGTAAGTGCCGCTGTAATTTCGATGTTGACGGCATCTATCGGCATGTTGAGCTCCATTTTGATAGGAACGCCGGTCGGATCTACCATTGTTGCGGTTCAGATAATCGGTTTCGGCGCGGCTTGCATAGCGGGAATTGTTCTGAGAAGATTCAGCGGAGGGATGATAGCAAGATGAAAAAAAAACTTTGTTTAATGCTTGTGATCGCAATTCTTTTTACCGCTGCGGCTTGTGAAAAGAGTGCTGATAAAAAAGCGATGAACCCCGCGAAGAAACAGAAAAAAACGGAGTCTCCCGCCGCGGATAATGGGGCCTCAAGCATTGATCTCACCGGGCTTAGCAGCACGATGCTTTACTCGCAGGTGTACGGTATGCTGACGGAGCCGAAACAATACGTGGGCAGTACAGTGAAAATAAAAGGGGAATACGGAATTTATGAAAACCCCAAAAACGGAAATCAATACTCAGCCTGTGTGGTGACGGATGAAATGGGCTGCTGCGCCGCGGGACTCGAATTCGTCCTCGAAGAAGATCAGATCCTCCCTGAAATAGGAACTGAAATAACTGTCAGGGGGAAGTTTGAAATCTATCACGAAGACGGGTACGCACACTGCCATTTGGTAAATGCGAAGTTTCTCTAGTTTTGATTATATTGTTATATTGCGACTATAGCGACAGCGATTATGTTTACAATCGATTTAGGAGGATAAGTATGTGCAGGAATACAGATATAAGGGATTTATGCGCAAGAAGTGATGCAGACGAAAAATACACATGGAATCTCAGCGATTTATACGGTTCCGATGATGAATGGGAAGCGGACAAGGAATGCGCGCTTGCAATGGTCGCCGATTTCAAAAAGAAGTATCTGGGAGCCATAACTACGGCGGCGGATGTAAACGCCGCGCTTGCCGAGTACCGGGAAATTGCAGAAAAACTCGTCATAATTCAGCATTACACCTCGCTTGCATTCGCGGCAAACATGCTCGATGATCATCTGGCAGCCATGGAAATGAAGTGCGTGAACGCCATCAATCACATCAATACTGAGCTCAGTTTTTTTGAATCGGCGCTGGCGGCGCTTGATGAGAGCATACTAAAAGAAGCGGCGAAAATTGAGGATGACAGAAATTTTTTAAACAAGCTTTTGGAAGAAAAACCGCACATGCTCACGCCGGAAACGGAAGCCGCTCTCAGCCGGCTTGGGATCTCACACGGTGCGTTCTACAGGATATATGATGCGGCAAAGATGCAGGACATGGTGTTTCCGAGCTATATCGCGGGGGGTGCGGAGCATCCTTTGAGTTACAATATATTTGAGGGAATGCTCGAAAATTCAAATAATACAGAGATGCGCAGAAAAGGATTTGAGGCATTTTCCTCAAAGCTTGCGGAATACAGGAATGTAACCGCGGCGGCATATCTTGCGCATTGTCAAACCGAAAAAGCGTATGCGGATCTCAGAGGCTATGATTCCGTAATTGACTATCTTTTATTTGAGCAGCGCGTAAGTCGCGATATGTACGATCGCCAGATAGATATCATCATGAAGGAACTTGCGCCGCATATGCGCAAATATGCGGGACTGATAAAGAGAAGCAACAAACTCGATAAGATAACTTTTGCAGATCTTAAGATAGATATCGATCCCGAATTTGACAAAGTGATTACCCCCGGCGATGCCGCAGCGCTTGTAAAAGACGGCTTGGCGGTCTTAGGCGAAGATTATCAGGGCATGTTGGCGCAGGCGTTTGATGAACGGTGGATTGATTTTGTAAATACCGAGGGTAAAGCGACGGGAGCTTTTTGCGCATCACCGTATGGAAATCATTCCTACATTCTCATCTCATGGACGGGAAAGCTCACGGAAGCTATCGTTTTAGCGCATGAACTGGGACATGCGGGGCATTTTTACAATTGCAACAGAGCGCAAAACATACTGGATGCGGAGCCGTCAATGTATTACGTGGAGGCGCCGTCAACGGCAAACGAACTGATAGTTGCGAATCATCTGCTTAATAAAGCGGAAAGCCCGCGTGAAAGGCGTTATATTCTTTCGCAAATAATTGCGCGCACATATTTTCATAATTTTGTCACGCATCTGCACGAGGCGGCATATCAACGCAAGGTAT
This sequence comes from Anaerovoracaceae bacterium, assembly GCA_041844835.1. Lineage (GTDB taxonomy): Bacteria > Bacillota > Clostridia > Peptostreptococcales > Anaerovoracaceae > CAUUCX01. The sequence continues at coordinate 16,436 of JBGZBU010000040.1, forward strand.
ACGAAATAATTGATGCCGGCGGTTCGTTTTCGGCGGATGATTTGTCGGAGATATATAAAGGAGTGCTCCGGGAATTTTGGAGTGAGGATGTAGAGCTTACGGATGGTTGTGAACTCACGTGGATGCGGCAGCCGCACTATTATATGGGGCTTTATTCTTTCACATACTCCGCGGGGCTGACAATCGGAACCCGGGTCGCGCAGATGATCGGCGCCGAGGGGAATGCTGCTGTTGACAGGTGGCTTGCCGCTCTTTCCGGCGGAGACAGGCTGAAACCGCTCGAATTCGCGAAAACGGCAGGGGTCGATATAAGCAGCGAAAAACCGCTTAGAGAGACCATTGCTTACATCGGAAGTATCATTGATGAAATTGAACGTTTAACGGATGAAATAGAAAGGGAGAAGTAATTTTGCGCCCTAAAATTTTCAATGCGCTGATCTTGTTGATCGCTGCGGCTGTTATAATTTTTACCTTCAACAACTATTTTGTCTATGACAAATACGGTAAAAATATCGCGTATATAGAAAGCGTTGATACGCAAAAAACGGGGGAAAAACCGACGCAGGACGGCAAAATCGAGACATATTGTCATCAGCGCATCACCGCTTTGTTTAAAAACGGTGAATACAAAGGGAAGCGTGTCTTTCTCGAAAATGACTGCACATCATCCGGAGTGTACGACGACCGATACAAAAAGGGCAATGAGGTTTTCGTGGAAAAAATCGCTGTCGCCGATGAAAGCGGTGATCGCGGAGTCATGCTGCGCGGAGTTATTGCAGGTCAGAAACGGGATAAATACATTGCGGCGATTTTTGTTTTGATGCTGGCTCTGATGTTGCTGATAGGCAGGCGTCAGGGCTTGTTTACATTGCTCAGTCTGATCATAAACATATTGTTATTCACGGCTGTGCTGAAACTTTATGTTTCGGGGATCAATCTGATGATACTGATCTTTCCGCTGATATTGTGCGTGAGCGCATTGCTGCTGATCATGGTGCTTGGATTCGGCAGAAAGGCTCTTGCCGCTCTGATCGCAGTGTTTCTCACGGTTTGTGCCGTTTCAGTAATTTCGCTCATTGCACTCGGCGCAAGCAATGTGGATTATGATTTCATGGATTATCTCATGCAGCCGTACGAAGAAAAGGACGCCCGGATGATTTTTCTTGCGGAGATGCTGATCGCCGGGCTGGGCGCGATCATGGATGTGGTTGTAATGATGGTTGCATTATGTGCAGAGCTTGTTGACAGGAATCCGCAAATCGGGGCGAGAGCGCTCCTTAAATCGTGCAGGCATGTCGGTGACGATGTCCTCGGGACCATGCTGAGCGTCATGCTTTTTGCAAATCTTGCGGCAGGGATGCCATACTTCATCCTGGCGCTGAAAAACGGAATACATTTTTTCACCATTGTCAGATATAACGTTTTTTTCGATGTCGCGCGCTTTCTGATCGGCAGCATAGGCCTCGTTATTGCAATGCCCGTCGCTGTGCTCGTGTCGATCAGGCTGTTTACGCATGCGAAAAAACTGCAAACCGGTGCGGCGGCGAATGAAAGTATGGGTGAATAAAAAGATGAAAGAAATCAGTATAAGTGAAATACATAAAAGTAAAAGGGAAGTATAAAAAATGCTGGTAATTTTGACGGCAATCTTAATAATTGCAATACTTGTATTGTGCAGCAACAGAGGCGCAAAGGCGATTATAACCGCGGGGATTGATCTGATGCTGCTCATGGCGGCGCTGTTTCTTATAAGCATGGGATTAAATCCCGTTGCTGTAACGGAGATTGCCGCTGTAATCATTGCCGCGGTCACGCTTTTTTATCAAAACGGCTTCAACGCCAAAACTCGAATAGCTTTTGCCGCGGTAATAATTGTTTTTATCGCGCTGATTCCGCTGCTGCTTTTGACGGGCATGCAGGCAAACATTCAGGGTATCAGTCCGGCGCAATATGAAATTGCGGAAGTAAACGGATATGAGAAAAATATCGGGATATCCATGATGCTGGTCGAGATTTCCGTGATTCTCATGGCTCTTGTCGGCGCGGCGGTCGATTTGTCCTTGTCGATAACGTCAGCGCTGTATGAGATACACCTCAATAATCCGCAGCTTGGCAGGAAAGAATTAATCGCATCGGGAATCAACATCAGCCGTGATATACTCGGAACGACGATACACACGCTTTTTTATATCTATATGGCGGAATTCATGGCACTTATGATTCAGTTCATTTCAGAATATAATTTTTTGGATATGATAAATTCAAAAGCTTTTTCGCAGGAAATCATGTGCATCGGCATATCCGCCCTGGGATGCTGCGCGGTAATCCCGATAACGGTCATTATCTCCGCTTTCCGATTCAGGCGATACGCCGGGTCGGAAATGTCAATCATAGAAAAGACTGATAAAATATGCTTCCAACACTATATCTCTATTTTGAAAACCATGATAAAATGAAAGAGGATTTCAGAGCAGATCAATGAAGGCATATTTGCAGGTTATGGAGGTTTCAGCAGAACACAAGGATCAACAAAAGTTGAATTTCAAAAAGATAATACGAATTACAAAAGGGGAATGAGGATGAAAAAATTAAAGAGTCGGGTTCTTTCATTCATTCTTACGGTTTGTCTTTTAGCAGGTATGCAGCCAATGTCAGCGCAAGCGATTGAGCTTGAAGACGGGGAATTTAATCCCAATACCGGTGAAGTTGAAATCAATTTTAATGTTCAATTTACACAAGAAGTGTCCATCGAAGTCCTTGTGAATAATGAGCATTTCGGCTGGTTGATTCGAAATAAAGAATTGTTCGGCTACGATGGTGCAATGGTTCCTCATGACCCTTGTGCGTCGTATACTGTGCCGCCTGCATCGGATCTGACATATTCAGCCGGCGTTGCTACCGCTGCTGAAGTGCGAATTGATGCTCAGAATGATGAAAGCGGCAATCCGCTTGGATCGGGGTATTACACAATTTATTGGACGGGGAGTATCAATGGAAAACCTGCTGTCAGTGCAAACCCGGATTCTGACAAATATAGTCTGAAGATCTCAATTCAACCGCAGGGGTATCCGGGCAGAGGTAAAACACCATGTACAGATCCGGATAATGATGTACATGACGGTGAGGACTGGATTTGGACGCAGCAGTTTGTTGCAGAAACCGAAATAGAGCTGGATTATGGCACAATTTTGAACAAGGGCGGATTGGCGGACCTGTTTATCGCCAAAAAAACAATCTGTCCTATGCGCTTATCATGCAGCAGATGAATCATGTCTCCAATTGGGTCAATTTCTCTTGGCTTTCTGAAAATTACGTTTCAATGGATGCCCTGCAACAGTATGTTGAAGAAGCCGACCCTGTAAACATGATTGACGGCAATTACTTTTTCACATATACCGACCTGCAAAAAGAATATATTCGGAACACCTATGACGATAAGGGGCGAGTAACCAAGCAGGTATTCATCAATGCAGACGTTGAAACGACACATACTTTCAGCTATGATGACACAAACCTTGTCAACACTTATGCCAATACACATGGAAGCGTGAGGGAATATCATTATGACCAATATCGCAATTTGCTCTATACTAAGGACGATCACGGCATCACCACCAGCAATTATGCTAACTATATGGCAAGTCTTCTTGAGGACAATCAGGGGAATGCAACGACCTATGATATTGATGAGAATGGGAATGTCACTCGAATGACCTATCCGAACGGGAACGAGATTCGTTATACCTATACGGCAAACAATCTGATCTCAAAAATTTCTTATATTGACGGCAGTGATGAAATCTTCCAATACAATGCGAACAACACTCTAAGGAGTCATACCGATCAAAACGGCAATGTGAGAGCGTATAGCTACGATGCACTAGGCAGGACAAGCAGCATTACCGATGAGGAGGGGCATGTAAACGGATATTCATATGATGCAGTTGGCAATAACATCAAAATCACTATTGATGCCAATACGGTAAGAGAACGTGAATACGACAAAGCGAATCGGGTTAAGTCCGAAACGGATGGACTTGGAAATGCTGCAACTTATGTCTACGACGGTGTGGGAAATGTGTCGGTATATACAGATCGGGAGGGCAATGCGACTCGTTACAGCTATAATAAGAATTATCAGCTGACACAAATCAAAGATGCGGAGGGCTATACACGGCAGACGGAGTATGATGCACTTGGCAGACCCGTAAGGATCACGAATCAGGAGGGCAACTCCACAGTAACTGCTTATGACCCAAGCGGCAATACACTGGTTATTACGGATTCGCTATCAGGTACGCTATCTTATGTTTACGATTCCATGAATCGCATAACCGCAGCAACAGATCAGTTGGGTGCGACAACTTCATATTTTTATGATGCATCAGGGAATTTGCTTAAAAGCACGGACGCACTGGGTGCATATTATACAAATTTGTACGATGCCAACGGGAATCTTACCCGGCACACCAATCGGGCAAATGAATGGGTAAAATACGAATACGACAGTATGAACCGATTGGTGAAAGAGGTCAATCAGCTTAACCACGCTGTCGCCTACGAATACGACCTCGTCGGCAATCGAACCGCAGTTATTGATGGGAATAAGAATCGGACAGAATATACCTATAACGGTCTAAAACAGCTGACGAGTGAAAAGAATGCAGAGGGAGGTCTTACAGAGTACACGTACAATTATTTAGGGAAACCCGCATCCGTCACTGTTGACGGCGGAGGCGGCAGCAGAGCAGTCACCGCATACATGTATGATGCCGGCGGCAATCTGCTGAGAGAAATCTCACCTGCCGGAAATGTGACTTCCTATGTTTACGACAAAGAAGGCAATCCCATAAAGAAAATTGATGAAAACGGCATGGAAACAACTTATGCCTATGATAAACTGCACCGCCCCGTCAGCTGCAAGGATAAAGACGACGAGGCTGCATATACTTATGACGGGCTCTCCAATCTTACGGCGGCACATGACGGCAGCGGTACGGTTTCTTTCGCTTATGATGCGCTGGGTCGTATTATTCGGGTTACGAATGAAGACAGCACCACGACGACTTATTCCTACGATGCGGCGGGCAATCGCCTGTCCATTACCTATTCGGACGGAAAGGCTGTCACAAGGACTTATGATTTGCTCGGCAATATATCTTCTCTGACAGACTATGACGGGAAGAATATTTGCTATACTCGTGATTCCGAAGGAAGAATCATTAAGGCCAGTCACAGCGACGGAAGTACTACGGAGTACGATTACAACGCGGCAGGTCTCCTGACACTCCTGAAAGAGGTCGCCGGAGACAACTCTACCCGGCGTGCAATTCTCTATACTTATGACGATGCAGGAAATTTGAAATCCGAACAGCGCAGCGGTGTGGATATCGACAAGCGCGATGAGAATGTCCGCTATTATTACGACAAGAGCAATCAGCTTGTCAAGACCTCCATTGAAGGAAAGACTGTCAATTACACCTATGATCTTGCCGGCAACCTGCTCTCCGACGGGCACTGCACTTATGCCTATGACAAGCAGAATCGGCTTTTGACAAAGACAGGCTCTGACGGGACAACCACATACAGTTATGATGCTGTCGGAAATCTCTTGAAAGAGGTTTCGCCGAACGGTTTTATATCCTACACTTACAATGCCCAAAATCGCCTAATCAAGGGCGAGACCCAAGATGGACAGAGCAGCACACCTATAATGCGCTGGGGATCCGAATTAAGAATACCCAAGTGCGGAAAAACAAAAATAGCGCTTATCAAAATTCACGCATGAATAACGGCAGCAGGTATATATCCGACTATACGGAGGCTCTCTCAGACGGGCGGGCAACCCGGCAAAGATCTTGGGAGACGGAAATCGGTACCGTTGTCCAGAATGACTTTGAGACTGTGACAAGGCATTATGTGACGGATTATCTGTCCGTTGCAAACCGTGATATTCCGGTGACGGAGGATGGCAGCTTTGTTCAGCGCTATGTATATGACGAAGACGGAACCCGAATTTCCGCCGAGTTCGGCCATGCCGACGGTACTGCAAGAGGAACAGCCAATGCTGACGGCGAGTATGGCGAAAACATCGCAAGCGATACAGCAGTCAATGTTATCGGCAAGGTCTGGTACAGAAGCAGTCTGCTGGGAAGTACGCTCTTTGCCGTAGATGCCGACGGTGAGGTGCGCTCACATAGCATTTATGACCCTTGGGGCAATCCGCTGACGAATACCTATACCGATATAAATTTCTCCGGACTGGACAATGCCAATAACTACACCGGATATACCTGGGATGAAACGCTGAAAATTTATTTTGCTCAGAATCGCTTCTATGATGCGAAAACCCACAGATTTACGCAGGAAGATATCGCTAAGGACGGGGCTAACTGGTATGTATACTGCTCGAACAACCTGGCAAATTCGATAGACTTTTACGGACTTGCATCAGGCATTCGGTATGTGCCGGAAGATAAGGATCTGAAACGTTTCGGGCGTCTCGACCTTGTGGCCGCAGCCAATTATGTTTTATGGCAGTTCGGTTTTGAATATGACAGAAACGCCAATTATTTCTATGCAAGGGAAGACGGATGGCAAAGAAAATTCGGCTATATGGATCTGTTTGATAAATACATGAACTACGTTCCTGGCATAGAAATTGATGCGCTTCCTTGTATTTTCGATTACAAAAAGAAGACCTGGCGGCTTGAATGCTGGAAAGGTGAATACGGGCCGACAGCCGGAGGGGAGATAGGTTTATATGTTCTGGACGCTGTAATGACATTGTCTCAATATTTTGAAAAAATGGAGTGCGCAGGTGCCTGGGGAACGGGGACAGAGGCATTTGATATGCTGTTTTCAAGCCTAAAGGATTCAGAAGTGTTGTCTAAAAATGTAAAGTGGTACCGTGCTGCGACAGCCGGTGAATATATCGGAATGGCTGCAAAATTCTCCAAGGTCAAACATAAATTTTGGAATGGAGGGAAGGAGAGGGAATTGCCGCCGTTTGTATCCAGATCTTCATCCGGGTATTGGTGGCTGACGGCTTTCAAGCTGTATCCCGCTAACAAGGAAGATATCATTATGGGCGCTGCACTAAGATTTCCTGATAACGCAATGCGCGATAACTATCGAGTTGAATTGAATGGGAAAATTAGTACAGGTTACAATATTTGGGATATAAAGTCATATTCAAAGGGAATTTCATTTAATTGGAGGTAAATATTATGAAAAAAACAGGTATAGCTGCAATTGTCATCTGCATTATGGGCATTTTTTCGGGTTGCCTTCATTCCGAAGGATTATTGGTAAGTGATGAAATCGCGGCAGATGAATACATGACAGACAATCCTCAACTCATTGAAAAATACGGGAAAGATTATACCTTGGAATTTACAGGAGGTTCAGGACGAACCGAGCACAACTTTTGGGGGGACTCGGGAGAAATGGGCTTTGATTATATTGTGAATGGAACGGATGAATATACGGTGGCCCTTACAAAGGAAAAACGGAAACCGTGGACGGTCCAAGGGATTATCTGCACATCTCGCCGCTATGTTTGTGATGAAATCGATTTTTCTTTTGATTTGAGTTCGGAAAGTGATGTAAACGGGACAATCGTTCATGAGGAGATTTTTTGTAAAATGGTGTATAATATGTGAAGAGGTGTTGCCGAAATGGAAAAGATAATAGTGGCTTCGAGAAATCGGAAAAAAATATTGGAGCTGCAAGAGATATTGCAGGATTTTGATATGCAGGCAATTTCAAGAGATGATGCGGGCATTCCGCCTGTCGAAATAGATGAGGACGGATCCACATTTGAAGAAAATTCATATAAAAAAGCGAAATATATTCTGGATGTTTCGGGGCATATTACTATTGCCGACGACTCGGGCTTGTGCGTTGATGCGCTGGGCGGGGCCCCCGGAGTTTTATCGGCCCGTTACGGCGGGGAAAATTCCACCGATTCCGAAAAAAATCTCAAGCTGCTTGATGAAATGAAAGATGTGCCTCTCAGCGAGCGCGGCGCAAAATTCGTATCTGTCATTACAATGCTGTTTCCGGACGGCGGCGAAATAGTCGCTCGAGGCGAGTGCGAGGGCATTATTGCTATGGAGGCGCACGGTGAGGGAGGTTTCGGATATGATCCCCTCTTTATTCCAAACGGAAAAGATGCGAGCTTTGCTCAGCTTTCCGCGGATGAGAAAAATGCAATCAGCCACAGGGGGGCGGCTCTATGCATATTACACGAGAAATTGCGGGAGAGAAATGTGAAATGAGCAAGAAAAGATTGAGACGGATGATAATTATAGCGGCAAAGGAATTTAAAGATCCGTATTATCAGGGATTTGCCGCGCAACTCGGATTTTTTTTCCTTTTATCCGTCGTTCCGATGGTGATTTTTATTACACAGCTGCTTGGATATTTTGATCTGTCGCTGGACATAATTAAGCAGCTTACGGGGAAATACATGCAGCAGAGCGGGGCGTTGAAGCTTACCGAGGGAATTGAAAACATGCTGAATTACACGCCGCCCCGAACCATAAATCTGCTGATGATCGGCGCCGCGCTGTGGGCGGCGTCAAGAGCGCAGTTTTCGATGGCGAGGATAACGAATTATATAATCTCGTCCGGCAAAACCACCGGCGGGTACTGGGTCGAGCGTTTTCGCGCGGTAAAAACTATTGTGCTTACAATGATCACATTTGTATTTGCACTCATAATCATGGTGTATGGCGAATCATTGCTCCATATAGCCTTGGCGGCGATCCGTTTTCGCGGCGGGTCCGCCGGGGACATTGCGGATATATGGTTCATTCTCAGATGGCCGATAGGGCTGGTTCTTTATTTTTTGATGATAAGTTACAATTATTATGTCCTTCCCAATCAGCGGATCGCGTATAAAAAAATCATCCCGGGCAGCGTGTTCGCGGCGATCGGGATGATGATAATAACTCTTATATATGCGCTGTTTCAGCGTTATGTCTGGGATTATAATTTTATATACGGTTCGTTCGCTTCGATTGTCGCGCTGCTGTTCTGGTTCTATTTTCTAGCGTGGATTCTGGTGCTGGGCGTGCTTTGCAACAGAGCTTTCTGGGATACCGAAGAAAAAAAATAGATCATTCCCCGCAGCCAATGCTTTCCGCCCAATGCTTTCCGCATTTAATGCTTTTCGCCGATGACCAACTTGCCGTCCTGATAGACATTTTTATTTCCGGAATCGGAGATTACCCTTACGCAAATTATGCCCTCGTAGCCGAATAGCTGCTCTATAATCGGATCTTCATTGGATCCGCTGTCAACATCTATCAGCGTATAGGCATAATCTTTTTTACTCTTGTTAAGGAGGTTTTGAATGTTGATATTCGCCTCGGCTATAATCCCCGTGATTTTTCCCAGCATTGCGGGTACATTTTTGTGCAGTATGCATATCCGTGAGGTTTCGCTCGTGTCAAGACGCCCCAGACTGCAATCCGGGAAATTTACGGAATTCGATATGTTGCCGTTTTCAAAATAGTCCCGCAGCTCGTCAACCGCCATAATCGCGCAGTTAACTTCGGCCTCCGCGGTGGAAGCGCCGAGGTGCGGGGTGATTATTACATTGTCCATGCCCATGACGGCGGCATTTGGAAAATCCGTAATGTATGTGGCCACTTTTTCCGACTTCAGAGCGTTTGCAAGGTCGGAATCGTTTACAAGAGTGTCTCTTGCAAAATTGAGTATGACGACACCGTCCTTCATCTTGCTTATGCTGCTTTGATTGATCATTCCTATCGTATCTTTTGTCGCCGGCACGTGCATCGTGATAAAATCCGACTGCCAAAGCAGGGGCTCCATCTGCTCGGTTATTTTGATTTTGTTTGAGAGTTCATGTGCTGCTTTCAGCGTCAGAAACGGGTCGTATCCGATTACTTTCATTCCGAGTTTCAATGCGGTGTTTGCAACCAGCACACCGATCGCTCCCAATCCTATAACGCCGATCGTTTTCCCCGCGAGCTCGCTTCCGAGAAATTTTTTCTTGCCCGCCTCAACCTGAGGACCTATCGGATTATCCTCGGAGAAACTCAGGCCTTTCACCCAGTTTGTTGCGGGCAGGATGTTGCGTGAGGACATGAGCATGCCCAAGAGCACGAGCTCCTTTACCGCATTTGCGTTTGCACCCGGGGCATTGAATACAACAATCCCGTGCTCGGAGCATCTGTCTACGGGGATATTGTTCACGCCCGCGCCCGCGCGCGCTATCGCCAAAAGATTCGACGAAAACACCATGTCGTTTATGTCCTGGCTCCTCAGCAGAATTCCGTGTGATTTGTCGATATCATCATTTATTGAATATTCGCTTGTAAAGCGTTTTAATCCGATCTCCGAAATTTTATTAAGTATAGCAATATTAAACATCCGCATCACCTCACAATTTTTTATTTCGCTGCTGCGTAAAGCCCGCGAGCAGACGCGCACAAAAACGCAAACGAATTAGAAATAATTATAGCACTTTCATTGATACTCGACAAGGTTTGGAAACAGATGTTATAATAATCGCTGAGAATGACTCGATTTGCATTTACTTGAATAACTCGATTTGCACTTGCTTGTATGTCTGAAATGTGCTGCGATTCTTTTCCGAAATTTTCGATTCCGCGGGAACAGGGAAAAGCGCGGCTCGCATGAATTATATAGGGGGTTTATGATGAAATTTGAAAAAAGAGTTTACAATTTTTCGGCGGGACCGTCCATGCTGCCCGAGAAAGTCATAGAAAAAATAGGCGCTGAGATATTGAACTATGAGTCATGCGGACAGTCGGTAATGGAGATGAGCCACAGATCGGCGGAATTCGAGGGCATAATCCTTGATGCGGAAAGCAATCTCAGAAAGCTCATGAATATCGGGGATGACTACAAAATATTGTTTTTACAGGGCGGAGCCACATTGCAATTTTCAATGATTCCGATGAATCTTCTCAAAAAAAGCAAAAAAGCGGATTACGTCGTGACTGGGGCGTGGGCAAAAAAAGCCGCGCAGGAATGCGCAAAATACGGCGACGTCAAAATTGCAGCAGATTCAAGCGATAAAATGCACACCTATATCCCGAGTCTTGGGCGAAAGGATTTCAGAGAGGACGCAGATTATGTTCATATAACGTATAACAATACGATTTACGGAAGTAAATATGAGGATGCTCCGGATACCGGAGGAATTCCTCTGGTCGCGGACATGTCGTCGTGCATTTTGTCGGAGAGGGTCGATATTTCAAAATTCGGATTGATATATGCGGGAGCGCAGAAAAATATAGCTCCGGCGGGGATGTGCGTTGTTATAATTCGTGAAGATCTGCTTGGCGAAAATCCGGAAAGCATTCCGACATATATGGATTATAATATTCATGTTAAAAACAATTCGATGTACAATACGCCTCCGTGCTTTACAATTTATGCGGCGGGAGAGGTTTTTAAATACATAATTGACATGGGCGGCATAGAAAAAATTGAAGAAATCAACAGGCGTAAATCGGCGAAGCTTTACAACTACATCGATTCGAGCGAATTGTATAAAGCCCCTGTTGAAATTCCGTATCGTTCACTCATGAATGCGGTTTTTGTTACGGGCGATGAAAATTTGGACAAAAAATTTGTTAAAGAA
>JBGZBU010000041.1:0-3733 GCA_041844835.1 Anaerovoracaceae bacterium
GAATTTATATTATATTATGGTTAGTAAGCTATAGCTATCTAATCAATAAAGTGATACAATAACCGCGGCAGTTCACTCTATGCGCGGTTATTATAATGAGTGCCGTGCGATGATTTTATCGCCTGAAACAGCACGTTGTCGCCTGAGATGTCACAAGAGCGGCAAAAATACACATGCCGCACTATATCATGATTTCCGCTGAAATCATGATGTAATAGTTACATTCATTGTATGCTCAACGATGTGGAGGTTGAGCATTGCGGCGTTGCCGATATCAAGCAACTGTTGAGTCATGCCGGAATCTGTTGTCATGATGTAATGCGTGCAGGTGTAATCATCAGGGTTTAGCGTTGTATGAAAGGTTTGGGAGGTTTTTTGACATGGAAGTAAGTTGGAGAATGTTTAAGAAGATGCTGGTTCCGTTTTTGATAATTGTGTTTGTGTTTGGGAGCGGCAATGTGATGGCTGACGTGACCGGATCTCCTTTCAGCGTGGAAGCATCAAAAAATCCTTCCCTCGCCGCGCTTGAAGCGCAACTGGGCGGGCGGCTTTCAGATGATGATACGGCAAGATTTATAGTTATTTTGGAAGATCCCGTTTATATTCTTCCGGCAGATAGAGTCGATGAAAAAAACAGATACGATTTTATGCGTGCGTGCGATAATTTTACGAATGCTTTTTTGGCGGAGTTGAATGCCGAAAACATAAAAGTAAAAACAGTTGCAAAATATAATTTGCTGTTTTGCGGGTTTGCCATGGATGCGAGCTATGGCGATGCGAAAAAAGTGGCTGCTCGGCCCGGGGTAAAATCTGTAGAATATTGCGTGGAATATGCGGTTCCGACGGCGAATATTTCAAGGCAGCGCTCTAAAAGAGATATAGACAGTGAGCAGTTAATCAAGCTGCATGAGATATCAAGTCAATACAAAGGCGCAGGGAAAATCGTGGCGGTAATAGATTCGGGTTTTGATCATGAGCATCCGGCGATGAGGATAAGCGATGATGTCACACCTAAAATCAAAGATGAAAATTCCATGAAAGAGCTGCTCAGCAATGCAAAAATAAATTATGGCAAATATTTATCCGAAAAAATGCCGTTTGCATATAACTATGCGAGTGATAATACTACGGTAAAAGAAAGCAGCGGCTCCTCTCACGGAATGCATGTCGCGGGGATAGTCGGAGCAAATTCGGATACGCCGTCACCCAACGGCGATATCGTGAAAGGTATCGCTCCGGAATGCCAGATACTTGCGATGAGGGTTTTTAACGGTAAATCAACAAGCCCGGATACATACATAAGAGCAATGGAAGATGCCGTAAAACTCGGAGCGGACAGCATCAATATGAGTTTGGGCAATCCGCTGGGCAGCATAGGAGATCTCCAGACGGTGGAAAGCGGGACGCTTGTGGCACTTGATGCGGCAAAAAAAATGGGGATTGTCGTTGCAATGGCTGCCGGAAATGAGGGTGCATCGGGAGGGGCTTTAGTGCGTCCGACCGTGTATGCTCCGGACTACGGTCTGGTTGATGCGCCCGCGGTCGCGCCGCTTGCGTTATCGGTCGCCTCATGTGACAACACGTATATAAGCAGCGAAGCCATTGAGATAAAATCGTATCCGGATAAAAAGATATTGTATAAAAAAGGAACCGGTCCGGCTTTTAATGATCCCGCGGCGCCAATGACAAATTATATGGAGGTTGTGGATTGCGGCTACGGTTCCGAGGAGGAGATCAAAAAACAGGTGGATTCCGCCGGAGCGGCGTTATACGGGAAAATTGCGCTCATAAAAAGAGGCGCGGATCTCACTTTCGGACAAAAGGTGTTTAATGCAAACAGGCAGGGCGCGAGCGGCGTTGTCATTTATAATGACGAAAACGGAGGCAATCAGTTGGTCAGCATGCAGGTCTCGAATCCTTTCCCTGCCATACCGTCAGTGTTCATCGGGCATGATGACGGAAAATTTTTGAAAGAAAAAATTGCAAACGGGGAAGGAATTAAGCTGAAAATAGGCAGTGAATTTTCAAAAATCCAAAATCCTGACGGAGGCAAATTGTCAGAGTTCTCGTCATGGGGTTTGTCGGTAGACGGGGATTTGAAGCCTGAGATATGCGCGCCGGGCGGCAGTATTTTTTCTACAATCAATAGCGGCGCATATGTAACGATGAGCGGAACGAGTATGGCTACGCCTCATGTAGCGGGCGCCGTGGCGCTAATGAGCGAACGCGCGGATTCGCTCGGACTTGCGGGCGCAGAAAAATACACATTTATAAAAAATATGCTCATGTGTACGGCGGAGCCGATCAGAACCGATTCCGCCCCGATCTCCCCGCGCGGGCAAGGAGCGGGACTTATGAATCTGCTTGCGGCGACTAAATCGCAGGTCTATCTCAAAGGTGATGACGGCAGAAGCTTGGTGTTATGCGGCAATGTCGGTGATGAATTCGGATTTGATATTACTCTTTCCAATCTTGACGCTTCACGTTCCTATAAATTTAAGCCTGTGACTGTTGTTACAACGGATAAGGTAAACGGCGGCAGGTACACGCTGGAAAACGAATTGCTTAAAAACATAGATTCGAGCGAGATTGTGGAAGTTCCCGCCGGCGGAGAAATTAAAGTCCATATAGATGTAGATGTTGCGGACAGCGCGGATGCTCAAAACGAACTGCAGCCTCAGGGCTATTATGTAGAGGGATTCACGCAGTTTGAGGCGATTGACGGGGGGATCAATTTGTCGATTCCGTTCGTTGCGTTCAAGGGGGATTGGGATGGACTTCCCGCCATCGAAGACAGCATATACAATCTGTCCGAAAACCGCCGCGAACCGATGTATTACGATCCGGAATACAAGCGTTCGGACTTTACGCATTTTGCAGCCGATGTAGACGGCAAATATGAAGTGTGCGGAAAATATAAAGATTCCGACGGTGAAATAAAATATGACAAAAACAGGATTGCGTTTTCACCGAATAATGACGGCAAGGGAGACTCATTACGATTTACAGGAACATTCGTGAGGTGCTATAAAACTGTAAAATTCGGCATATATGCGGTGGAAGATACGGCAAGAGAGCATCCTTTGGCGCTCGCATACAATAATCACGGCGGAGTTAAGAATTTTAATAATGATTTGGTTTCTCCGAGGAGTCACACCGAGCCGGACTGGGAGTGGAGCGGGAGTTCGATTAAAGAGGGCGCCTATGATGCCGTAATTCAGGTGGGATCCGTAAAAAACCCTCAAAAACCTACAACCCTGCTGCACAAGATTATAGTGGACAAAACCGCGCCGAAGGTGGAAAAGGCCGTTTATGACAGCGCAACCAGGATGTTTGCCATTGAGCGGGTTTCCGATAAAATGGCTGACGGCGGCGGGCACGGCAGCGGAGTCTATTCGATATCGCTCTCGTATGTAAAGAGCGGTGAAAAAAAGGAGATTGTGATGGATGAGTCAAGCGACCGAAATATAGGAAGCGAATGGCACGGAACTAAGCGCTGGCTCATTCCTGAGGATGTTAAGCTTGACGGCGTGACTGTGGAGATTACGGATTTTGCGTTTAACAGCGCAAGTTTCACGGCAAAAGAGCTGACGGCGGGCGATACTCCGACTCCGAATCCTCCGTCCGGGGGTTCGGGCGGCAGCGGCGGTTCATCAGGCGGATCGGCGGCAGGCGGCACTGCGTCCGGCAGCAACGGAGCTGACGGCGTGAACAACTCATCCAAAACCGAGAC
>JBGZBU010000042.1:0-13147 GCA_041844835.1 Anaerovoracaceae bacterium
ATGTCAGGAAGTGTTACGGCGGAATCAAAAATGGGGTTTTCGGATCTGAAAGGATACACATGGGCGGCAAATTACATCTACCATGTCTATGAAAACTGTAAACAATACATGTACGATTTGTCAATATTATTTTATTGCCAACACTATCCCAGTTGGCGGAGAGGGTGGGATTCGAACCCACGGACCCCTCACGGAATCGCTGGTTTTCAAGACCAGTTCCTTCAACCACTCGGACACCTCTCCGTAAAAGATCCCGCCAACAGCAGTTTTTTAAATTTGGTGACCCATCCGCGACTCGAACGCGGGACACCTTGATTAAAAGTCAAGTGCTCTGCCGACTGAGCTAATGGGTCATATGGCTGGGGTAGCAGGACTCGAACCTACGAATGACGGAGTCAAAGTCCGTTGCCTTAGCCGACTTGGCTATACCCCACCGTAGTAAATTGGCGAGCCCACAGGGATTCGAACCCCGGACACACGGCTTAGAAGGCCGTTGCTCTATCCTGCTGAGCTATGGACCCACATATGGAGCGGATGATGAGAATCGAACTCACGTGATCAGCTTGGAAGGCTGACGTTCTACCATTGAACTACATCCGCAAAAAAATGGAGCGGAAGACGAGATTCGAACTCGCGACCCTCGCCTTGGCAAGGCGATGCTCTACCCCTGAGCCACTTCCGCATTTATTTTGGTCGAGGGAGGTGGATTCGAACCACCGAAAGCTCAGCTAACGGATTTACAGTCCGCCCCCTTTGGCCACTCGGGAATCCCTCGACAAACACCATGTGATTGCTACTCAAAATATCAATACCAATCAGTAATATTCAGTTTTTAACGTGCTTGGAGCTGGTGGAGGGACTTGAACCCCCAACCTGCTGATTACAAATCAGCTGCTCTACCAGTTGAGCTACACCAGCAAAGAGGCTCAAAAGCCTGCTTGCTTATAGTACCATCTCAACGAAACCTTGTCAATTGGAAATCACTGTTTTTTTAATTTCCGGTTCCGACCGTTCATTGAGTTTGCCTGCAAATTAAAAGTTAAAAAAACGACAGCTAATCAGCTCGCACCAAAGAGATTATCAGCTGTCGTTATGGCGACCTGGAACGGGCTCGAACCGTCGACCTCCAGCGTGACAGGCTGGCATTCTAACCAACTGAACTACCAGGCCAAATGGTGGACGCTATAGGGCTCGAACCTATGACCCTCTGCTTGTAAGGCAGATGCTCTCCCAGCTGAGCTAAGCGTCCCGAATGCATTTTTCATGCTAGATAAGCATATAATATGTTTAAATGCCTGTCAAGCTTTTTTACTTATTTTTTTACTTCTTTCTCTTCCAGCACCTCCGCAACGGACGTCAAAAATTCGCCTTCAAACAATTCAAGTTCCCCATTGTCGCACGCCTCCGCGAATTTAGGATCAATCGGCAGTTTTGCAAGAACTTTTAAATTGTAACTGTCGGCGATTTCATCTATATGACTGTCGCCGAATATTTTATATTTCTGATTGTTGTCGGGACATAGAAAATACGACATGTTTTCAATCAGTCCCAAAACCGGAACTTCCATCAACGCCGCCATTTTCACCGCTTTTTCCACTATCATTGAAACCAGCTCCTGCGGTGATGCCACGATAACTATTCCGTCCAATGCAAGCGATTGAAATACCGTAATCGGCACATCTCCCGTTCCGGGCGGCATATCAATGAACATGTAATCTATATCTTTCCATATCACGTCGGTCCAGAATTGCTTAACGAGACCCGCAATAATAGGTCCTCTCCAAAGAACGGGATCCGTATCATCCTCTAACAGAGAATTGACGGAAATTATATCAATTCCTGTTTTTGATGTGACCGGGTAAATCCCCAATTCACTGCTCACAGCCTTTTCTCTTAAACCGAAAACCTTGGGAATTGACGGACCGGTAATGTCCGCATCTAAAATTGCCGTTTTGTACCCTCTTCTATTCATCTGAATTGCAAGCATAGATGTAACGAGGGATTTCCCGACACCCCCTTTGCCGCTCACAACTCCGATCACTTTTTTTACACTGCTCAATTCATGAAGCTGCTCCGAAAAATCATTATTCACATCTCTTTCAGCACAACTCTCCGAACAGCTGCTGCAATTGTGACTGCAATTTTCACTCATAACAAGCCTCCTTATCCGCTTCAAATTACTCCACATACAGCATAAACCATATGGAAAATTTATTCCAATGTTTTTTTCTAACATTTTTTTCATATTTTTTACATCAGCAAGCGTTTTCTCAAGTACTCAATTTGGCATTCGTCAAGGATAAACAGCTACAACTTTTATTTGTACTTATCCGACATTATCCTTTCACAAGGCTGTTATTTCCGATTTTTATTTGGATATATTTAAGCTCATGCTTTCTCCCAAATCTTCTTTAGAGATATATAAAGATGGACATGATTATAAAATATCTACATTACTTGATTATAATTGTTTATAACCGATTACGACCTGATTACAAGCTGATTACAACCGTGTGAGATATATTGACAGTGCAAATTGGCGCGACATATAATTGAGGTGCAATGGCGGATAAATACAGTGCATGTATCTGTATATCGCATACCGTATTTTCTTGTCAGAGGATGCGGAACGGAAAGATTTCTGTCGTTTTTTCTTGCTATATCGTTTTTATCTGATCGTTTTTATTTTTGGAATTGGAGGTGCAATATATGTCCAGGATCTTTAGGATGTGCATAAGTGTTCTTTTATTGGCGCTTCTGTTTTTTCCGTCAAATCTTGTTGCCGATGCGAGCCGCGAATCTTCTGCCGCAAAAGTAAAAGTCGAGCTTCCAAAGTTTCAGGTACGTCTTAACGGAGAAAAAATGGAAAATGCGTATTCACAATATCCATTGATAACATATAACGGAATTACTTATTTTCCTATGACATATCACAATTGCAGATTTTTAGGCCTTGAAACCGAATGGAAAACCGGTGAACCGCTTAAAATACAAAAAAGCGAGATATCTGCGTCATATTTCGCATACACTCAGAAAAAGAGAAATCCCCAAACCGCTACGGCTATCGTTTCGACCGATCCCGTTTCGATAAACGGAAAAACGATAGCATATGATTCATTGGACAAATATCCGCTGCTTCGATTCAGAAATATTCGCTATTTTCCGTTGACATGGGAATATGCCGTAAATCACTTCGGTTGGAAGTACAATTATACTTCTGCAAACGGACTCACAATAGATTCGGATAATAAAAAAATAACTCCTCTGTTAAAAATTGATACTGACGCCATTTCATATAGTGACGGTTATGTTTATTACAGCGGGAAAAAAGGCACAATTATGCGTGCTCCTCTGAACAAAATAAACTCCGCCATGAAAGTTTTTCAGTTGCCTGTCAATTTTTATAATAATGACTACGAAAATCCGTCACTCAGCCTTGATCCCGATGATAAAAAGGTATATTTGCGCTTTCGCGCAGGCGGCGGCGTCATGGGACATAATGAAAAATATTATTTTGATGAAAAAGGAAAAACAGTGGATCTCACCGAAACAATAGATCACATAAAAATGGACGAACATACAACCGTTAAAAGAGTACAATATTTCCCGCCGATTGAAGGCAATCTTTATGTAAAAACAGTCGGCGATGAGGATTTCAGACAGATAGGGAATAAAGATTATCATTACGGATCAAAGCGAAGCCTGAATAGACCTCAATCCACATCCGGCGGCGGTTCGCAGTTTAACAACCCGAACAATCTTGCGCTTTTCGGCGACTGGCTTTATGCGACCGGTCATCTTGGAACCCCAAAGGACGGTCTGGTAACACCTCAAACCGTGACATCAATATATAAGATAAATATTAAGACTAATGAAACTGTATTAGTAGGTGAATTCGCATATAAATTCAAACGAGACGGTGATTTCATTTATTATACGGCTCCCGACGGCGCGCACAAAATATCGCTTGCCGACGGAGTTAAATCCAAATGGGAAGAAGCGGGTGATGCCACATCATTAGGTGTATATGAAGTTTTCGGCGGAAAATTGTATGCCGAGGAAACACTCGGAAAAACCCCGTGTTATACTAAAAAGTGGACTGACGGCGACAAACAATATCTGATAGTAACATTTCAAAAAGATAGAGTAATCGGCGGTTTGACAATTTTCGATATAAGCGGCAATGCTGTATTCAAAACGGATGAAGAAGTTGATATCGACAGCGTCACCATTGAAAAGGGATTGCTGTATTATTACAGCAAGAGTACCAAAACATTTTGTCAGGTGCGCCTCTAAGGAACGGGCGCCGATATCCGTCAAATTTTCTTTAATTTTCGCGCCCCTTTGCGGTAAATGAAGAAAGCGATACTTTAATGACCTCCACCGCGGAGGTCATTTTTATTGTTATTTCAAATTCCCTGCCGACTTGATTGAGCATCAGCAGTTTAAGCGCTGCTGCCTTTTCTTCATAATCTCTGACGATCTCAGCCTTGCCGCACCCTATAATTGAGGCATATGCGGATCCATATGAACATGCCTCATCGCCTGCCGGAATAAGCGCCACACCGCACTCCAATTCAACGCAAGCATTGGGATTTTTCTTAATCAGGTCCAACTTGTGCCCTTCCTTTGCACAGTGCATATATAAGGTAATATTTCCTTTATCATATATGTATGCATAATGCATTGGAACAATATATGGGTATTCCGCATCAAACAAACCCAAACGCAGGATTTTAGCATTTTTCAATATTTCCGCGATCTTATCCGAAGATGTTATTTCTCTATCTTTTCTCCTCATTTTCATCACCCATTCACTTACATGAACTAATGCTCCCCTCTCGCGATTATCGCCAATTCACCCTGGTCGCGGAGAAATCACAACTTAACAAAAAAAGCACCGAGGATTTTTTGCAATTCCTGCGGGTTCAGTTTGATTTGCATTCCGATACTTCCGCCGTTCACAATAATACTTTCAAAATCGATAACCGCTTCATCAATATATGTAGAAAAATTTTTTTTCATACCAAGCGGTGAACACCCACCGTGCACATATCCCGTCAAAGGCTTTAACTCTTTCTGCGGCAACATTTCTATCTTTTTCTCCCCCGCCGCGGCTGCTGCCGCTTTAAGATCCAAATTCTTCTCCACCGGAATCACATAGACCAGGCAGTCGCCTTGTCCGCGACAAACCAAAGTCTTGCACAAAATCTCCGTGCTTACTCCTATTTTTGCAGCCACACTGAGACCGTCAAGCAAACCGTCGCTCACATCGTACTCTATCGTTTCATACTCTATTTTTAATTGATCCAGCAACCGCATCGCATTTGTCTTACTCATAATGCTTTTATATCACAGCTGCCGATTATAATCAAGAATCCCCATCTCATTTACGATTTATGCAAGAAGCAATCAATCGAAATTTTCATCAAATTGATAATTGCAACTTATAATTTTTTTTTGTATAATCACACCGAGTTTATCGTAATGTAAGGAAGGAGTTTCCGATGAAATCAAAAATTTTATTATTATTTCTTTCTATATCGCTTGTTTTCATAATGACAGCCTGCGATGATTCCGATTCCAAATCCGTAAAAAACACCGCTTGGGCCGATTCATATGCCGAACTTATAAGTTCAGGGAAAAGCATCGATCACGACAATTTTGAAAATCTGCAGAAAAAACTTGACAGCATTCGCAAAGAGTCCGCTGCCACGTATGTTTACGTCATAATGCCTATAAAAGATAAAAAGGCATCTATGAAGGGAGACCCTAACGGGGATTTCATGCTGACTATCGACGGCTCTGAAGAGCCTGAGGACTGGGGAGTGGTATATGATGCGGAAGTGCAGTTTGCAGAAGCATGGAATGGTGAAGTTTCTGCTGCGAGATCCGCGTGGAGCGACGGCGATGAAGCTTGCTGGTCGGCATTTGCTCCCGTGTATGACGAAGACGGAAATGTCGTTTGCCTGCTCGGAATTGATTATCCCGCTACCGATGTCACTGAAAAATATCCTGAATGGAATAGGGACAACGCGGGATGGAACGGTTTCACCGATGAAATTACAGGCGATATTCCTCAGGAAATTCAGGAAAAAATCAATACAATTAAGACTATCGTGGAAAAACATGCAAAGGAATTGAGTACAAAAAGCAAATAATGAAATTGAGGAGGGGCTGCGAGTTGGCCCCTCCTCTTTTAATTAACATTGAAACTGATTAATCCCTGCAAGTAATTAATTTTTGAAAATGATTATTCCTTGAAATTGTTCATATTTTCTTTTTCCATTTTAAGTAAATATTCTTTTATCTCCAATCCGCCCGCGTAACCGACCAGCTTTCCGTTTGAGCCTATTACTCTGTGGCAAGGATATACGATTCCTATCGGATTTTTATTATTTGCAAGCCCGACGGCTCTGGCAGCGTTCTTATTTCCCACTGCGATTGCCACGTCTTTATAACTTCTGGTCTCGCCATACGGGATTTTCGCAAGCTCTTTCCATACTTTTACTTGAAACTCCGTTCCTCTGAGTTCACATTCAAAAGAAAATTCCTTTCTTTTTCCGTCTAAATATTCCAAAATTTGCTTGAACACCTTATCCGTGAATTCGTTTTTCCTGCCAAAATCCGTCACCTCATCTTTTTTCTTAAGACAAACAACTTTTTCTCCCTCATGACCGATCTTTAAATATCCGAACGGATATTCGTAAACTGCAAACTGATACATTACAATCCTCCTGTTCACCCGACCGAATGCACATGCCCTTACTTAATCGCTATTCATTCCATACTCATTTTTTATTATAGTAATTATTAATCCGTTTTACAATTGCAGATTTGATATGCTCCGTGCTGAGCTTTCCATAATTTTGTATAATATCCATCTTCCTCAAGAAGTTCGTCATGTTTTCCTTTTTCGAGCAACTTTCCTTCTCGGAATACGAGGATTTGATCAGCCTTTTGAACCGTTCTTAAATGATGAGCAATCACAATTACAGTTCTGTTCTTTGCAAGCTCTGTAATGGCATCCTGTATTAAAGATTCATTGACCGGATCAACATTGCTTGTCATTTCATCAAGGATTAAAATCGGTGCATCTTTCAGAAAGGCTCTTGCGATTGAAATTCGCTGTCTTTGTCCGCCTGATAATATTCCGCCGTTTTCTCCTATATCTGTTTCATAGCCTTTCGGCAAACTCATAATAAAATCATGTATCCTTGCTTTCTTTGCCGCCTCGATTATCTCTTCTTTTGTTGTTCCTTTTTTACCTACTTTAATATTTTCCTCAATGGTATTATCGAACAGCTGAACATTTTGCATAACAATGCTGATACGATCTAAAAGTTCATCATAAGGAATATCTCTAATATCCACACCGCCGAGTGTGATTCTCCCTTGCTGTACATCGTAAAACCTTAAAAGCAAATTGGTTATCGTCGTCTTACCGCTTCCCGACTCGCCAACCAGTGCAGTCATCGTGTTTTCATCAATACCAAAACTCAAGTTCTCAATTTTAAACTCATCTCGTTCATAAGAAAATTCGATATTTTCAAAAGCTATGTTGTTTTGCTTTGGAACAATACCATCTGCATTGTCAGGTATTACATCTGCATATAAAATTCTTGAAAGTCTTCCGTAGCTGTCTACCGCCGAAACATAGTACATATAATGCCCCTCCATAGAAGCGAACGGCTTATAAAATTCCTTTGAAACAACGGCAAAGATGATAAAATCAAATGCCTTTAGATTGCCATTTGCCACAAACACCACACCAAACACAAGAAGCATCAAATACCCCATATCAAGTAAAAATCCGAATACAGATAATTGCTTTGCCTTAAATCTTGAGGCCTTTTTGCTTGTTTCTCCGAATTTCTTTGTTCTTGATGTCAATTCTCTATCCAAGCTTTTATTGTTTGAAAAGCTCTTTAACACGGGGATTCCTCTGACATATTCAACAAATAAGCTCACCATATCTAAAAGAGCGGAGTTGTTCTCATTCTCAATCTTTTTCGAGCTTCTAATTGTCATAACCAAAAATAAAAGAGCAACAGGAACAGATACAGCCATTATCAGTGCCAGCTTTATATCAATACTTGCAAGACCGATAAATACCACTGCCGCTATTAAAAAATCGCCGAACATTCTTGACCACATATGTCCGACAACAAGGGACATATTATCAACATCTTTATGGAGAATGGTGTTTATCTCACCAAGCCTTTCGTTGGTATAAAATCCCAAACTGAATTTCTTCAGCTTTATAATCATTCGCTCTCTAATCTGCTGAACAATGTCAAATCCTGCACTATGTTTTTTCATATCAGCAGCCATATTGCAAATACCTTTAAATACAACAAGCAGGGCAATCGAAATAAAATATTTATATATACTCTCTAAACTTGTTCCGCCAAATATTTGAAACAGTATAAAAAAGACAATAACAATCATAGCTATGGAGCTTACCCCATAAAGTGCAAAAAATATACTTGATATGGCTAAATCTCTCTTACCTGTTTTTGTGAGCAGTTTTAACATTTCCCTAAGCATTTTCTGTTACCACCTCCATACACTCGCAATCCACTTCGCTTTTTGCTCGTGAAACACTTCGTTTCTCCTCTTTCAAATTCCATCTGTCAACCTTGTTCTGTGCTTCCACCATCTCACGATAAAAATCGCATTTACCCATAAGTTCTTCATGCGTTCCCGTGTCAAGAACAATTCCCTTATCCATAACAATAATTTGATCCGAATTTCTGATTGTATTTAAATGATGAGCGATTGTAATAACTGTTTTATCCTTGCTTAAATCATTAATTGCTTCGCTGATGAGCTTTTCGTTCTCACTGTCAACCGCTGCCATCGCTTCATCAAGAATCAGAATCGGTGCATTTTTGAGTATCATTCTCGCAATGGAAATTCTCTGTTTTTCTCCACCTGATAACTTAACTCCCATTTCTCCAACTCTTGTATCATATCCGTTAGGTAAAGCGGAAATAAAATCATGGCATCTTGCCTTCTTTGCCACCTCGATTATTTCTTCTTTTGTTGCTCCTATTTTACCGATAGCTATATTTTCAAATATACTTAAATCAAAAAGGATAACTTCCTGCTGAACACTACCGATAAGTTCTGAAATATTCTCCTGACTATAACTCTTTATATCCTTTTCATTTATCTTTATTTGTCCGCTGTCCGTATCCCAAAATCCCATCAGCAAATTAGATACCGTACTTTTTCCGCAGCCGCTTGCTCCTACAAAGGCATTCAAACTATTTTTCTTAAAAGTCAAATTAATATTTTTAAGCTCAAAGCTATCTTTTCCATATGCAAAATTCACATCTTTAAATTCTATATCTCCAAATTCTAAACCCTGTTTTATCTTTTTATTTGGAATTGGAACAGTTAAAACTTTTCCAATCGCATTTAATGCTTCTTTAAACACAATAGAAAAATGTTGCAATGTAGCCGTCTTACTTACGGATGCAGTAAAAGCAGACGATAAAATAATTGCAAGGATAAAATTAGGCATTGTTATCTCTCCATAATAAAGAAATATGCTTCCTAAAATCATGACAATAACTACTCCAATTTCCATAAATATGTCAATAAGTCCCATTGGAATCGTTATGGCACCCATACTCTTTTTGACCCAGTAAATATATTCTCTTGCCGTTTTCAATGTTCTTTCACTAATCTCCTCTTCTTTAGCAAAAGCCTTAACTACAGAGATATTTTTTACATACTCCATCAATTCTTCTCTCATCTTATTTTCATGATTGAAGTAAATAGCAAAATTTTTATTCATTGTTTTCTGTGAGACAATTTTTACCAAATACATGAGTGGAACCCCGGCAATCATTCCAAGTGCAAGACGCCAGTCTACAAAAATCATTGCTATAAAAATGATGACAGGAAGAAGCGTAACTGACATTATTTCAGGTAGCCCATGAGCAAGGTAAACCTCCACTTGCTCTACATCATGCTGAACAATATTAGTAAGCTCGCCGGTATTATGTTCTTTGAAAAATCCTAAACTCAGTTTTTTTAGATGAGCGATAATATCTAACCTAAGTTCTGTTAATTTTTCGTATGCTTTCTCATGAGCAACCTTCGTCGCAAAATAATAAAACATCCCTTTTAACACAAATGATGTAAAGATACCGAGGAAAATATACTTCAAGTTATCTTCACTAAGATTTTTTGTGATTAAGGAACTAATTAAATATACAAGTAAGATCTGTGGTATCAAATCAAATACTATTTTTAAAGCAAGAAGCGAACCCGCTAAGCCATTTTTCCCAATCACTTTTTTTCTTAATTCTTTTTCAGGCATGAAAATCTCTCCTTTCAAAATTGAATAATATTGAATTTTAATTCAATATTGGTTTTTAAAATAAGACTTTGCCGGTCAAGCAAAGCCTGCTTTCGAGCTTAAAAACCTTCGGGTCCCTTACTATTACAAGGATTCCACTCCTTTATAATAACATTCGGTCATCAGTTTAAGCATATCTTTTGCCCATTTTTCGTCTTGATAATGTCTTGCTATTTCAAGCAGCCCTTCTGTAAAATTGTTAGACAAGATATGAGCAAGCATCGGGTCATATTCTTTTTGGGATTGTCTTTTTAAACCTACTTCAATATGAAACTGCATTTGGGAAACAAGCTTTTGTTTTGCATCTTTATGCTTTGTGCCTGAGCTTTTATCCATCAAAATAATCAGTCTCTTACGATCTTTCAACAATTTATGTATATAATTTTCCCCCACTTCATCAAACCTTTCAGAAGCGGAACCTTTTTCCAAAGATTCTTCATCATTAAAAGCTGACTCGAAATTTACATACACAGAAGCTACTACCGCATCAAACAAAACTTCTTTGTTCTTAAAATATGTATAAATCAATGCTACCGGAATATTTGCTTCATCCGCGATATCCGTAAGTTTCGCACCTCTGTAATCCTTTTCATAAAACACTTTTTCCGCCGCATCCAGTATTCTGTTTCTTACTTCTTCTTTTAGTACTTGTGCCATAGCACACCTCTTTCCGTGTCAATACCGAATTCATATTTAATAATAAATTACAATTCAATATTTGTCAACGCAAGTTTATTTTCCATTCTTAATCTGTGATACTGACCTCCCATAAACTACCCGATGAAATTTTCACCGGGTAGTTTATTATGACTTTTTCCAAAATCCCCCCGTCTTTATAATTTCCAGTTGGCTGCTCGTTCTCTTGCATTGATAAATGCGGAATAAATACCTTCTTCGTTAATCAGTTCGTTATGCTTCCCCTCCTGTACCAATTTACCATCATCGATTACCAAAATTTGATCGGCTTTTTTCACGGTGGAAAGTCTGTGAGCTATGGAAATTACCGTATGTCCCTTGGATAACTCTTTGATAGCCGCCAAAATCTCAGATTCATTTTCAGGATCAACCGAGCTGGTAGCTTCATCCAAAAGAATGATCTGTGCATTTTTGAGTAACGCTCTGGCAATAGAAACCCGCTGTTTTTCACCGCCGGAAAGGGAACTTCCTCCCTCACCCACCATCGTGCCATAGCCATCTGGAAGTTCCATAATAAAATTATGACAATGCGCCTTTTTCGCGGCTTCCACCACTTCTTCATGACTTGCACCGGGATTTGCAAAGCGAATATTGTTTTCTATGGTGTCTTGGAAAAGGTAGACGTCTTGGAAAACAAGAGAAAGATTTTTAAGCAATTTTTCAACCCTATAATCTCGTATATCCTTACCCCCCAATCTGATTTCTCCACTATCAATATCATAAAAACGTGATATCAAATTGATAATTGTAGTTTTTCCGGAGCCCGAAGGTCCGACTATTGCTGTATTTGAGCCTTGAGGAATAGTAAATGATATGTCTTTTAGAACCGGATTTCTCTTATCATAACTAAAGTTTACCTTCTCAAAGACAATGTCTTGATTTTCGATAATTTCAAGGGCGCCGTCGCTTATTTCAGGAATGTCCAAAACCTCGTCCATACTGCATGTTTGCAGGATTTTTAACCATCAGGATCGCCGCATTTTCGAGCTGCCGCAAACCACCAAAAATCATAAATCCCGCTGCAGAAACGGTGAGTGCTTGTGGCAGCAGGACTTCACCCTTGGTACAAAGATAACAAGAAAACAGCGTAACAAGCAGGCTTGAAAGATTAATAATAGTCGTAAAAATCCTTGAATAAATAACAAAAACTATCTCAAAATGTACTTGAGCAAGTCTAAGCTCCTCAGAAGAGTCTTTTAAACCGGAATGAATTTCTTCCACGACCCCTGTATCAGCCATCGGAAAACTGCGCAGCACAGGTATACCTCTGATACTGTCTACCAGAGCATCGCTCACCCCAGTAATCGCAGCGTGTTCACGAGCAACTTCTTTCTTAGACTGATTTACCATAAGGAATACACAAAACCAAATAAAAATTAAGCAAACCAAGGTTAGGAATCCGATTTTAACATTGACGCAAAACATCCCGATTAAAAGGAAAAATGATATTGAAGCGCCCGCAGCCAATTTGTATTTTTTATATTGCTTCACTGCAAAATGTGTTGGCTCTTTCTTTTCAAGTGCTTCAAAAAGTCTGTCTATTGGATTCATATAGGTTTCATCATCTTCTCTAACCTCTGAAGCGTCTATCATATCAAGCAGAGTCGCAAAGTTCTTTTCTTCTCTTGGAGCTTCATACCAGATGTAACCTATAAGAGCTGTATAGTAGAGCTTTTCCGCTTTTACCCAAAAATCCTCACCTGCTTTTTCTCCCTCTCCTTTCGTATTTGCAATGATTGTTTGAACTAATTTGAGTATGTCTTTTTCGCTTCTAAGATAAGCGAATGGATTGTACTTCATACTCTTTTTAAAGTTAATGGTATTTAAGATTTTTATCTCATATCCGTTATCCTCAAGCATCTTGCCACACTCAAGGACTATTGTTCCTTTCGGATCGGTTACGCAATAGCTACTGTGCATCTGCATAAGGTTCGGTTTTACATAAAACCTCGTCTTACCCTCTAATGTCAAGTATATGATATAAAAAACAGTCTAATTTTTTTAATGTTAATTATAAAGCGATTTCATATCAGCTATCTTTCTTTTAAATCAATTTCTATACTTCCATATCTTGAA